>NZ_JBFDAH010000019.1:0-100274 GCF_040719265.1 Aliikangiella maris | reverse complement strand
ATCGGTTAAAGTGAGCACACGACGTATTGATCCGAGTTATCAACTGGAAACACGCCGCATTGACCCTGCGCAACAGTTAGAAACCCGTCGTATCGACCCATCGGTTAAAGTCAGTACTTTATGTAACGGAGATAAACCATCACAAATTGCATAATTATATTTGGTTAAATACTTCAAATGGAAAAGTGAAGTATGACTTTTAGCTGAAAAGCCGTTAAATACCAAGGATGAAAGATTGAATAATCAATAAAACAACAACCTCAAGCGATATCGTCCAGTAACGTTTGAGGTTTTTCTTTTTGTAAAACTCTCACCTTTTACCAATTTATTAGCCTTCATACTGCTTACCTATCGAGGTTATTGCTTTTTTGAAAAACATTTAGAATTCACTGCTTATCGGGTAAAATTCGTGCTACTTGAACTGACGATTCAATTCCTCATTGAATGTTTCATACCTATAACTTATCAAATCAGAGCGTAACTCATGGGCAAATCATTTCTTGAAAATCTACAACAACAAATTAACGAGCTTCACGAAGCGGGATTATATAAAGATGAACGGATAATTGATTCACAACAACAGGCAGATATTCACGTCACTAGTGGAAATAATGTTCTTAATTTTTGTGCGAATAATTATCTAGGATTAGCCAATCACCCTGATCTAATTAAGGCGGGTCAGGCGGCATTAACTCAATGGGGCTATGGGTTGGCATCGGTTCGATTTATTTGTGGAACGCAAGCCGTTCATAAGCAATTAGAAGAGAGAATTAGCAGCTTTTTAGGAATGGAAGATACAATTTTATATTCATCTTGCTTTGATGCCAATGGCGGTTTGTTTGAAACAATTTTGACTGCTGATGATGCCATTATTTCTGATTCGTTGAACCATGCTTCTATTATAGATGGCGTAAGATTATCCAAAGCTAAGCGATTCCGCTACGCCAATAACGATATGGCTGACCTAGAAGCGCAGTTAATTGCCGCTAATGAAGCGGGCGCGCGATATAAACTGATTGCGACCGATGGCGTTTTCTCAATGGATGGATATTTAGCTAATCTAAAGACTATTTGCGATTTAGCGGATAAGTATGATGCTTTAGTTATGGTAGATGATTCACATGCGGTTGGTTTTATTGGTGAAAATGGCCGCGGCACTCATGAGTACTGTGGTGTTATGGATCGCGTTGACATTATCACTGGCACATTAGGTAAGGCTTTAGGCGGGGCTTCTGGCGGTTATACTTCTGGCCGCAAGGAGATCATCGAGTGGTTAAGACAGCGCTCACGTCCTTATTTGTTTTCTAATACTTTAGCACCAGTTATTGCTGCGGCTACCATTAAAGTTTTGGATATGCTGGAAAGTGGTAATGAGCTCCGTGAAAAACTTACCGCGAATGCTGAATATTTCAGACAAAAAATGTCGGCTCTAGGGTTTAATTTACTCCCTGGTGAGCATCCCATAATACCTGTCATGCTGGGCGATGCTTCTTTAGCAAAGGCTTTTGCAGATGAAATGCTCCAAGAAGGTATTTATGTTGTTGGATTCTCGTTCCCTGTAGTGCCAAAGGGGCAAGCGCGAATTCGCACTCAGATGTCTGCCGCACATTCATTTGAGCATATTGATAAAGCTGTTGCTGCCTTTGAGAAGGTTGGTAAGAAGTTGGGTGTCATTTAAACACTTCAAATCATGAACACGATAATTAATTTTTTATTGAGATTAAAACCATGAAAACTTTATCAAAAAGCTTCGCCAAAGAAGGTATCTGGATGGAGCAGGCAGAAAAGCCTGAGTTTGGTCACAACGATGTATTGATCCGTGTGCGCAAAACGGCTATTTGCGGTACCGATATTCATATTTATAACTGGGATGATTGGGCGCAGCAAACGATCCCTGTTCCAATGACTGTTGGGCATGAGTTTGTTGGTGTAATAGAAGAAATTGGTCAGGAAGTCCAAGGATTTTCAATTGGAGATCGTGTTTCGGGAGAAGGCCATATTACTTGCGGTTATTGTCGAAACTGCCGTGCCGGACGCCGACATTTATGCCGTAACACATACGGTGTTGGGGTCGATCGCCCTGGAGCCTTTGCTGAGTACTTGGTTATTCCGGCAGTGAATGCTTTTAAGCTTCCAAATGATATTTCTGATGAGATGGCTGCTATTTTTGATCCTTTCGGAAATGCCGTGCATACCGCCTTGTCTTACGATTTAGTCGGTGAAGATGTGTTAATTACTGGTGCAGGCCCTATCGGCATAATGGCTGCGGCAGTTTGTCGCCATGTTGGAGCGCGGCATGTGGTGATTACCGACGTGAACAGTTACCGACTGGATTTGGCTAAAAAGCTGGGGGCTACTCGAACCGTTGATGTTTCAAAAGAAAACTTGAAGGATGTGATGGACGAGTTGGGAATGACCGAAGGATTTGATGTTGGGCTTGAAATGTCGGGTGTGCCATCTGCGGTACAGTCAATGTTTGCCACTATGAATAATGGTGGAAAAATAGCCATGTTAGGCATTCCGCCTGCCAATATGGGGGTTGATTGGAATCAGGTGATTTTTAAAGGTCTGCAAATTAAGGGAATTTATGGCCGGGAGATGTTTGAAACCTGGTACAAGATGGTTTCGCTGCTTCAATCTGGATTAGATATTTCACCAATTATTACTCATCAGTTTGATGTAGATGATTTTCAGCAAGGATTCGATGTCATGCGATCTGGACTCTCTGGAAAAGTAATTTTAAATTGGAAATAACTTAAAATTATAAAAAAATATTCATTGCGTAATAATCCTGAAATTATAGTAACCGTCAATATTTTGACGGTTGCACAGCAACATAAATGTTAAAAAGTGTAATCTGAATATGTGAATATTACCATGTTGTTGACTTTCGATTTTTGATAGATTGGTCAAATATCTGTCTTGAAGATCATTGAAACACGTACTGTGTAAATAATAAATTTTCAACAATACTGATACCTAGTTCTTCTTTCAGGATATCATCTACCTTTTGTTTCGCATCTAAACGAAGTTGTTCCCGTTGCTTTAAGTCTTGTATCGTCTCTTTACTCTGACGATTAAAAAAGTCGATTAATGAGTCTTGAATTAGTGGTAGATGTGTTTCTACCCGATCGTAATTTTCCTGTCCTCGTACAACAATTTGGATTTGCACAACTATATAGCCAAATTTTCGTCCGCTAGACTGATAGAAGGTCAGAATGTTCGGGTCAATCTGAAAATACTTTAGGGGAGGTTTTTCGGATTCGAATGCAAAAGATTTTGCACTGAATAATAAAAATGAAGCAATAATTAAAATAATTAACAGTCGGATTTTGTTCAACATTTTATAATTTCGTTTATTCGATTTTGGGCTTAATTATAGCTCAAAATCCATCTTTGACCCGATAAAACCGGGGATAATCCGTGTTAACGATTAGTAATTATTGCTTATTTTCTGGTGTATCAGGCTTTTATTTGTACCATTTCAAAATCTTCTTTGCCGACTCCACAATCAGGACATAACCAGTCTTCGGGGACATCTTCCCACTTGGTTCCTGGCGCAATGCCATCTTCAGGCCAGCCTTTTTCCTCATCATAAATCCAGCCACAGACTATACATTCCCACTTTCTCATAGCTATCTCATTTAAATTGGTCGTTGATGAATTAAGGCGCATTTATAAAGATTTTTAAGGGAAACCGCAAGTAACAGGTAAAAATTCTCATAAACGGAGAGCGTTTTGATATAATCGCACGCAACTTAGTCATTTGAGTCGAACCCGCTATTGAATCCGAAGACTTTTGCGCTACTTTGTGACCGAGGCAGTCTAACAGAGCGTTTTAAACAATTAATGGGGGTAACACCTCGTTTAACAAGGTTAAGCCAGCGGATGGAGTTTGTTGATTATAGCGAAAGAAAACAGCTGAATATTCAACCACGAGAACTGGCACTTGTAAGAGAAATAAAAATGGGTAAAGGTAAACAGCAGTGGCTGTATGCACGTACTGTAGTGCCTATTAGAACCTTGTCTGGACCTGCTCGTCGAATTGTCATGCTTAATAATACACCGATTGGAAAAATACTATTTGGCCGAAATGGTGCAGTCAGAAAAAATATGGATCTGGAACTCACAAACCAAATTCCAAATGCAGTTTTTGAGATGGGAATATCAGTTAACCATAAATTATGGCGGCGAAGCTCAATATTTGAATTTTCCAGTGGCCCTCTAATGGTCAGTGAAATATTTTTACCGGACTGTCCTGTTTATGCCGATTAAAAAACCTAGCGAGCTTTCATTTTGGAAACTTTTCTGGCAAACCTTTTTGGAATTGCTAGTAGATGTTAAACAAGTTTTAAAAAAATATTTCAATATTGTTAAAGCGAATATCAAGCTAACCAAAGCACAAAAATATCGACTGCATCAATATGGCTTATTAATGAGAGTAGATAAACCTATCGGTATTTTACTTTTGCTTTGGCCAACTCTATGGTCTTTATGGTTGGCCGCAGAAGAAACACCAAGCTTTTTTCTGGTACTGATTTTCTCTCTCGGTGTTTTTCTAACTCGTTCTGCCGGTTGCGTCATCAATGATTATGCTGATAGAAATTTTGATGGTAAAGTTACAAGAACAAAATTGCGGCCACTTGCAAGTAAAAAATTACCAGAAAAAGAAGCGATAATTTTATTTTTAGTCTTATCTCTCGTCGCATTTGGACTAGTATTATTGCTAAATACGCTTTCTGTTATTTTATCAATAATTGCCATTATTATTGCAACGGCATATCCCTATATGAAGCGAGTTACTTATTTCCCGCAAGTCGTATTGGGCGCAGCGTTTTCAATGTCAATTCCAATGGCATTCGCAGCAACAACAAATACCATCCCCGATACTGCCTGGGTGTTATATATTGCAAATTTATTATGGGTTCTGGCTTATGACACGCTTTATGGCATGGTTGATAAGCAAGATGATTTAAAAATTGGTATTAAATCTACGGCAATTTTATTTGGCGAAGCGGATTTACAGATTATTGCCATAATTCAAAGCTTTTTTATCTTTGGAATGATATTAGTTGGTACCAAATTTGAACTGAATTTTTGGTATTATCTTGGCTTAATTATCGCAGCAGCGCTGATTGTCAAGCAACTGTATTCATGCCGAGATCGAGCCAGAGAACATTGTTTTGCTGCATTTTTAAATAATAACTGGGTTGGAGCCAGTATATTTTGTGGAATTTTACTCTCAAAGAGTTTTTAAAATTGTTAGGATTAGCATATGTCAGGTCGAATTCTTGTTGTTGAAGATGATTTTGCCAATCAGCGGGTTGCCAGTTTATTTTTGAAAAAACTAGGTTATGAAGTTGATATTGCTGAAAATGGTAGCGAAGCGCTGGCGCTTGCGTTAGAAAATCACTATTGCTTAATTTTTATGGATTGTCATATGCCCGTCATGGATGGCTTTGAATCGGCACGAAAAATCAGAGCGACAGATGGGCCAAGCCGGAATGCGCCGATTATTGCCTTAACAGCTAATGTCGTTTGCGGTATTGAAAATGACTGCCGTGATGCAGGCATGAATGATATTTTGAATAAACCTGTTCAACTGAAAAAAATGCAGCAAATGCTTGAGCATTGGCTCAAGCAAACACTATAAAAATAAGATCTTTAAAAATAAGATTATTGGCAATTAGCAGGCAATAATTTGGCCTGAATATTATTCGCTTGGCATTGCCAAGTATACTCGCCAGTAGTATTTAATTCGGGTAATAATGCAATTGAACCATGACTGATTGCAGTTGGCGCCGAAAAATAAATGACTAATGTTCCTTCTCTTTCCAGCTTAATATAATAATTATCATCTTTCATATTTGCGCTAACCAAGGATATTTGTTCAAAACTGACTGGCCAATTCCCATTTTCTTCAGCGTATTGAATAATTGCTGGTTGCGTTAAAGAGGCATGAATGATTGCTGCACTTAGCTGGGCGCGCGTGACATAATCTTGATAAGCAGGGATTGCAATAGCTGCGACAATTCCGCCGACGGGTATGATTAACACTAGGCAAACAACAGCAATTACCCCGCCCAGACTCATTCCTGCAGGTGGCGATTGGTTAACTAACGCAATTTGTTGAGGAGCAAATCGTCGATTGACCACTACGGCGCTGGCGATAATATCATGTAGTGCTTGTTTGCGACCGGTAAATGCCGCCATTAAATAGCCAATAGAAAAGGTAATTGACGAAACAACACCAGCGAGCTGTCTGCCGGCAGCATGTGCAAAACTCAGCGGCATACCTTGCATATCAGCGACTTTAATACCCAATAATCGTTTACCCAGTGTCGCTTGCGCTGCAGAGCCTTCTTGAACTGCAAAGTACATCCACCAGATGAAATAGAACGCCACTAAAAAAATAAACCCGTTAGTAATACTTGATGCTGGATTTTGTTCTACCATCAGGTTATTTGAAAGATTTGATAGCCCAAAAGCAATTGATAAACCGATGATAACCAAATAAATGATAATTGCATCAACAATATAGGCAAGAAGTCGCTTCCAAAATCCGGCATAAAGAAATTCACTAATCATTGGTGGAGACTGTTGGGAATGCGGAGATTGATAAGGGGATTGTGTTGAGTTTGTCAGCGTATTGCCACAGTTCAAGCAAAACTTTGCACCGGACTGATTGGCTGTACCGCAACTAGGACAGTTATGCATAAAGCAACTCTTTATTCGTTAATCTTGAATTACAAATAACAACATTTTAATGAGTTTTCAATTTATTTTTAATGATACTGGCCTATTTTATATTTATGCGGATAGTATTATTACTGCAATTAAACTGCTATTGAACATAAAAAATTATGTTTTATATGATCGCCCCAATTTGTTAATAAACAAGCAACAAAGCCGCAATAGGCGGCTTAATTAGGATTTAAACTGACCGGTGATAGCTTTTCCTTGATGAGTTGCTCTGCCAATGCATAATCTACCTGTTTGATTGACTGAATGGATTCGGTCAACTGATTTAATATAGCTTCTTGAATAATACCGCGAGATTTTGCTTCTGAATAAGGTAGTCTATGAAACATTACCATTGAATAGCGTGGACAAAAATAGCCTGAAAATCGTTTTTCAAGTTCAAATGCCAATGCATTTTTGAGTAAAAACTTTTTATCTCGCACTGAGTCTCGCATTGTGATGTAATTTTCAATGGCCATATCGGCAATTGCATCGCCATTAATCTTACGATTTTGATTGACCTGCGCAAATATTTTGGCAAAATCGCCGGCATGTTGCTCGATACTTTTAATCAGTTCCCAGGCATCTTCAAAACCGCAGTTCATACCTTGTCCATGAAAAGGTACAATCGCATGAGCGGCATCACCTAATAATAAGGCTTTATCCTTAAAGTGCCAGGGCGAACATTTAACGGTCGCAAGTTTTCCTGTGGGGTTACTAAAAAAATCTTTAGTCAGTTGCGGAATGAGCGGCAAAATATCTGTGAAATATTCATCAAAAAAAGCTTTTACGCTTTCTGCGGAGTTAATATTTTCAAAACTGATATTACCTTCATTAGACATAAATAGCGTGACTGTAAATGATGCATCAGCATTGGGCAAGGCGATTAACATAAATCCACCTCGTGGCCAAATATGTAAGGCATTTTTTTCAATTAAGTATTCGCCGTTTCTGCCCGGTGGTATACGCAACTCTTTATAGCTATGCCCTAGTGGAATGATCTCATGTTGTTGTGAGGTTTGCTGATGAATGGCTTCCCGCACAGCCGACGCACTCCCATCGGTACCAATAATTTGAGAAAACTGTTGCAAAGTTTGAGTTGCAGTATTTTCATCAACAAAAGTAATTTGATTATTTTTAAAGTCCACTGATTCGCAACGTTGATTGAAAAATATATCGACCAGTCCAGTTTCTTCTGCGGCGTTTAAACAAATTTTATTTAATTCTCCGCGTGAGACTGAATAAATAACTTCTTCTGGCTTTTGCCCATAACTTTGAAAATTTAACTGTCCCTCAATATCATGCACCATTCTTCCTTTCATTTCAGTTAGTATAGGTGAAATCTTCTCCATTAGTTCAGCTTGTTGTAAAGCATAAATACCTCGATTGGCAAGTGCCAAGTTTATTGAGCGTCCCGCACTAATGTCGGTGCGACGCATATCAGGGCGCCTTTCATACAAAGCTATGCGATAACCTCGCTTAGCTAAAAGCACCGCCAACAATGAACCAACCAGGCCCGCACCAATAATAGTAATTTTTTCTTTATGTATTGAGTGGTTCATTTTTACTCCCGATTGATTTCAATAGATTGCTTTAAAATTTCAACAAAGTGGTAAACATCTTCAAAGGAGTTATACAGCGGTACAGGAGCAACACGAATAACATTTGGATGACGCCAGTCGCCTGTTACACCGTTTGCTTCAATATGATCAAATATTTTTTTACCGAGTTGAATATCGCTTTGGGTATTTAATGTAACCGCTAAGGATAGTTGGCAGCCTGAATACTTTTTTTCTTCAGGGGTAAGAATTTCAACACAATCACTTAATTGAACTTCTAATAAATATCGCATATAGCCAGTTAGTTTTTCAGATTTTTCTCTAAGTGGTTTTATACCCCCGGCTTTTTTAAATGTATCTAGAGAACCGCGAATTGCTGCTAAAGATAAAACAGGCGGGTTCGATAATTGCCATGCTTCAGCGGAATGAATCGGTTTGAATTTATTTTCCATTTTAAAACGAGTTGATTTGTCATGCCCCCACCATCCGGCAAAGCGTGGCAGTTTTTCATTGGCGTGATGTTGTTGGTGAACAAAACAACCGGCAACTGAACCCGGGCCTGAATTTAAATACTTATAGGTGCACCAACAGGCGAAGTCAACGCCCCAGTGATGCAGGTTAAGTACAATATTGCCGGTTGCATGTGCCAGATCGAAACCCACTTTACATCCTTTCTGATGACCCAGTTGGGTGATCGCTTGCATATCAAATACTTGACCCGTGTAATATTGAACACCAGGTAGTAAAATCAATGCAATTGAATCGCCGTGTCGTTCGATAACATCCAAAACATCTTGTGGCTGTAGCAATTCTTCACCTGCTCGTGGTTTTAACAATATCATTGCATCATCAGGATCATACCCATGAAATCTAATTTGTGATTCAACGGCGTAATGATCAGAAGGGAATGCGTGATCTTCTATTAATATTTTGTACCGTTGCTTGGTGGGTTGGTAAAAACTCACCATCATCAAGTGTAAGTTTGCGGTTAATGTATTCATCGCAACAACTTCTTCTTTTTTTGCCCCCACCAGTTCGGCAAGCCCTTCGCTTAAAAATTCATGGTAGGGCATCCAAGGAAAATCACCGCTAAAGTGGCCTTTTACGCCAAGACTTGCCCATTGATTCAGTTCTCGATTGACATATTCCGCGGCTAACTGAGGTTGTAATCCGAGTGAATTACCACATAGATAAATCTCCTCTTGTCCATTTGGCATTTTGGGAATTGAAAATTCGTAGCGAATTTTATGCAGTGGATCTTGTTCATCCATCTTTTGAGCAAAAGCTAAACTGTTTTCAAATTTCATAACTGGCTTCGTATCTCATGTTAGATTCATAACAAAATATGGTTTATTGCGGAGTTAGCGCATATAAAACTGGTCTTGAGGGCACCGCATCAGTGTCAATTTCAGGAATTTGCAGATTGCATAAATAAAATCCATCATTAATATCGTTGCTGATAAATACCATTTCAGTAATTGTTTTATATTTATCTGCACTCGCTGTTAGTTGATGGGTTTGTTGGGCAATTTGCCAGAAAATATGATGATTACTTAAATATCCCTCGTCATACATTTTATCAACAGATGGAAAGTCAACCAGCAGGTGGTTGACATTTCGCTGTTGCAAATAAGTCATCGCATCGTTACTTAAATACACTGGATAATTATCTGTGTTATAGCATTGAAACTGTTTGTCAACGGCGTTAGGTAAAGTACGAATCACCACGCCTCTTAGTTGCTCGTCACTAAATGATGCAAGACAGTTATGTATTTGCTGATAAGTAATCACTGCATGAGTGGGATCAAAATGCGGCAAGTAACTGTCTTCTGTTTCACTGGCAGGTACCGGCTCAATGGTAATTACAACACATGGAAAGTGAGAGTGTTTAAGTGCTTGATGAACCGGAAAAGGCTGGTCAGTAATATGTGCAATTGATTCAGTATGCGTACCGTTGCAATGAGGAATGATTGTTAACCGATTGACATTACAGCTTCCACCTTGTTTGGTATCACCGATAAAACCCTCTTCTGCTAATGTTTGGCTGGTGCATGCTGGTGCGCCAAAGTGTGAAGGCTGTTGCCCATCAGGTAGGAGAGTTATGGCAATACTGGCTGGAGAACTTAAGTTTGCTTGATAAGATTGACCGGCAATTTCAACGGTAATTTTCATAACGATAGTGACCTTTATGAGGCGTGATGAATTTGCATAAAGCGAGAAGCATCCAAGCCTAACCATTCTAGCGCTGTACCATGTAAGAGTCGCTTTTTAACCGACTCTTCGGTAATGCTGCTATGAATTAATTGGCCTGGCTCTAACTCGCCGAGTGGAAAAGGATAGTCTGTACCCAAAGCCAATCTATCTGCACCCATTAAGTTAATTAAATATTGCAGCATGGCTGGATCATGGACCAATGTGTCTAAATAAAATTTGTTAAGGTATTCGCGCGGATTATTAGGGTTATCAATAGCCACTAAATCGGGGCGTACATTAAAGCCATGTTCAATGCGTCCAATAGTTGCAGGAAATGAACCGCCGCCATGGGCAAACGCTACTTTGAGATTGGGTAAGCGTTCGAAAATTCCACCGAATATCATTGAGCAAATTGCCAAAGAGGTTTCGGCGGGCATACCTACCAGCCAAGGTAGCCAATAATCTTTCATTTGTTCTTTGCCCATCATATCCCATGGATGCACAAAAATAGCTGCACCTAAGTCTTGAGCTGCGGCAAATACATCAAATAACTCTGGCGCGTTTAGATTCCACTCATTGACATGTGAGCCAATTTGCACGCCTGCTAGCCCCAAGTCATTAACACAACGTTCAAGTTCTTTAATTGCTAAACTGGGAGATTGCAGTGGAATTGTGCCGAGTCCTACAAATCGAGTGGGATGGTTATCACAAATTTCGGCAATGTGCTCGTTGAGTATCTTAGAAATATCCAGCGCAT
Source organism: Aliikangiella maris (assembly GCF_040719265.1). Lineage (NCBI taxonomy): Bacteria > Pseudomonadati > Pseudomonadota > Gammaproteobacteria > Oceanospirillales > Pleioneaceae > Aliikangiella > Aliikangiella maris. The sequence continues at coordinate 89,024 of NZ_JBFDAH010000019.1, read as the reverse complement.
CCAATGGTTTGGCCCAGTAGCTGAACATCACTGGGACAGTCGAAAGAACTTGAATATCCACTTGATGTTGATTGCATTCATCAATTCTCACTTTTGGATCCCAACAATTTGCTTCAATTTCTCGAAAAAATTGCTGATCTTTCATCATGCGAGCGCATCCGCATTTATGATGATCAAGATGAATCCATCCGCCGTAACCATATTTTTGTTTTAAATCGGGCCAGGTTTCAGGCAGGATGTGTGTATGAATATCGATAGTCAGCATAATCGTTAAATTACTCCACTGATTCAAATTCGTGTTTATTATGTGGCATGATCTTTCCACATTTATCACAAGTGCGTAATGCTTCACTATTTAAAAAGCGACCAAATACCGCACCAAAATCGTTTTCTATATCACGCAAAGGAAAGCGTTCTTCATATAGTTTGTGGTTACAGTTTTCACAAAACCACATTAGTGCATCAATTTCATCTGGGCGTCTGACTTGCTCGATAACCAGACCAATCGAGTTGGCATAACGTATTGGATTGTGCGGTGTATTGGGTTGTAGTAAAAACACTTCGCCGGCTTTGATGGGGTACTCAACAACTTTGCCATTTTGTTGCGTTTTTAACAGCATTTCGCCTTCCAGCTGGTAAAAAAATTCGGGACCTTCATTTAAATGATAATCCTTTCTGCCATTTGGGCCACCGACTACCATGATGATCATGTCGCCATCTCGATAGACTTCTTTGTTACATACTGGTGGTTTTAATTTGTCGCGATTTTCATCAATCCACTTTTGAAACTGGATGACTTGCATAGGTGCACTCATGATTATTCCCTCAAAATTAAAAAGTTAAATTACAAAAATACATTACAAATGCGTATTGTCATTTATAGTCGCAATACACTTCAGTTCGATAGCTATGGGGGTTGGTAGACAATTTATCTCGACCGTTGTCCGGCAAGGTTGGTTGTCGGCAAAATACTCTGCATAAATTTGATTGTAAGTTGCAAAGTCATCTTTCATATTGGTTAGAAAAACAGTGACATCTACCAGGTTCATCCAGCTTGATCCGGATGCCTCTAAAATAGTTTTCACATTTTCAAAGACACTGCGACATTGGGTCGCAATATCATAGGCTTGAATTTGACCGTCGGCTGCCAATGTGACACCGGGTATTTGCTTGCTACCCGCTTTTCTTGGGCCTACCCCTGAAAGAAATAATAAATTGCCAACAGCTCTGGCATGTGGATAAAGACCGACAGGTTGAGGGGCTTTATTCGTGCGGATAACATTTGGGTCGTAGGTCATAGAAAATTCCGTTAACTTATTGTTTCAAAATAAAATTTAATTGAATAAATCAGTCTGTTGTAAAATTTTTAAATCGGTTTGCAGCTTATAACGAGTGATTCGAGATTTTAAAAAGCAAATTAAAAAAAGAATAGCACAAGGCGTATAAGTGCGAGAGGTGTTACCAGATTAATCACGCAATAAATAGAGACTAATCAGATTAAACCTAGAAGATAAGGTATTTAATTAAGAATGAATTTGCAGCCTTGCTGGCTGGCAAAGATATTTAATGATGTTTTTTCTTTTGAAATGAAAAACATAAACGATTGATTCATCAGTCGAAAAGTTCAATGATTGAGCACTATACTAAACCGAAAATTTAAAGCTGGCAACTGGTGAATAAGTAAAAATTTACAATTTTATTGAATGCAATGGAATTTCAGACAAAGTTTTCCGTTATGTTTCAGATCTCGCTAAAATGTTAGTTTATCGTATAGTCGTTTACGGCCAAGCCGTGAGAGATATTATTTTGAAATACCACTTTCAGTACATATCGCGTAATATTTGATGGTGATTTCACAAATGACGAAGTTTAAGGAATATACCATGCAGGTATCCGAAGAATTTGAAGAATGCCGACGGCAGGCTTATGCGCTTGCCTATCGGCTACTTAACAATCATGATGATGCATTAGAAGTTGTTCAGTCCTCTATTGAAAAGGGCATCAATCATCCCGGTGCACCAGCATTAGATCATTCAGAATTTAAACCCTGGTTGTTTACCGTGGTGCGTAATAAATCGATTGATATATTGCGTCATCAAAAACGGGTGCAAAAAGTTGAGCACGAGGAATATCATTCAAGTGCACCAATATCTTCAGAGCCCGATAAAACCTTACAGCGCTTACAACTGAAAGAATCTTTGGAAAATGCGATTAATCAACTGAATATGCAGCAAAAAGAAATTATTTTACTCAGGGACTATCACAACTTTAGCTATGCAGATATAGCTAAAATACTCGGTATTGCCAATGGTTCGGTAATGTCACGTCTGCACCGTGCTCGAATGGCATTACGGGAAATACTCATCAAAGATGGATTTTCCCTGGGAGGAGAGCAATGAGCGAAAACTTTTCAAATATTAATGATGACCAGTTGGAAAAAATATCAGGCTATCTTGATGGTGAATTGACACAACAAGAGGCACAAAAGGTTGCGCTGTTAATTGAAACAGATGTTACCTACAAAAAGTTATATGAAGAGCTGATGACTATGCGACATGAAGTACAGTCATTAAGTTTGCAAGAGCAGGAACTGATTCATCTGGATCGGCTTTTTAAAGAGCCAGTCGCAAAAACATCACGTATTTTAGGGTTAACTTTAATTGGGTTAAGCGGTGTTGTTTTAGTCTTGATTACCTTTTATAAAATATTTCTTAATCCTGAAATTGGCCTTTTAGAGAAAGTCCTGGTTGGCGCGATAGGGGGAGGTGGATTGCTGTTATTGTTCAGTGTTTTACGCCAGCGAATAATGAGCGCGAAAAATGATAAATATAAGCGAGTAAAAATATGAATAAAGTGATTCTTTCAACTACCGAGTTTATTTACGGTAAAAAAATTATTAAACATTTAGGACTGGTACGTGGTACCAGTATTCGAGCACGACATGTTGGACATGATCTCATGGCATTTTTTCGAAACATGGTTGGTGGAGAAATTCATGAATATACAAAATTGCTTGCTGAAAGCCGTGAACAGGTATTGGATAGAATTATGCAGGATGCTCATGAACTTGGTGGAAATGCCATTGTTGGATTACAATTTTCAACATCACAAATAACCGCTGGTGCCGCTGAACTAATGGTTTATGGTACGGCGGTTGTCGTTGAAGATGCTGACGAAATAATACAAGCATTAAATCGTCAGCAATAAAAAATCAATAGCCAGGCAGGATACTCACCTGGCTTGTTGTTACTTGAAACGATAATTAAATACTGCGCGAATTACCTGACGTAAGTCTCTAAAATCAATTTTATTATCTTGGTTTAAATCAAAACGTTGAGTTGCAGCGTTGATTGGTTTGTGTAGATTTTTAGCAACCGCAACGATGTCTTTAACATTAACTTTCTTATCAAAATTAACATCGACTTCTGGTTGTAGATTTATTGCAACAATAACAGGATCATGATCGGATGCGCGATAAGGATCCGCATTATATAGTGAAGTTTGTTGGGCCGTTGATTTATATTCAAGATTATAATCCAGAACTCTAGGCTCATCGGCATTGATATGCCACTCAACTACATCGGCAACTTGAGCGGTTAATTCGGCGTTTGCCAAGGCATGATCAAGTGCCCCTGCCTGACCATAAAAGACATAAGAGTAATGGCTATCGCCAACAAATTGGGTTAATAGATTAGTATAGCCTTGGGCTTCTAAAGTCGTCACCGGATCTTCTTTGGTATAAGCATTCAAATCACCAATAATTAATTTGTCAACCGTAAAGGTTGCCTTGGTTGGATTGCTCTCAAGCCAGTGATTTAGTTCAACAGCCGCTTGCGTTCGCAGCGGATTCCAACATCCTTGACCATCTTGTTGATCAGCATTTGGATCGGTCGCATCACTCGGGCAGCTTCCTTTTGACTTGAAGTGATTAACAACAACCGTTAGTTCTCCATTTGATAAATTTGAGCGGAATGTTTGGGCAATTGGCTGGCGATTTCTATCTGCAAATGCGCCGGTTGCCAAGCTGACGGCGCGACCACTTTCGGTAACGGTATTGTTATCATAGATAATTCCAACCGTTATTGCATCATTACCAACCAGATTTTCGGTGGGCTGGACAAACTGGTAGTTTTTACCTGTTAATTGATTAATACCATTAACCAGATTAGCTATTGCGCTATCGCTGTCAAATCCATCATTTTCGAGTTCCATTAAGCCAATAATATCTGCGTTCATTTCAGCTATTGCCGCAATGATTTTAGCACTTTGGCGATTAAACTCTTCTAGATTATTAGCACCACGCGGTGTTGGAAATCCTCCGCCTTGACCATCACCATTGAAGTAATTTAACACATTAAAACTGGCAACTTTGATTGACGATTCATTGATGAGTAAATCGTTTAATGCTGGCTGTGTTGTCCGCGAATTAGTCGGTATAAAGTCTGGTTGTTGAGTGGCTTGAATACGATAAGCGCCAAATGCCTGATGCATAATACCTGTTAATCCAAATACAGTATCACCACCGCGTACGGTATTAAATGCCGTTAATTCTGGTTGTGGATAAGGAATAACCCAAGGATTTTGACGTGTACTGGCATCGTCTAAAATAATTTGATTTAAGTTATTCGCATTTTGCATGGCAACTGCGGCTTCTCCTGGTGCAACCACATTAGTGGGATTGTAAAGACGACCATTGGATAGGATAAGTTCACCATAGCGACCCAAATTATAGTTTTCAGAAACTGTCAGGGTTTGTTCAAAAATAACTTTCATTCCTTCGATGGCTTCGTTATTTTCTCTTTGAGTAAAGGGAAGCAAAATTGAAAGTGGTGTTGCTGACAGATTTGTTGCACATACTTTTAAATTGGTAACATTGCTTAGTTGTGTCATATCACGATATTCACCAACACGTCCTGTGATTCGAACTTGATCGCCGTCTTGTACAGTAACTTCACCATTTGGATAATAAACAAACATGCCTTCCGAAGTGAGTTCATCATTATCGTAGTCGCTGGCTTCTTCTTGAATAAAAAATCCGTTTAAAGCATTAGAACCATTAAAGTCACCAACGACTATGCCTTCAATAGTAACTTCCTCACCCGACATTGGCGTAACTTCACCTGCTCCCTGAATTTGATGAATATAAGTTGCGTCATCACCACACTGACTTTCACTGGGGTTACTGCCGGTGTCATCTTCTTCGAGCATTCCCAGGTTATCACTGTTATCTGTATCATATCCAATCCATTGCGCTTCGGGTGAATAAGTGTCGCTTGGATCGGTGTCGGCCGCTGATATATTGAGACTACGTCGCAAAGTATTATTTTGTGTGCTGGTTAAACCGCTTCCCCATTGACTGCCTGGGTCAACACCAATTTGCCCAATGCTATCTATGACTGCATTGCCACGAGTTAGTACAACGGCATCATCACCATTGAACCAACCTGAACCTTGTGTTTGATCGGCAACGGCTAAAATACTGCTATTGGCACTGGCGTGCGCTAAAACATAAACTTCACCAGAAGGTAACGTGCCGCTTAAGTTGATACTTAAACCAGCGGTTGTCTTGCCGTTAAAATACATGCGAATCTGATAATGACTTAAATCAATACTGCTACCAGATAAGTTGGCAATTTCCAATGCTTTATTGTTGCTACTACCTTCAATATATTCAGATATAAATAAATCCTGCGGGGCTGCAGTAAGTGTTGTTGAGCCCAATGCACCAAGCACTAAACTCGTTATTAATGAAAATTTCATATACATCTCCAGAAAAATGACTGAGAACCAAACGGATATCTGGAGGCTACTGTTGCTTAAATTTGTGACAGGGGAGTGAATTTATCTCTTAAATTAATAAAATTTCAAAGAAGTATTATGACAAATTCATGAAGTGAATTTTATTTAGTGTGAGCGAACACGCAATTTAAAAATTAAAAAATAGAGAAAATAATGTTTTGGCTTATTTGTTGTTGACTAAACAATATGATATGAAAAATTATTCATACGATTCTAATTCAAAAGTATCATATCGAAAATTAATTCGAAATTGACAACATCTACAAATAAAGCCAACCGGGTTCAGCTCACTAGGTTCGAAAGAGAAGTATGAGAAGAGAAGTATGAGAAGAGAAGTGCAGAAATCAACGTAATTGGTCTGACAGTGGTCACTGGATTGAAGCTGGTAAAGTACCAAAATTTCTTAAGTTTGGCCAATAAGAAATTACTTGGAAAAGAATAAAATTCACCTTAAGGTATGCAAATTAAAACACCAATTGGATTGTCTATTTTTAATAGAGAATAGTAACTCAATTACCCCGCTAACTTTAAAAGCCCTTACTCAAAATTAAATTGTTGTCACTCTTTTCAAGTAAAGGCTGTTAAACAGGTTAGTTTTTCAATGAATAAATTAAATTATTCATGCTTACATACCATAACAATTAATCATTGTTGGCTACTTTCGCTTCAATTTTTGCCCAACTGTCACGTAAAGTAACTGTGCGATTGAATACCAGTTTATCTTTTTGGTGCTCATAGCGATCGGCGCAAAAATAACCCTCTCGCTCAAACTGAAATGTTTGTTCCGGTTGAGCTTCTGCCAAGCTCATTTCTACCTTCGCATTACTAATCACTTGTAATGACTCGGGATTAATTGTTGTTAGAAAATCTTCTGCCGAACCAGGGTTTGGAACATTAAACAGACGATCATATAAACGGATCTCTGCGGTTTTAGAGTGACTTTCCGAAACCCAGTGAATAACGCCTTTAGGCTTATAGCCTTCGGGATTTTTGCCGAGAGTGTCAGGGTCATAATGACAAAGTAATTCAGTGATGTTGCCTTGTTCATCTTTAATCATTTCATCGCAAGTAATAACATAAGCGTTGCGTAAGCGTACACTTTTGCCTAACACCAGTCGTTTATATTTTTTGTTGGCAGACTCTCGAAAATCCTCTTCATCAATGAATACGGTTTTAGTAAAAAATAATGAACGATTACCCATTGATTCATCTTGCGGGTGATTGGGTGCTGACAGTTCTTCGACTTTATTTTCTGGGTAGTTGGTTATTGTCACTTTTAACGGCTTTAATACCGCCATCGCTCGGGGCGCGGTTTCTCCTAAATCTTCGCGTACTGAATTTTCCAGTAAGCTCATTTCGACAGTGTGTACTTTTTTGGTGACACCTGTACGTACAACAAAATCACGAATGGCTGCTGGTGTATAACCGCGACGACGCATACCTGAAATTGTTGGCATACGCGGATCGTCCCATCCATTTACCAGACCATCAGTGACTAATTGGTTGAGCTTGCGTTTGCTGGTAACGGTATGTTCCAGATTTAGTCGGGAGAACTCAATTTGTTGAGGATGACAGGCTATTGTGATGTTATCTAATACCCAGTCATAAAGGGGGCGGTGATCTTCAAACTCCAAAGTACATAAAGAGTGCGTAATGCCTTCGAGTGCGTCCGAGATACAATGAGTGAAATCGTAAGTAGGATAGATGCACCATTTGTCGCCCGTTCGAATATGATGCTGCCTTTTAATACGATAGATAACCGGATCGCGCATATTCATATTGGGTGATTGCATATTGATTTTGGCGCGTAAAGCCATCGTTCCATCAGCAAACTCACCTGCTTTCATGCGCGCAAATAGATCGAGATTTTCTGCAATTGGTCGATCTCGATAAGGGCTGTCTTTGCCAGGTTGGGTTAATGTGCCACGATAACTGCGCATTTCATCGGCCGATAACTCATCAACATAAGCCAGTCCTTTATTAATTAGCTCTTCGGCAAAAGCATATAATTCGTCAAAATAATCCGCCGCATGATGAATTTCCCCAGCCCATTGAAAACCAAGCCAGCTGACATCTTCTGCGATTGCCTCAGCATAAGCTGTTTCTTCTTTAGCCGGATTGGTGTCGTCGAAACGCAAATTACATTTGCCATTAAATTCTTCGGCTAATCCAAAATTAATACAGATTGACTTTGCATGACCAACATGTAAAAAACCGTTTGGTTCAGGGGGGAAACGTGTTTGAACCGACTGGTGTTTACCTGATTCCAGATCAGCAGTAATAATATTACGAATAAAGTTGGCCGGTTTTGGGGCTTCTGTACTCATGATTCAGTCGGTCTCTTGTCGGTTATTGGTGATTGATTAATTTATTTGATTTAATTTCAAGGCTACTATCCGATACGAGACGCAAACCGTCGTTCGTATGTAGTGGTTTTATTAGCATCAGCTTTGAGTGCAAATTAACCAATTACTATTAAGATAATGCGCTTTGTTAAAATTCAAACTCTGAATTTTAACCTAGATTATAAGCTGCGCGTAGCCATATTTATGTAAAAAATGAAATACAAGCAAGAATTACCTGAATAATACTGTAAGCCATTCAATCTTGCTGAATTAAACCGTTTAATCAATCAGGCTTACTGGTGTTCACCATAACGTGGTGAAATTGAGCGCTCAATACCGGATAGATCGATTTGTACTAGGTTTGCCTATCTGACTTGGTTATAATGCACCCAAATCCTGAGGGGAGGTCTAAAAGACCTGAGATTTCAGTTGGTTGCGGGTGTTAAATTACCACTTAAAATACTGATTTTTATCATTATTATTTGTTAGGTTACACATCAAGGTTTGCTCCGCACTGTTTTACTGTCAGACCCTTTGAACCTGATCCGGTTAATACCGGCGTAGGGACAGGCGTGCAAATGATTTTGACCATTATGGCCCATATTGGCCAACCTATCTTTTGTTACCTTCATCCTGCGCTACAACGTCAACTGGCCGGCTTTTTAGACTAAATGTCAATACAACTATTTTGGAGCAATGCATTGAAAGTACTTAATCAATTTCAACAGCGAAAAGCTGTTAAGCTAAGCAGCGCAATGTTATTGGGGACAATCGTCAGTGTTACGCAAGCGGCCGACTCGCTTACCAGTAATGATAGCAATTCTTTAGACGACTCGACGGCAGAAAATTTGCTGGTTATTACCGCTGAACTCTCAGATGAAAATCTGTTGACTCTGCCTGGTAGTATCGCGTTAATTGACAGCAAAATGATTGAAAGACAACAAGCTAACCACTTTGCAGATTTGATTCACTTAGCACCGAATGTCAATATTGCGACCGGTGCATCGAGAGGACGTTTTGTACAAATTAGAGGAATCGGTGAGCGCAGTGAGTTTGCTGAGCCAGTTAATTATTCCGTCGGTGTTGTAGTTGATGGGATTGATTTAACCGGTATTGCTTCAGCGGCAACTTTACTCGATATTCAGCAGGTAGAAATTCTGCGTGGGCCACAAGGGACATTGTATGGTGCCAATGGTTTGGCTGGTTTGATCAATATTGTTTCTCATTCACCAGAAAGCGAATTTTACGCTAAGTTAGGTGCTCGATTTGAAGATTATAATGGCCGTAAAATATCGGGTGTTATCAGTAATTCCTTAACCGAAGAATTCGCTTTTCGCGCCGCCTTTGAAGACTATCAAAGTGATGGTTATATGAAGAATAGCTTTTTAAATCGCGACAATACTAATAACTTTGAAGAGTCGGCCTTTAAAGGCCAATTGGTTTTCAAACCGGCTGAAGATTTAACGATTAAAGGACACTATTATTGGGTTGATATTGATAATGGATATGATGCTTTTAGTTTGGATGCTAATCGTAATACTTACTCAGATAAGCCCGGCCATGATCGTCAGCAAACAGATGCCGGAGCACTTAGCGTTGATTGGCAGTTAAACCAACAGTTTCGCTTGGAAGCGGTATTAAGTGTCGCTGATTCCGAACTGGAATATGGTTACGATGAAGACTGGAGTCACCCAGGTATTTGTGATAACACCGCATGTGATTTTGACGAATGGGGATTCGACTGGTGGTATTCGTCTTTTGATAATTATATCAGAGATAATAAAAATCAAAGCATTGATATTCGCCTGCACTCATCGACAGCATATGATCAAAAAAATGATTTAACCTGGGTCTTGGGTGTATATCAACGTGATCAAGAGGTTGATTTGAAGCGTGAATATACTTACCAGAGCGAAGATTTCTTCAGTCAATTTGAAACTACAAACCGCGCACTATATGGCCAGGTTAAAATTCCTTTAAATGATCAATGGAAGATTACTGCTGGTAGTCGTTTTGAAAGTCGTGATGCTGACTATGCTGATAGTAATCAGGCAGAATATCACCCTGATGAGGATCTCTGGGGAATGAAAGTTTCTGCTGAATATCATTATGCGCCAGGTAAAATGTTTTACGGACTGGTTTCTCGCGGCTACAAAGCAGGTGGTTTTAATGCCAGTGGTGATTTAAACGATAATCAACGGTTGTTTGAAACTGAGTTTATGTGGAATTACGAAATGGGCATTAAGGGCTACTGGTTAGAAGAAAAGTTGCGCTTACAAATTTCTACTTTTTATCAAGATCGAGATGATGTACAAACCAAGCAATCATTAGTTCGTTCGATGGCGGATGGCCGTTTGCTGCAAGAAGGCGGCGCATGTCCATGTAGTTTTACTGATTATATTGGTAATGCTGCATCTTCAACCAGCTATGGATTAGAAATTGATGCGTTGTGGAGACATACTGATGATATTGAATCTTATGCTTCCGCTGGCTGGTTAAAAGCTGAATTTGGCGAATATTTAAGTTATACCCACTTTTTAGCCGATTTGGAAGCGACGCCGCCAGTTCCTTATGATTTAAATGGACGCGCCCAAGCGCATTCACCTGATTACAAAATCACTTTCGGCAGTCGATTCTATTTAGATGAAAACTGGATGATTAATCCCGAAGTCGTCTTACAAGATGAGTTTTATTTTTCAGATCGACATAATGAAAAATCAGATAACTACCAACTATTAAATTTACGAGTGAGCTACCAGCAAGATAATTGGCAAGTAAATCTTTTTGCGAATAATCTGACCGATGAAGATATTCAAACTCGTGGCTTTGGCAGTTTTGGTAATGACCCTCGTAAACTTTACGAAGTCGAGCCTTACTATCAGTTTGCTGCGCCTCGAGTTATTGGAATTAGCGCACAAATTGAGTTTGATTAATATTTTATCTGCTATTGCCTAACTAATGCCCACTAACAGAACAGCAAGTTAAATTGCATTAAGCGTTGTGGGCTGCTTTGAGTTTACAGCATCATATGAATTTGGTGTCACTTCTGCTGATATGATTTGACACCATTGTCAGTATTGAGAGGAATACTAAAATGAAAATTTCTGTTGAGCTAAGTTTATACCCGTTAGATGATAAGTTTTTATCAATCATTCAAGATATTGTTGAAAAGCTAAATGCGGCTAAAGATATTCGGGTAATAACAAATACCATGAGCACTCAAATCTTTGGTGATTATCGATTAGTGATGGCGTTACTCACAGAAACAATCGAATATTCCTTTGCTACTTATGGCCATCAGGTTTTTGTGGCCAAGTTTATAAATAATGATTTAACGCCTGAACTATAATTTTATTACCAGCATAATAGTCATGAGTGATTTTTTTAAGCAATTTGTTGAACAATTAATAGCAACCTCAATTGCTGAATGGGTGGCGGTTATTTTAGCGGTTGTTTATTTATTGCTAGCAATTAAAGAACATATAGGCTGTTGGCTCGCAGCATTTTTTAGTACGGCAATTTATAGTGTTTTATTTTTTGATGTCAATTTATACATGGAATCTGTTTTAAATATTTATTATTTAGTTATGGCTATTTATGGATATTATCAATGGCGATACAAAACACAGGGCGAGATAATAAAACCGATTATTAAGTGGCCCGTTTCGTGGCATTTGAAATTAATTATAGGCATCTTGATTTTGGTCATTGCCTCAGGTTGGCTTTTAGAAAATTATACTGACCAGGACTTTGCGTATTTAGATTCATTAACAACCTGGTTTGCTATCGCGACAACTTACATGGTTGCAAAAAAGGTACTTGAAAACTGGATTTACTGGATTGTAATTGATAGTGTTTCTATTTTTATTTATTTGCAAAAAGGATTTGCTTTAACTGCGGTGTTATTTGTCAGTTATCTTCTTTTAGCGTTTATAGGTTGGTTAAAGTGGAAACAACGATATGAAAAACAAATTGAATCAACCAGTTTGGTGGCTACATAACACTATTTGTTGGAGCCAGGTTGTTGAAGTTGTTACTCATTTAATCAAACATCAATTTCGATTGAATATTTCGCGGACTGAAATTGAGCAAGATATTCGTAATCAACAAAACTGGCAAAAAGTGATTGGAGGACTGAGCAATTATAATTATCAATTAAAAATTGCTAATCATTATTTATTTGTTCAAGTGGTGAATGAAAAAAACTATGCACTATTGCCTGAAGATGGCTATTTGGCAGTTAATCAGTTTTTAACCAAGCAGCATAAAATTAGAGACTGGCTTAGAAAATGTTGGTATGAATCTAAAAAAATTCGAATATTTGACTGGATTATTGGTGACGAAGTACAAGCGCATTTATTTGATGAGCCAGAATTTGTTCACCAAATGAGCCTTTTTTTAAGCCAACTCCATCATTGCAAAATTGAGCTGCCTTCCTTAAATATTGAAAATCATCTTTATAAATATTATCGAAAAGCGCTGGCTCATTCGCCTGAAAGCCGATCCCGGCTCGATAGTATTCTTGAAGAAGCTTTATTGTTGTCACATGACTTTAAAACTAAAAGTTTATGTCATAATGATTTATCGTCTGGCAACTTATTGTATGGCGAAAAATTGACGGTTATCGACTGGGAGTACGTCTCGGTTGGTGATCCACTTTTTGATTTAGCGGGTATCTGTGTTAATTTTGAATTAAATGAAGAGCGACAGAATAATCTTATTCTTAACTATTCTGAAAAAAATGGAATTAAAATCGATTTGGAAAAATTGAATAAAATGAAAAGTTTATATCAATTGGTTGCCAAGCTCTGGAATAAAATTCAAGAATAGCGTATTAATAAAACTGATAAATTTATTATTTTTTCACCGACTCGTATTAAATGTTCTATAGTTAAAATAATAGTTTGGTCAGACGAGTTAAATATGAGAAGTTCTAATTTTTTACGGCAATCAAAAAGACGACAAAACCGTTCATTTGTTAGTCATTCTAGTGATTTTCATATAGATGATAAAGTTATTGGTAAAGATACTCTGGCTAATTTAATGGATGTAACCGTCACTTGTGTCGAACGCTGGATTCGCGACGGTATGCCTGTTGAACAGCGTGGTGATCAATTTCACGATTGGGTTTTTGATTTGGCTATGGTTCAGCAGTGGCAAGAAACTCAAGCAGAGTAAATCTGTTTGAGTGCACAGCAAAATCCTTTTTGCTGAGGTAAATTTTTAGTCAATGATTTTAGCATTGTGGTAAATGTTTTGAACATCGTCCAAGTCATTTAGCATTTCTGTAAACTTCTCAAACAGTGCTACATCATCACCACTAACTTCTGTTTCTGTTTGAGGGATAAACTGAATTTCATCGACGATAAAGTCAATTTCCCCAAACGCATCAAGCAATGCCTGTTTGGCTTTAAAATATTCAGTATTTGGTGCAAAAACGGTGATTTGCTCATTTTCATTTTCAATGTCGGTGACATCAATATCTGCTTCCATTAACGCATCAAGCACTTTTTCTTCATCATCACCTTTAAATGCCAAGATAGCACAATGATCAAACATATGACTCACACTTCCTTGCGCACCGATTTTACACTTGGTCTTGGTGAAACAAACTCTCACGTCACCAAAAGTTCGATTGGGATTATCGGTTAAACAGTCAATAATGACCATACAGTTACCTGGGCCAAAACCTTCATAGCGCGCTAATGCAAAATCTTCACCGGCACCACCTTTGGCTTTATCAATGGCCTTTTCGATGACATGAGTTGGTACCTGGTCTTTTTTTGCTCTATCGATCAGTCCTCTAAGTGCCAGATTACTCTCTGGCTCATGCCCGCCAGATTTTGCGCAGACATAAATTTCGCGGCTGTATTTACTGTAAAGTTTGGCATTGGCATCTGATGTTTTTGCCATCGACTCTTTACGATTTTGAAAAGCTCGACCCATATCTTGATATCCTGATGTTGAAATAATATTTGCGATTGTACTCATATGTTCTGCTGAGGGGAATATTATTCAATGATAATTTTACCTATTTTTCGAGCAGTTTTAAGCCAATATAGGAAAGATATTCGATGATCATATTGGGGAGCGGTTCTTATGAGGCGGGGTTAACCTTTGATTCACCAGCTAGTAAAAAACTAAAATTAACGTGACAAAGAATGAACAACTAAGCTATATTGATCGCCGATTACTTAATCAAAGTATAAAAATAGTAACTCTATAATAATAAATTTATTAGAATAAAAGCTTATTAAGAAAAAGTGTCAATGCGATAAAATTATCGTTACCTCAAGGTTTTAAAAAACAATGTTTAAAAGCAAAGGTTAAAAGAATTAATCAAGATATCATTTTAACCGTTTGTTCAAAGGAATGATGTGATAAGCAGGCGCTTCCCCATTAGTTTACTTTTCCAGTTTTTCTTCGCCTTTTAAATTTTGCACAAGAATTACTATTTTATTATATTGTTCTGCGTTTTAGCAGGTTTTTTTATTAAATATATTGAAGGAGAAGTCCGATAAAATGGATTATGAAATTATGACTAAGTCCTGGTCAAAACGACGTGTTCAGGATAAAACAGAAAAAATAAAATCAGTTTTTTTAGCTGATTTTTTAAAACAACATGATCACTTTTGTTATATGCATGTTGAATATGAAAATGGTAATTCAGAAAAATTAATTGCTAGAGTTATTTTTAATGAAATAAAACAACACTGGATAGTCGATGGTATGAAGGTGGCCATTCGACTAATTTAGAAAATTTTCATTTTGGTTATTAGAAATGCTGCTTGAATCAGTTTTTAGGCAGGTAAAAGTCTGTATTTTAAAATGGCACTCAAAATTTATTTAAAATCGAGAGAGAACGATTTGGCTAAACGATTTATGATTGAGCAGAAAATATAATTAAACAAATGATTCAATAGCAATTCAAATCGAATCATTTGCCAGTTGTTTATAATTTTTAAACTTGTTCTTCCTGTCCGCTAAGCGTAACATCTAAATCCCTAATTACGCCATTTTTTATACTGTAAATCCAACCGTGTACACTGAGCTCATAGCCTTTTTTCCAAGCGTATTGAATAATTGCAGTGTTTGCGACATGCTTTACTTGCTCAATAACATTTAATTCACATAAACGATTAAACTTTTCATTTTCATTTTCAATCGACTTTAACTCACTGGCGTGAATTCGTTGAACATCCTTAATGTGTTGTAGCCAATTATCAATTAACCCATATTGTTGATCTTCCATAGAAGCTTTAACGCCACCACAACCATAATGCCCGCAAACAATAATATGCTTTATTTTAAGAACTTCTACCGCATATTGAATAACAGAAAGACAGTTTAAGTCGGTATGTACGACTACATTGGCGATATTTCGATGAACAAAAACTTCACCAGGGGGTAAGTCAATAATTTGATTGGCTGGAACTCGGCTGTCAGAGCAACCGATCCATAAATATTCCGGGGATTGTTGTTCAGATAATTGAAGGAAAAAATCCGGGTGCTTTTCTTTAATAGAGCTTGCCCAGTTTTGATTACGCTGCATTAAATGCTCAATTGATTTCAAAATCATTTACCTTTTGTCGAATCGCTGAAAATCGTACTGCAAGTTGACAAAACTAAACATTCAACCCACATTGTTGAGCTGGACATTATATCTCAGCACTATTTGCAGGGAAATCACGAAGAAAGCATTTTTCGCAGATTTGCCAGATTATTTTTACCTCGTTCACGTTTTTCATCATCGCTGAGCTGTTGACGATCTTCCTCCCAGTCCAGATCTTCTTGAGGCATCTCTTCTAAAAATCGGCTCGGAACCGAGTTAATCATCTCGCCGTAGCGTTGGCGCTGTTTAGCGACCATAATCGACAAGGTTTCTTTTGCTCGAGTAATACCAACATAAGCCAAGCGCCGTTCTTCTTCAATGTTGTCTTCTTCAATACTTGATTTATGTGGTAATAGCTCTTCTTCCATGCCTAGCAAATAAACATGAGGAAATTCAAGACCTTTAGACGCATGAAGTGTCATAAGCTGCACTTCGTTTTGCTCACTTTCTTCTTCGCTATTTCGATCAAGCATTTCTCGTAAACAAATTTTGGTTACTGTTGTGGCAAAGGGATCTTCTGCTTGCGCATTATCTTCGATACCTTTTTCAATCCATTTGAGGAGTTCGGCAACATTGCTCCAACGATACTCTGCAGCTTTAGGTGAGCTTGATGTTTCGAATAAATAACCATGATAACCGATATAGGCCAATAATTCGTTCAGTACTGCTAGGGTATCGCCTCGTTTTAAGTTATCACTGGCTTTGACAATTAGCTGGCCAAATCGGCGCACCGCACTGAGACCTTTGCCTGTTAGATGTTCTTCAAGGCCAAGCTCAAAAATCGCAGCAAACATACCTATGCCGCGTTGATTGGCATAGCTACCCAGTTTTTCCAGCGTTGTTGCCCCAATTTCTCGGCGAGGTACATTGGCTATTCGGATAAATGCGTTATCATCATCTGGATTTATCAGTAACTTGAGATATGCCATAATATCTTTGATTTCGGCACGCGCAAAAAATGAAGTACTACCACTAACTTTATAAGGGACTTGCTTGATGACCAGCGCGCGTTCAATGAGCCGTGATTGATGGTTTCCACGGTACAGTATGGCGAAATCTCGATATTTTAAATTTTGTTTGATTCTTCTTGAGAGGATTTCATTAACGACGCGTTCTGCTTCATCGTTATCTTCTTTTACCGACAGAACTCGAATGGGTTCTCCGTAGTTTTTATCGGACCAGAGTTTTTTGTCAAATAAATGAGGGTTATTAGCAATTAGCACATTGGCTGATTTTAATATACGGCCGCATGAGCGATAATTTTGTTCGAGTTTTACCACTTTTAAATTAGGAAAATCTTTTTGTAAAAGCTCTAGATTCTTTGGTTGAGCACCACGCCAGGAATAGATCGACTGATCGTCATCACCTACCACTGTAAAGTTGCCAAGTTTGCCTGTCAGCAATTTAACCAATTCATACTGACTTGTGTTGGTGTCCTGATATTCATCAACCAATAAATAACGGATCCGATGATGCCACTTTTCGCGAATTGTTTCGTTTTGCTGAAATAATAATGTTGGTACCAGAATCAGATCATCAAAATCAACGGCATTGTAGGCTTTTAAACTACGTGTATAGGCTTCATAGAGTTTAGCGGCTAATAATTCATCATTATCTTTTGCCTGAGCTATCGCCTGATCGGGGAGTTTGAGATCATTTTTCCAGGCCGAAATTCGATTAAGTATTTCAATGAGTTCACTTTTGTCTGCGTCGACATCCTTTTTACAGAGTTCGCGCATAAGCGCCAGTGAGTCCTGATCGTCGAAGATGGTAAAGTTTTGACGAATACCTATTGTGCGATGTTCTCGACGAATGATGTTGAGCCCCAGATTGTGGAAGGTTGAAACAATCAACCCTTTAACCGATGAGTCTCCTAGTAGTTTACCAACTCTGGCTTTCATTTCTTTAGCCGCTTTATTGGTAAAGGTGACAGCGGCTATTTGATTCGGTTGATAACCACAGCGGGTAATTAAATGAACAATTTTCTGGGTAATAACAGCCGTTTTACCACTACCGGCACCTGCCAACACAAGCAGTGGAGAAGAAGTCTGCTTGACGGCCATGCTTTGTTGTTCATTTAACCGGACGACTGACAAAGTGAAGTACTTTATATTTGAAAAGATGATTGAGGAGCCATTTTAGGCGAATGAGCGGATTTAACCAAGTGTATTGCGAATTAAAATCTCTTAGAGGTTAGTAATAAAAGTTAAGGTTTAAGGCTTACTGCGTTGTTTTTGAATAGGTTTCCATTCGCCTCGATTAACCAGTTTATCAGCGTCAATAATTTCTCCTGCCCAATTAACCAGCAGGCCACTATCTTCATTGGATGATTCTTTAAACACTTTTACATCAATCCAGGGAACAAAAGGGTTTGGCCTGAACTGGTAATCTCCAGGGGTTAATATTGATGGTGAAAGTCTTTCCATCTCTGTCTGCTCCTTTCCGTTTTGTATCTCTTTTTTCATATAATTTTCATCGATTGCTAACCTGTGTTTGGCAGCAAAATTTAAATATAGAACATTTACGCAACTTGGTTGATCATTCTTTCAAGTCTTCTGTAATTTAATGCTTCTGCGAGATGTTGCTGTGTCACTTCGAGTGAATCTTCCAAGTCTGCGATGGTACGAGAAACTCTTAAAATGCGGTGGTAAGCTCTTGCTGAAAAACGTAATTTTTCGAGAACTGACAAGATAAATGACTCCGCACCTGACGCAAAATTAACTACTTTTTCCAGCTCATGCGGTGTCAGTAAAGCGTTACTTTTACCACTGCGTGATAGTTGTTTTTGCATCGCATGAACAACTCGTTTTCTGACCTGACTTGATGACTCGGTATTATTAACTGGTGCCTTTTTCAGTTCGTTAGGCGTCATTGCAGGTACATCAACATGCATGTCTATTCGGTCGATAAACGGGCCTGACAGTTTGAGCAAATAACGTCTGACTTTATCGGATGTACATCGGCATATCCCTTTGGGATTACCAAAATGGCCGCAAGGACAAGGATTCATAGCGGCTAAAAATTGAAATTTGGCAGGATACTCTGCTTGTCTGGTGGCTCTAGAAATTGTTACATTGCCTGATTCAAGTGGTTCACGTAATACCTCAAGTACCTTGCGATCGAATTCCGGCAATTCGTCCAAAAATAGTACGCCATGATGGGCTAAAGATATTTCCCCCGGTTTAGGGTTACTGCCGCCACCCACTAGCGCTGCTGCCGATGCGGTGTGATGCGGGCTCCTGAAAGGGCGTTGACGCCAGTGAGCGGTGTCCAGCCCTTGGTGACTAACAGAGGTAATTGCTGCTGATTCAATCGCTTCTTGTTCAGTCATTTCGGGTAGAATCCCTGCCAGCCGGGTTGCCAACATCGTTTTACCCGTACCGGGCGGACCAATAAACAGCAGGTTATGTCTGCCTGCTGCAGCAACTTCTAACGCTCGTTTTGCGGCATACTGTCCTTTAACATCGAGTAAGTCAGGATGGGGGGGAGGCGAACTCGAAATAACAGATTGAGGGAGAGCTGCTGGCTGTTTTTTGCCCTGTAAAAAAGCACACACATTAAGTAAGTGGTCACATCCAATAGCATGTTCTTCGCCTGCCAGTTGTGCCTCGACTAAATTTGCAGTGGGAACCAGTAAACGCCGTTGAACCTTTTTGGCTGCTAACGCCGCTGGCAACACGCCATTAACCGGGCGAAGTTTGCCTGATAAGGCCAATTCCCCCATAAATTCAAATTGCTGAATTTGATCTGTTTGGATTTGCTCTGAAGCAAGTAAAATGCCCAAAGCTATAGGCAAATCATAACGTCCACCTTCTTTAGGGAGATCGGCTGGTGCAAGATTAATGGTGATGCGTCTTGCTGGAAATTCAAATTGAGCATTGATTAATGCGCTTCTGACTCGATCTTTACTTTCTTTTACGGCAGCCTCAGGCAATCCCACAATATTCAAACTTGGAAGACCATTTGACAGGTGGGTTTCGACGGTGACTGGCGGAGCTTCGATGCCAACACCTGCTCTTGTATAAATGATTGAGAGTGCCATTAACATCCCTGGTAATCGTTAAGGCGGTTATTTAAATATAAATATAGGAGGAGCACTAGGCGAAATACCCGTTGAATTTTGTGCGAGATCTGCCATCTGAACTGTAAGAAAGTTGCAGACAATTATCAATAAAATAAGGTTTTGCAATAAAATCGCAAACTATTTATTTGTGAGCAAGTTAAAAAAATAGCCTTTATTCTTTTTTATTAAGTAAGTAGATTGGTAATTCACTTGAATTAAATCGTAATTAATGTTCAAGTTGAGCTATTCGAAAATGTAAAATTTAGACCATAAAATGAACGATTTCATTCAGCAGCAAACATCGATTCAGTGTCCTTATTGTTGGGAAATCATTGAGGTATTGGTGGATTGTTCTGAGACACAACAAAACTATATTGAGGATTGCCAGGTTTGTTGTCGGCCGATTGTCTTCGATGTGACTATCGATTCAGGAAATGGCGTTGAACTATATGCTAAAACTGAAGATGAGTAATATCGTCAGTATTGGTAACCAAAAGCAATCAATCTTAATTAAAAAAAGCAACTAAAACTGTGGGAGTTACAATGAAACTTGAATCACTAGCGCTTCATCACGGCTATCAATCAGAAGCGACAACAAAAGCCGCGGCAGTACCAATTTACCAGACAACTTCGTTCACATTTGATGATACTCAGCATGGTGCTGATCTGTTTGACTTGAAGGTTCCTGGTAATATTTATACGCGAATTATGAACCCGACCACCGATGTTTTGGAGCAACGCCTAGCTGCAATGGAAGGGGGAATTGGGGCCTTAGCTGTGGCCTCGGGGATGGCAGCAATCACTTATGCAATTCAGGCAATTTGCCGAGTCGGTGATAATATTGTCAGTACCAGTCAGCTCTATGGTGGTACTTATAATTTATTTGCACATTCTTTGCCGAATCAAGGTATTCAAGTCAAACTGGTAGATGCCGGTGATTTTGATGGATTTGAGCAAGCAATCGATGCTCAAACCAAAGCTGTTTTTTGTGAGTCGATAGGTAATCCTGCTGGCAACATCGTAAACATTAAAAAATTAGCTGAAATCGCTCATCGTCATGGCCTACCGTTAATCGTTGATAATACGGTGGCAACACCTTATCTATGCCGTCCCATCGAGTTTGGTGCAGATATTGTGATTCATTCACTCACCAAATACATTGGTGGGCATGGTACTTCAATTGGTGGGATAATCATTGACTCAGGCCAGTTTGATTGGGTAGCACAAGCGGCAAAATATCCAATGCTAAATGAGCCCGATCCTTCTTATCATGGCGTCGTTTATACTGAAGCACTGGGGCCTGCTGCCTTTATCGGGCGATGCCGAGTGGTTCCGCTAAGAAATACTGGTGCAGCTATTTCGCCGATGAATGCCTTCCAGATTTTACAAGGTCTAGAGACATTGGGACTGAGAATGGCGCGCCATTGCGAAAATGCGCTTGAACTGGCTACCTTTTTGCAAAACCATGAAAAAGTTGACTGGGTGAATTATGCGGCATTATCGGATAGTCCTTATTATGAAAACTGTCAGCTTATCACCCAGGGGCAAGCTTCAGGTATATTGAGTTTTGGTATTAAAGGAGGTATTGAAGCCTGTGCTCGTTTTATTGATAGCCTGCAAATGATACTGCGACTGGTTAACATTGGCGATGCTAAATCTTTAGCTTGTCATCCTGCATCAACAACGCATCGTCAATTGAATGCTCAAGAATTGGCGGCGGCTGGGGTGAGTGAAGATTTAATACGGATATCTGTTGGTATTGAAAATATTAGTGATATTATTGCGGATGTTTCACAAGCTCTGGAAAAGGCTTGAGATAACAACAAAGATTAATCATTCCCCATCGGTTGATGGGGAAAATCTTTTATCCTCTGGCTTGTATCATGGATCAATGATTGCCAGAGTAATCTTTACTTTCCTGTAGTATTTTTAAAAAAGGTACTTTGGTCGCTTGCCGGGCTACTGCAATATTTCGCTCAGGAATTTTTTCAGGATCGGGATACTTAGCAATGGCTTTTTCGACAGTCGATTCCCTCAATATATGTACTAAAGGATAGGGAGAGCGATTAGTAAAGTTTTCTGCATCGTCTTGGCGGGTTCCTTCAAAACAATAGTCAGGATGAAAGCTAGCTAACTGATAGACTCCGTCATACCCTTGCTCTACTAAGAGTTCGTTGGCAATATCCAGAAAATTTAAATAATCAAAAAAACTTTCCAGGCCGACGGGAAGAATAAGTATTATCGTCTCAATTTCTGAGTTGGCATCTAATCGCTTGAATTCATTGACTATGGCATGGAGTTGTTCTTCCAGGTTGTAATCATTGACGACCTCATAATGAATTCGCCTTGCTTCAAATTCTTTCTTCGCAAATGGGCAAAAATTATAGCCAATTATCGTTTTCTCAATCCAGTATTTCACTGAATTGATTAATTGATGTTCAATCATTGTGTGTTGTTTTTAATGCCATTGGTTGGTGAAATGGGTGAGATTGAATTCTATTTATCCATGCGCCGACTGCCGGATATTGTGACAAATTGAACCCGCCTTCATGAGCAACATGGGTATAGGCAAATAGCGAGATATCTGCAATGGTATATTGCTGGTTAACAAAATAATCCTGCTTACTGAGATGGGCTTCCATAATAGTGAGCGCCTTATTTCCTCCAGCCTGTTTACTGGCATACTCAGCCTCACGATCTTTGGGTAATCCCAAGTATTGATTAATAAATCGTGCAACAGCTATATAAGGTTCATGGCTATACTGTTCAAAGAATTGCCATTCTAATATTTTGGCGCGAGTGAAAGGATCTTGAGGTAACCAGTTGGTTCCATTAGCAAGAAAATTCAAAATCGCATTTGATTCTGACAAATATTGATTAGGATGTATTTTTAATACAGGGACTTTAGCATTAGCATTCATAGCTTTAAATTGAGCCGTTGATGCTTCCTGCTTCAAAATATCTACATGTTGCCATTTAAATTCAAGCTGTAATAAATTCATCAAAAGATAAACTTTGTAACAGTTGCCTGATTTGATATCACCATAGACAGTATACATATAGCTAGCAGCTCACTTTAAACCAGTTTAATTGATTTTGTCATTATGCAGTCATAATTTAAATTCTAACTGAATTTATTTAGGACATAAAATGATTTATTCAGAGATAATTATTTTTGTGATGAACGTTAAATTTCAATGACGTAACTTTTTTATGAGATTGTATCATCCGTAGGGCAAATATTAACTCGAAGAAATAAAGTCACAAATCACTTCTTTTTGTAAGATTATTGTCACAATAATCATCTAGGCTGGCTAAGTTTGCATTTCTGTAGCCGTTAATAAATGATGAAACTAACCAAAAAAATTCGTACGTTTAAAAAGGGACAAATTGAATCGATTGATCTACCTTCTGCCAGAGAACTGACACAAGCTACGCTTAGTTTGAGTCATGCGTTGATAGAAAAGCCTTCGATTACGCCATTAGAGGCAGAGTGCTTAACTTTAATTGAAAACCGGTTAACAAAACTCAGTATGAATAATCAACGCATGGATAAAGGCGAAGTCAGCAATTTATATTCAAGTTTTGATAACGGTAAACCCGTTTTTTGTTTTGTTGGTCATATCGATGTTGTACCGCCGGGTGATATTAATAATTGGCATACCGATCCATTTAAACCTGTCGAAAAAGAGGGGTATTTATATGGGCGTGGCTCTGTCGATATGAAAACTGCAGTTGCTGCAATGGTTGTTGCAATTGAGCAATTTGAAAAACTGGGTCTGCAAAAGCATATCGATATTGCTTTGGTACTAACTAGCGATGAGGAAGGCGATGCAATTGATGGTGTTAATCATGTTGTAGCTGAGCTAGAGAAAAAACAGCAAAAGGTCTGTTGGGCATTAGTGGGTGAGCCAAGTAGTGATGAACAAGTTGGTGATACAATTAAAATTGGGCGAAGAGGGTCGCTGACTGGTTATTTAACCTTTATTGGTAAGCAAGGTCACGTTGGTTACCCGGAGCATATCATTAACCCGGTGAAAGCTGCGAGTAAAATAGTTTATAAATTTCAAAACAAACAATGGGATTTTCCTAGTCGTTTTTTCCCCGCGAGCAGTTTTCAGGTTGTCAAATATCAATGTGATAGTGGGGCAGAAAATATTTCTCCTGCCAGTGTTAATATTTGTTTTAATATTCGATATTCTCCCAAACAAACGGCTCAAAAATTGATAAATTACATTGAGAAAAAATCTGCAGCAACGGGATTGACCTATGAGGCTACATGGAAAATTGATGCTGAACCCTTTATTACGCGCCGCTCCTTGGTGCGCGAAGTCGTTCAACAAGTCGTTTTGCAAACTCAAGGATTTAAACCAAAATTGTCTACTGCTGGTGGGACTTCTGATGGGCGCTTTTTTGCAAAAACAGGTACTCAGGTGGTTGAACTTGGCTTATGTAATCACCGAATTCATCAAGCGAATGAGCGGGCACCAATTAATGATTTGGGAGTACTGGCATTAATGTATCTAAAGATACTGATTCAACTGAATCAACAAAATGCGTAATTATCAAACTAATAATAAAGCAGACAGTTTTGTCTGCTTTGATCTTCTAAAGGCTTACTTTATACTTCGGTGACTGACAAATATTTCGCCCGTTTTTTAGCAAGCAATTTATCAATATCAACAATTACTAAACCATCAACACAATAATTAAAATCAGGATCGACATTAAAAGCAGAGAATGTTACTCCTCCATCTTCGCAAAGTTCGGAATATTGCTTAAAGAGTGTTGGTACCATTTTATCAAATCGCTTGAGCTGTTGTTTTAAATCTCTAAAGCCTTCCTTTAAATCTTTATCATTAAATGATGATTGTAAAATCTGGGTACTATTACTTGAAATATTAAACGGCTGCTTTGCTTTTGCTAGTAAGTGCTCGGGTTGATAAAAGTGCCCATAAAAATAGACTAGCCATTCGGTTAGATCTTTACTGTAATCGGCACTGATTGATACCGGGCCAAATAGATAACGAATAGTTGGGTTTTTAACCAAGTAAGCACCAATGCCAAACCAAAGATAGTCAAGACTTTTTTTCCCCCAGTAACGAGGCTGAACAAAACTACGCCCAAGCTCCAATCCATTTTGTTGAATACTTGAAAAGTTTGGTTGGTAGTCGAATAGAGTACTGGTATAAAGTTTTTCTAACGGAATATTTTTTGATTGTCTTACGCGGTATGCACCAACGACTTCTAGCGCTTGCGGATCCCAAAGTACAATATGTTGGTAATCGTTATCATACCCATCAATGTCAATACGTTTACCAGTGCCCTCTCCAACTGCACGAAATGAAACTTCTCTGAGTCGTCCTATTTCACTTAGTAGACTTGTTCCTTTGGGATTGTTTAATAAAAATATTTGCTTATTATCTTGTGTAGTAGTGAGTAGCTCACAACTTTTTAATTCGGCACATAATGATTTACGTGATTGAGGGTGGGCAATGGGTTTTTCTGTATCAAAGACGAGTTTTCTCTTAACACCACTTTTTAATCCATAAACGTGCTTACGGAACAACTGTGCAGTGATGCGGTGATTTGATGGGAGATTTTGGATCGATTGACTCGAAATGATTTCGCCAATAGTGATGGGCAGTGTGATTTTTGTGTGGCGAAACATTTCTTTTACCAGTAATAAGATGCTCATTGGTTTTGAGATGAGTGATAAACCGTAAAAGAATCGAGAGTTTTTTCCGCCAACATGTACGGGTAAAATGGGTGAGCTTGTTCTTTGCGCCAAATGTAAAAAGCCACTGCGCCATTGGCAGTCTTTAATACCCGACAAGCGAAATCGAGAAACTTCTCCCGCAGGAAAAAATATTACTGCTTCTTCATTTTTTAATGCGTTTTCGATAAGTGTATATTGTGACTTTCGGGCTACACCACTCATATTGTTAACCGGTAAAAAAAACGGTTTTAAGGGCGATAGATGATTAAGTAACTCATTAGTGACTATTTTAATATCGCTACGTACTTGACTAAAGAGCTTCAGTAAAGCAATGCCATCAAGTGAGCCAAGTGGGTGGTTAGCGATGATGACAACCCGTCCTTCTGTAGGAATATTTTCCAGTTCCCAATTATCGACCAAATAGCTTAAGCCGAGTAAGTGCATGGCTTTATCAAGAAACTCCGTTGCTCCCAAGTGAGCATTTTCTTCTAAAAAGAGGTTGATTTCCTGTTCATGGAGTAGCTTTTTTACAAACCGGCTAAGCGTACGTTTTAGCTTAGGGCGTTGCTCTAGTTTGGGGAGCTGTTCGGTTAATAAGTTATCTACATTGATCATTTTTCACCTGTTTTAAAAAACGAGTATTTGTTTTAGCTATATTGACAATATAAGTTTTCCGCGATTTTTAAACATAATCTCGGACAAACTAGTCTTAAAAAGCAATATGACAGGATAGTGATATTTTTATGTCAGTTTGATGAATTTTTGAGCGTATCTTTTAGATGCTTATCCGCTGACTGTTGCGTATTTTGTCTCAGATTTTAGAGTTAACTTTTTATTTTGACTATTCAAGTTGACATGGTTAACTGGCCTTGTTCTGACGCGAGGTGAACCAGCGATCGGCTAGATAGTATGCGGCAAATAGGACTGAAAAAGTTAAAAATGCTTTGAGATTAATCAGTGCTAAGCCTGATAGAGCACCCAGCAATGCGCCAAGTAATTCTATAAATATTAGCTGATCCTTTATCATACGATGAAATATTCCCTCCATTTGGGCTGGCGAAAACCCCGCGGCTTTTTCTTTAATCAACTCCCTTAAATCAATATGTTCAATAACATTAATGATTGCCTGGTAGACCTTTTTTTCGACTGCGGGCTGGTTCAGCCGAGCTATTAACCAGGGAAATAATGTGTCGATAATTTTAATTAACAGCGCTCGGCAATTTGATGATCGAATAAACTGATTGAGCTGATGAATTAAAACCTCATTGATACTTACCTTGGTCAATTGGTAATTAATTATTTTGTTGATTAGTTGCTCTAACTTAAATTCTGACGATTGGGCAGGATTGTTGAGTTGTCGTTTTTGATACTCAGTAATCAGTGATTGAAGACCCTCAAATAGTGTTTGTCTAAATTCGAAACTGGCTACCATGCGGAACAGATAATCCTGGATATCACTTTCAGATAAATTCATTGACCAACGCGCGGCTTTCGCAAAGTTTCGTTTGAAGGTGTCCTGCTTTTCGATATGGTGATCAATGGTTTCAAGCAAGTGCCGGGAAATTCGCGGTATATTACCTGCGATTGTCTTGATAATTGGCTCTATCAAGTTCTCCATTTGCTCTGGCTTTTCGGTAAATTGTTTTTCCAGCCAATTAAATCCCTCCGTCAGTAATTGTTGCGGCTCGATCTTTTGGGCAAGATGATGTACCAGATGGGTTTGCAATTGTTTTAAGAGTTGTTCAACCGTTTGTTGATTATTGGTAAGTAGCTCATAGCTAATTTGTTGTAAAACTTTTGAGGATGCTGGGTTTTCCAACCAATCTCGACAATACTGATGTAATGAGTGGGTTGACTTTGTAATCAGTTGTGATTGATGCAGGTATTCTTGCCAGTGGGCTGAAGATAAAAAATGATCACTCAAAGTATCAGATAATGCTTGAGCCAGCTTAGGTTGGTTTTTAGGAATGAGACCTTGATGTCCAAAGGCCGTTTTTTCATAGGGCTTAAATAACATTTTTATGGCGATAAAATTGGTAAAGTACCCGATATTAGCGGTCAGTGATACAATATAAATGTACTCTCGCCAATTGGCTGTAAGCTGTTGATTGAGCCATAAATTAATAGCAGACTGAGCGAAAAGCGTGCTGTGATAACAAAAAAGTGAAAGGATAAGTAATAGGGGTAAGCCTAATAGACAAATGTTTCGAATATGCGCTAACTGCATCGATGCTCCAAACTGATAATTACAAACTTTTCAGATAATTGTTAATGGTTAGGATATTGTTTATTAAAAAAGGTTCGTTGATGCCATTCAACAAATTTTATATGCCTAAAATGGAAAATTTATGGGTAGCATATTATTGCAGAACGGTCTGCTGTTAAACGATAAAGCAATTACTTTGCCAAAATTTAACTCTTTGAAAATTAAGACTTTAAAATTATTAAGTAAAATGTTATTGGCAAATTTAACTGGTTTTTAGGATATTTGACTGAGATGAATCCCTGATGAATGATGAGCAATTAACTGATTTTTCTGAAAAAGAGCTTATTCGATTTGGTCAGTTGACCGAGCGATTGGCACATGTTTTTTATCACAAAGTACCATTCCATCAGTTAATTGGCTTTAATTTTGATCAGATAACTCGAGAGGCTTGTCGCATTAGTTTTACCAAAAAGCCTGAGTTGGTTGGTAATTTTGTACATGGTATTTTACACGGTGGGGTGACTGCTACGGCATTAGATGTGGTTGGTGGCACGATGGCTGCCGCAGCGATGTTAAGTAAAAATTTGCAGACTAATGATGAGGAAGTTGGACGAAAACTTGCGAAAGTCAGTACCATTGATTTGCGAGTCGACTACTTAAGGCCAGGGCGAGGAGAGCATTTTTATGCGAATGCCCGATTATTAAGAAGTGGCAATAAGGTAGCTGTTGTAAGAATGGAGTTGCACGGCAAAGATGATGTGCTTATTGCACTGGGAACTGGGACTTATTTGACCGGATAATTTTTAAATTCTCGAAACTTTTATTTATTTAAGAAGAACGTTGATAAAATCAACGTTTTAATCGATAAATCATTTAACCTGGAAATCACTTAATTTAAAACAAGCGTACTGAATTACCACTTTGGATAATTTTGTCAGCAAGTTTGCGGCTAGAGGTAGTAAATGAATTCAACAAATGAAACCAGTGGTTGGTTTTTGGGTATTGGCGCCTTTATTTGGTGGGGGCTTGTACCGATATATTTTAAAGCATTACAGCATGTTGAAGCTGATGAAATTTTAGCGCATCGTATTGCTTGGTGTGTGCCTGTCACCTTGTTATTGATGTTGGTATTAGGCAAGAAAGTTGAGTTAGTAAAAATTTTTAAAAATAAGCGTTTGATTTTAGGTTTAATTACTTCAACGCTATTGGTTTCCAGCAATTGGTACATCTTTACCTGGGCCGTAACCCATAACCAAATTTTAGATACGAGCCTTGGGTATTTTATTAATCCGATTATGTCGATTTTGCTGGGTGTTATTTTTCTTGCTGAAAAATTGTCTCGCCTTCAATGGGCCGCTGTAATTGCGGTGGTTGCCGGCGTCGCGAATCAGATTATTAATTATGGTGAAATACCCTGGATTGCGTTGAGTCTGGCGACAACTTTTGCTCTTTATGGATTTATTCGTAAGCAACTGCAAGTTGATGCTTTAAATGGATTATTGGTTGAAACGGTGCTTGCGTTTCCGTTAGCCGCTGGGTTTATTTTGTATTCACTGAGTATGAGCCATGCGCAGTTCTTATCGGCAAATGGCACGACTGACTGGCTATTGGTGTGTGGTGGTATTATTACTGCTGTACCGCTAATCTGGTTTGCAGCAGCAGCGAAACGAATCCCATTGAATAGTGTGGGCTTTTTGCAATTTATTGCGCCATCACTAACCTTTATCCTGGCAACACAATATTACGGTGAACCACTTGGCATTAAACAGCTATTAAGTTTCATTTTTATTTGGATTGGTTTGATACTTTATTTGATCAATCCTATCAGAAAACGAATGGCACAGCGTCGTGCAAATCCATCAAATGTTAAGCCTTTGTAGGTTAAGCCTATGATCAATTAAGGCTGTTGGTAATCAGCTCCCATCTTGTCGAATAGCTTGATGACAAGATGGAAGTTAATCTGTTTGAAGGTTAGTTACGGTAAGTTATAAAATGCTTTGGCTTGCAAAACGGTTATTAAAATAATCATCAGTTGATTATTTTTGTTCCAAACTCTCCAGTTCCTTCTGCTACCGCAATAAACGCCCCTGGTTGTCTGCCTGAGACAATAGCGATTGATTTAACGCCATGTTTTAACGAAGCTAATGCCTCTTCAACTTTGGGGATCATTCCGCCTTGAATAATGCCTTTGGCTATTAACTCATGAGCCTGCGAAGGGTTGACCGTTTGAATACGAGTTTCCGGCTTATGTAAGTCTTCAAACACTGCACCTATAGCCGTCGTTAACAGCAGCAAATCTGCATCGAGTGCTTCGGCGATTTTGGTGACTGTGGTATCTGCATTAATATTAAATATTTTGCCTGTATCGGAAACCCCAAGTGTCGCGATAACAGGAATAATATTTTGTGTTAACAGACCATTTAATAAACTGACGTTAACCTGAGTAATGTCTCCCACTTCACCAAAATCAATAGGGCCCTGGTCTTCATGCCCAGAGACTAGCGTCGGGGGTCTTTTGGTGGCTCCAATTAAATGGCCTGATGCGCCGTGAAAGCCAAACGCTGGAAGGCCTGCGCCAAGCAATGCGCTGGTAAGATTAACATTAACTTCTCCGGCAATTGCCTGTTTTACAACGACTAAATCTTCGCTGGAAGTAATCCGACGTCCACCTATTTTGTTTGGTGTTAAACCATGAAGTTGCTGTAAGGCATTAACTTGGGGGCCACCACCATGCAATACAACGATTTGCCAATTGTTGTTAAACAAGTCGGCAATGTTACTGCATAATCCGGTTAGCTCCTGAGGGTCGAGTAATACATCTCCGCCCACTTTGATGACGGCAACTGGTTGTGATTTTTGCATTTTTGTCTCCTGATAAAATCTGGTCTTATCCGAAATAAAGGGATTAAGGCCATAATCCAGGGTTATCCAGTCCAAAGTGGGCTGGTTTGCCTGTCATCAGGTTAAAACTTTGAATTGCTTGTCCCGCACCACCTTTAATTAAATTATCAATGGCACTGGTAATGCATAATGTTCGGCTATTGGTATCTTCATCTATGCGAGTATCTATGCCAATTTCAACTCGGGCTGTACCACTAACTGCCGCAACTTCTGCTGGTGCGCCGGCTGGGCGAACGGTTGTTAGTTTGTGATTGGCATAATACTTTTCATAAATTGCTTGAATAGTGGTTTGATCATGTTCGGCCGGCAAGTCAATTTGTGAAACGGCCAGAATGCCGCGAACTAATGGTGCAGAAACCGGAACAAAGTCTAGCGAGATTGATTGAGCGCCTGCCTGCTTTAACGTTTGTACGATCTCTGCGCGGTGCTGATGATGTAATATTTTATAAGCTTTTAAATTATTAACTCTAACGGCATGGTGAGTGCCTGCTTGCGGTTTAACGCCTGAACCGGAAGAGCCCGTCATGGCAACAGTACGTATATTCGCGTTGGTTAACAGGTTGGCGTCGGCCAAAGGTAATAATCCCATTGCAATGCCTGTGGCAAAACAACCTGGACTGGCAACGTGTTTTGCTGATTTTATGGCTTCGCTGTTTAACTCCGGCATACCGTAAACGAAAGTGCCCAATCGTTCCGGGCATGGATGCTGAGGCGCATAGTCGCGCGTATAGTCTTCCAAGTTTTGTAATCGAAAGTCACCAGATAAATCGATAATTCTAACGTTAAGATCAAAAAGTTCCATCGCAACTTTGGCTGTGATGATATGTGGCATGGCCAAGAATACAATGTCTGCGCCATGTGCACATTCTTGCGGGCTAATGTCTTGCAGTTTGATGTGGTCATATCCGGGTAGATTACGGTGAACTTGACTAACCGAACTACCAATGTAATCTTTACTTGAAATTCTTAGTAATTCGACATCTTCACGTACCAGAATATGTCTTAGGATTTCTGCTGCGCCATAACCCGCGCCACCAATAATTGAAACTTTTACTTTACTCATGATTAAATTCCTACCTAAAGCTCGTTAATCGTAATGAAGCTTTGTTAAACTTCAGATGATTACTGCGTCAGAAAGTAATCGGTTTGAATGAATATGATTACTTGCCGTCATTCCCGCAGCCTTCGCTCCACCAAGAGTAATTTGATGTGAACCTATCAACAGGTAACTTATAATTGCTCAATTTAAATTACCGCTAAGAAAATAAGTTGAACAAATTGACAGTACCAAATTTGTGGACATGCTTTGACTATTTGATTTAACAAAACCACATAAGAGGAACTCAATTATTGAAAACCAATTAAGGTGGCTCAGCCTTACCGCTTAAGTATGGCAATGCCTTTCACATTCTACTCACTTTCTCAAGCAGAATTATGCCTAAAGCGCAAGCAAGTTGCCATGCTTATCAGAAAATTTAATCAAACTGCAAAAGAGTGTGCAGACAAACCATTAAAACGCTATGCTCAATAAATAAGGCTGCTCAATCATAACAATTGATTCGATGAGTCTTGTTGTGACTAAATTCACAAGTTGGCTAATTGATTATGTTAACCTTGCGATCAGAAATGAATCAGTACCATTCACTTGAGTTTGATTATAACTAGAGCTTTAACGGTTGGTTAAAGTATCACTTATTGTCACTGTTAATAGGCTAAACCGCAGGAAGGCTTGTGCTAATCAATTGATTACGATTGGGTTTTTATTGATTAGGATGTTTGCCTTGGCCCGTTACCATTAAAAGGTTGCTGATATTTTATCGCACAGTTGAGTTTCATACGCCCGATGGCCGGTTACGGTATAAAGTCAAACAAGGTGCTGTTACTTTTTAACTTTGTTCAAGTAGAAATAATATTATCATGTATTATTTCATCAACTTTGATTAAAATCATGCCTGCATTAATTAAGGTTATTCATTTAGATTAAATGGTAAGGAAGGCTATTAACATTTATATCTAAAATTTATTATTTGCATGACTATTTACATATATTAATTCTATTATTAAATTGAGAAACGTTGTGGATGGATTGTTTATATGCAGTTAGTACCGGTTTTAGAAATTCGTCACGGAAAATGTGTTCATACTTTGCCGAAAAAAAATTCAACTGAGCAGATTGTTAAAGAAAATCTTCTAGAAGTGGTTGAGCGTTTGGTAGACAGTGGGATAACCCGTTTTCATATTGTTGATGTTGATGCCATCGCATCTGGTGAGCCAGAAAATGTTGATCTGATTGAAAAAATAAAAATTCGTTACCCAACCATTCAGCTGCAATTAATTGGTGGTATCAATAGCGTTGATGCGGCCTTTGTATGGATTGATGCCGGGGTTGATTATCTGGTATTAAACAGTAAATCAGTTAAGCGCAAAAACTTGTTGGATGATATTTGTTTGAGCTTTCCTAACAAAGTATTAGTTGAGCTGGACTGCTGTCAGTTTAAACAACAAGGCGATGCTATTTTGGAATTATTGCAAAGACTGGATGAAGATGGTGTCGCTGGTATTGTTATGACGGATATCGGTGCGACAACGCAAATTGTAAAGCAAAATATTATTTCTATTTGTGATCTTATTCGCCACGTTGAGTTACCTATTTTTATTAACGGTGGCATTGAAAATACCCAAGATGTGGCATTTTATTTATCACCTGAAGTTGCCCGAGTTGATGGCATACTGATTAGTAAAGTGCTTTATTCAAATGCTTTTTCGCTTACCGATGCAAACGAGGTAATCAAAACTCATCAACTATCAACTGATTGAAATTTACTCAATTAATTTGTTTCGTTATCTTATTAACTTTATCGAATAAAACAAGCTGGTTATTGCGGATTGTTTAATCAATTATTTTTGCAAAATCAAACCAAAAAAGGAAAAGTGGCATTGAGTTTGATTGATGAGCATGCTGATTTGGCACCTTGATTGGCTACTTTGAATCAATGATTTGAGCCGGAGTTTTAAATCGGCAGTTTGACTCGAATGAATATTAGTGTAATCGTCTTAACTATTTTTTGACAGGTAAATTGATGGTTATTAATTTACCTGTCACATTATAATGCTTACCAGGAATGTGGCAGAGCTTTATGAATGATAATTTTATTATCTTCTTGAGAGATATACCCACCAGCACGCAAATCTTTTAAAATTCTCGCAACCATTTCTCGTGAGGCACCGACTCGGCTGGCAATATTTTGCTGAGTCAATTTCTCATTGATTACTCTGATACCATCAACTTCTTCTGAAAGGTTTAAAAAAGTTACAGCTATACGGCGGTAAACATCCATTAAGCCTAATTTTCTAATGGTTTCTGTTGCTTCAATCAAACGTGTTGATAAGTTTTCAATCAAATTGAGTGCAAACTCTGGATAGCAGGTTAGGCATCGTCTGAAATCCGTTTCGGGCATAATACCCAGTCGGGAATCTTCCAATGTGACAACTGATGCAGTGCGGGGAATTGATTTAATCAAGCCCAATTCACCAAAGAAATCTCCTGCTTCATGAATATTCACAATAATTTCTTTACCGCTATCATCATCCAGGTAAATTTTTACTCTACCCTCTAGCAAAAAATATAAGCTATGAGAGTCATCACCTTCCGTAACTATTTGGGTTTTCTTGGGGAAACTACGGCTATGAATATGCGATAAAATGTCTTCAACGGTATTTTTGTCTAAATTATTAAATAGCTCAAAATTTCTCAACTGTAACATTTAGGGGTCTCGTCACTTCAAAATTTGGGTATAGTGTACGCTAAAAAGCTGGATAATTTACTCAAAAGCATGTAAATATTACACAAAAAAAGAATAAAGTAATAACCAATTTGTGGATGTGTCTTAAATTATAATTATTACAAGCTCAAATTGGTTTTTTAAAATGTGAGTTCATCATTAGACATTACATATGTTTTGTCACCTACTAAGGAAATTGCTTGCGGTTTTTACAGAATTTATGGTACATCTTTTTCCTTTTATTCACTAGCCTGCTGCCTTATTCCGCTAGTGCTGAAGGGGTTCGAGAGTTTGCCAGTCAGAAGAATGTATATGTGACCGAATGGTCCAAATTAAAACATCGGGCTGAGTTGGGCGATCCAGAAGCATTATTTGTTTTAGGTAATTTCTATTTTGATCCACCTAAAGGTAATGGTTTTCGGCGTAACTATAAAAAAGCATCCGAGTTTTATTTTCAGGCAAGTTTACGAGATTATGCTGCAGCACAATATAATATCGCATTAATGCTGCACCAAGGACTTGGATTTAAAAAAGATATTCTTGAATCTTATGTGTGGTTTTTTCTTGCATCAACCAACACCAGTCCAGTGGCTAAACATATCAATACAAAAACTGGTGTTATTGTACAGCAACTCGAACAGCAACTTTCATCGACCGAATTGGTTGAAGCCAAAGAAAGAATTAAACACTACCAAAAAATCATTAAGTCCAAACGATTTCGTGATGCCAAAATGCCCGAGCATCACTAATTATCAAACCAGTTAAACATTAAATCTGTTTTGTATTAGTTGTTTGCCAATTAACGTTTAATCAGTTCACCAAGTCAGTTCAAAAATTATCGTTTAACGCCAGGTTTATGTAGTAAAACGATTAAAATATTAGCGCCTATTATTAATCCTGCCCCAATTATTTTATTACTGGTTAATGGCTCGTTTAAAAAGACAAAACTTAACACCACTGCAATTGGTACATAAGCATAATAAATAATGGCAGTGATATTCGTTGGCAGTTCTGTACTGGCTTTTATCCATAAGGTATGTGCAAGCAATGTACTGACTATCCCTAATACGGCTAAACTTAACCAGTCTGCACTGGATAAGTTAAAGTCAGCTTTTGGCAGCAACAAGAGGAATATAATCAAGGCGACAAAAAATTGCGCGAATGCGCGAATGTTGGTTTTTAAGTGTGGAATTTTCCGATTAATTAACGGCAAGCAGGCGTATAAAAAGCCACTGATAATGGCAAAAATAAATCCATTGGATTGCGTTGGCGCGAGACTTTCTGGTGGCGAGGTAATTAACATACCGGTAAAAGATAAGACAATTGCGAAAATGTCAGTAATATTGAGTTTCTGGCGGTTAATAATAAAATCGAGTATCAGCAAATGGACGCCAAAAGTTGCGACACCAATTGAAGCCAACGATGCACCAGCCTGTTTTATACCGGTAAAGTAAGTTAGCCAATGAGCAGCAAAAATGACCCCGAGTAAAATTAACCACATTATTTCCTTGGTCTTTAGCCTGATCTTTTGCTGTTGGAACAGTAATATGATGCCAATGCCTAGTGCGCCAATTGATAGGCGAATCAGACCTATGGTTATTTCATTGGCAGAAGTCCAACGAATAAGCACCGGTACAATACTCATTGAGAGCATGGCAATACTGGCGATTAGAAGCAAGCGGCGAAATGCGGGATTATTCTGCATACTGGATTTTCAATTGCTGATACAAAAGCGTAATCCGCTGAGTTAATCGGTTTCGTTGAGTGAATGCAAGTAGCAAAAAGTTATAGCGTGTACAAAA
This sequence comes from Aliikangiella maris, assembly GCF_040719265.1. Taxonomy (NCBI): domain Bacteria; kingdom Pseudomonadati; phylum Pseudomonadota; class Gammaproteobacteria; order Oceanospirillales; family Pleioneaceae; genus Aliikangiella; species Aliikangiella maris. The sequence continues at coordinate 52,795 of NZ_JBFDAH010000019.1, read as the reverse complement.
AATATTTTACTTGAGTTTCGCGATTATGAAAAAGTACTTAATTGACAAATAACATAATATAAAAGTCACTATGGTCAACCTACTTGAGCGTTAACCATAATGATTGTCGATAATAAATTCTGTATCTCATTTGCTGGCTGAAAACAACTATTCAGTGAAAGCTTTCTAAAGATTACTTACTGATTTTAAAATTTGTTCACCCCAACCAAGTAATTGATCGTTTTTAAAAACCAGTGGTGTGGTTTCATCAATAGTGGTGTCACCGTCGTCATGTTTGCGCTGAGTGCGGTAGTACAATATTCGATACTCATCATTGCCTTTGGTATAAGCTTCTGAAAACTCGGGCGCACCTAATTGATCTAAAACTGACTTTCGACTCGATTGCATAGGGAGCTGACTGATAATTTGTCGGTTTTCTCGTTGTCTTTCTTCCCAACTGGAATGGTGGCCGTCATCATCATAGCGTTCACCAACAATAATACATCCTGATAACGAAGAAATTAAAAATAAACTGGCTAATAGATGAGCAAAATATTTCATAAAGAAAACCTCCAAAAATTTATCATTATTACAGTGGAAAACAATTCAACAACTCTTTTCCTAAATCGACAGTAAAAGCAGAAATCGTGCCAATAAAAATAACTCAATTTCATATGAATTTGGGTCGATTTATAGAGTTTTTAGTGAGTTTGACTAATTTTAAGAGTAAAGCTGACTAAAAAGTAAGTAAAACTTGTATTTTTAGCCAATAGCTAAATAATGCCGACATCAACCCGCCACAAATATTTTTGCAAGATGCTTGTACAAATAAACGAAACACACTATATTGTGTTCTAAGTTAAATTGATTCATATATATAGTGTTGAAGTCGGTTTGACTAACGAAACAGGGGAAGTTGGTGAAATTCCAACACTGTCGCGCAACGGTGATAAGTTGATCGATTTTTTATGAGAAAAGTCCGTCATACTTTTAGTCCGATTACCTGTCATGTACTCTACTGCCTCGCGTCAAGGTTGGTTTGAAGTTGTTCTAAAGATCGTTTAGACAGAGACGGCTAAAAACTTATTTAGAAAAGCTAGTTAATTTAAAACAAGGTAGTTTAAAAATAAAAGCATCTTAAATAAGCGTATTTTAAGCAAGACCGTTTAGCAGAAAACTGTTTAATAAAAGCTGCGATCAGAATCTTTACAAACTTACAAACGCGAGCATTCATTCAAGTGAGGAATATATGCTCGAACAAACTGCGGAATGTGATTCAGATAAACAAACTGAATTAACCGCGCACTTAGCTAATAAAGAAAACGTTGTCAGTCAAGATAATAAGGCGACTTTTCTGTCGCCCACTCATAGTACCAATCAACGGCAAGATGATGTTTCTTATACAGTGATTCGGCGCAATGGTCAAAAAACACCATTTGACCGACAAAAAATTATTGTTGCAATGACCAAGGCATTTTTAGCTGTTGAAGGTAAAGAAGCGGTTGTCTCCAAACGTATTCACCAAATTGTCGAATCACTCGGAAAAGAAGTCTATAGCGCATTGATTCGGCGTATTCCTGCCAATGGTGTACTTCATATTGAGGACATTCAAGATCAGGTTGAATTAGCGCTAATGCGATCTGGTGAGCATAAAGTTGCGCGTGCTTATGTGCTTTATCGCGAAGCACATGCGAAAAAGCGGGGGAATGATTTAACAGCAGAAAATATATCCACTATTCCTGTCGTACACGTCATTGGTCTAGATGGACAGCAACAGCCCATTAATTGGGAAAACGTTTGTCATTTGGTTAATTGGGCTGTTCACAATATGACGGATGTCAGTGCTGAGCCAATATTAAAACAAACGGCAGAAAGTCTTTATGAAGGTATTCATTTAAAAGATCTCTATCAGTTGTTGTTACTGGCAGCACGAAACTTGATTGATCAAGAGCCAAATTATAGTCAGGTGGCGGCTAGATTACTGCTCGCACAGCTCTACACTCAAGCACATAATGGGCTTGGGTTAATGGATTTAAAAGGACTAGATTTATTACCGTTTGATGTTAAAAAGTTAACCGGTACATTAGTGGAGCCAGAGAGTTATAGAAATTATTTTGCAAGCTATATTCAGCAAGCTGCCAAGCTAAAACTATTAGATGAAGAATTGACCCGCTTCGACTTAAAAAAGCTTGCCGACGCATTGCAACCAGAAAGAGATTTACTGTTTAGTTATCTTGGTTTGCAAACACTATATGACCGATATTTTATTCACTCTGCGAGTGTGCGTCTTGAGTTACCTCAGGCTTTTTTTATGCGAGTTGCTATGGGATTAGCAATTAATGAAATTGATCGAGAAAGTAAAGCGATCGAATTTTACCAGTTGTTAAGCGCTTTTGATTTTATGAGTTCAACGCCAACACTGTTTAATTCGGGGACATTAAGACCTCAGCTTTCTTCCTGTTATCTCACCTCAGTGCCTGATGATTTATCCGATATTTATAGTGCACTTCGCGATAATGCCTTGTTGTCTAAGTATGCGGGAGGGCTGGGTAATGATTGGACGCAAGTTAGAGGGATGAATGCATTGATCAATGGTACAAATGGCCGATCACAAGGTGTAATTCCATTTTTAAAAGTTGCCAATGATAGCGCAATAGCTGTAAATCAAGGTGGGAAACGAAAAGGTGCGGTATGTGCTTACTTAGAAAGTTGGCACATCGATATTGAAGATTTTCTCGATTTAAGAAAAAACACTGGCGATGATCGACGACGTGCACATGATATGAATACGGCTAACTGGATACCTGATTTATTTATGGAAAGAGTCGTTGAGGAAGGTGACTGGACATTATTTTCTCCTGATGAAGTGCCCGATTTACATGAAAAATTTGGTAAAGAATTTCGTGATGCTTATTTAGGTTATGAACGGCAAGCAGAAACTGGTCAATTAAAAAATGTCAAAACAATAAAGGCCGTTGATCTGTGGCGCAAAATGTTGGGAATGCTTTTTGAAACGGGTCATCCTTGGATGACTTTTAAAGACCCATGCAATATACGATACACTAACCAGCATGTTGGTGTAGTACATAGTTCTAATCTTTGTACCGAAATCACTCTACATACGAATGAACAGGAAATTGCAGTCTGTAATTTAGGTTCAGTCAATTTGGCACAACACATTGACCATGGTGAGCTAAATATTGAAAAGCTGAAAAAGACCATTCGAACTGCAATGCGAATGTTAGATAATGTTATTGATTACAATTTCTATAGCGTTCCACAAGCTAGAGTATCTAATCTTAAACATCGGCCCGTCGGATTAGGAATCATGGGCTTTCAAGATGCATTGTTTCAAAAGAATCTTGCTTATGCCAGTCAACAAGCGGTTGACTTTGCCGATGCTTCGATGGAAATAATTAGTTATTTAGCGATAGAAGCATCTAGTGATTTAGCTGTTGAGCGTGGTGCTTATGCTACTTATCAAGGCTCATTGTGGAGTCAGGGAGTTTTACCTATTGATTCGATTAAAAATCTACAAGCCGAGCGTGGTAATTATTTTGATCAAGATACATCTACAACACTCAACTGGGACTCACTGAGAAAAAAAATACAGATGCAAGGAATGCGTAACAGTAATTGTTTGGCAATCGCACCTACAGCAACCATTTCAAATATTTGTGGAGTGTCTCAGTCTATTGAGCCCACGTATCAAAACTTGTATGTGAAATCGAATTTGTCAGGCGAATTTAGCTTGACCAATCCATACCTGGTTAAAGCACTCAAAGCGTTAAAAATTTGGGATTCGGTCATGGTGAATGACTTAAAATACTTTGACGGTTCACTACAGTCAATTGAGCGGATACCCGATGAAGTAAAAAGCTTATTTGCTACCGCATTTGAAATTGACTCGCGATGGTTAATTGAAGCCGCTTCGCGTCGACAAAAATGGCTCGATCAGGCACAAAGCCTAAATTTATATTTAGCCGAAGCATCAGGTAAAAAACTGGATCAACTTTATAAACTGGCTTGGGTACGGGGTCTTAAAACGACCTATTATTTACGTTCACTCGGCGCGACCCAAATTGAGAAAACATCGATTGATAAGCGTCATACTAAGTCTCAAGTTGTAACCAGTGCAGTCTGTTCTATTCTTGAACCCGATTGTGAAGCTTGCCAATAACTTATAAAGGAGAATTAACATGTTAAACTGGGATGATCCCATTGCCGGGTTTCAACTGAATCAAAATGTTTTGCAAATGCAAGATGATAATTTAAATGCCCGTGATACAGCGGATGATGTTATATCAAATAATATTGTTAGCGAAACGGTATCAGAAAAAAAACAACCACAAGCAGTCTCCGTTGGTGATAAAAAAATAGTCAATGGCCAAGGGGATATTAATCAATTAGCCCCTTTCAAGTATCCTTGGGCGTGGAATTTTTTCTTGAATGCAAATAAAAACCACTGGACCCCGCTTGATATTAATATGACAAAAGACGTTCAAGACTATCACCATAAATTAACTATTGAAGAAAAACACTTATATGAAAATGTGCTAGCTTATTTAACCACTTCAGATATTTTAGCCATGCGCAATATTGGGTTAGCCGTTATGGAAAAAATGACTGCCCCAGAATTGCAAATTTATCAGGCTAGACAAGTTTATGAAGAAGCACTACATACCTGGACTTATCAACATTGCATTGAGTCAATTGGAATAGAGCAAAATGAAATATACAATCGATATCGGGTTGTTCCACAGATTTATCAAAAAATTCAGTTAGCGAATGAATATTTAGATAGTGTTTTAAAATTTGATAGTGATTTAAGTGTTCGTGATAATCTTGAAGACTTTGTCTATTCGTATCTATTTTTTGCTGGTGTATTTGAAGGTTGCTGGTTTTACAATGGTTTTAGTCCAATCTTTGCCTTACAGCGTCGTGGATTAATGACCGCAACGGCCGAACAACTTCAATATATTATGCGAGATGAAGTTTTGCACTGTGCATTTGGTATTCGTGTGGTTAATGAAATTGTTAAAGAAGAAAATATTATCTTTGATGAAAGTCGCTTGTCGAAAATGTGGTCACAATGCGAGGCGGCCGAAATCGATTATGCTAACTATATCTTGCCGGAGCCTATATTAGGTTACTCTGCTAATGATCATATTGAGCATTTTCGCTTTATTGCTAATCGTCGGGCAAAGCAGCTGAATATTTCTGCTCCTTTTCCTGGTGCAAAAAATCGTCTTGCATGGTTAGATGAGCAAGCAAATACGCGTAAAGAAAAAAATTTTTTCGAAACTCGAGTAACTGAATATCAAACCGGTGCTGCATTATCTTGGGAGTGATGCCTTTATGTTTAGCAGCGGAATAAATTCACATTAAAGAAAAGTGTTTTTATTATTGGCTCAATGGGTGTAATATTATGTGCTAAAATTGAGCCAGTTATAAATACAATCTATGTCAAATAAAATTTTACTTGGAGTGATTGGTAATCCTATTAAACACAGCCTTTCTCCACAAATTCACCAACAGTTTGCCGAGCAGTTTGGGCATGTCATTGACTATCAAAAATATCTGGTTGAAGCTGAAAACTTAACAAGCTTTATTGAAAATTTTTTTACCCAGGGCGGAGTTGGATTAAATGTAACATTGCCACATAAACAACATGTAATTCCGCTGGTTGACCAATTAACCGATGAAGCGCGATTGGCACAGTCTGTTAATACACTTTATAAAAATACCGCTGGACAATTAGTTGGACATACGACAGATGGACAAGGGGTATTACTCGATTTAGAACAACATGGGTTTGCAGTTGAGCGAAAGAAGTTATTGGTTATTGGGGCTGGTGGTGCAAGTCAGTCCATTCTAGTCTCTTTATTAAAATCCGGTGCAGAAATCAGACTGCTTAATCGTAGTCAGGATAAAGTTACACGCTTGGTTGAGCGATTGCAGAGTGTCGGTAACATTCAAGCATTTTCTGAGATTGAAAAATTTGATGGGGTAATTAGTACAATTAGTGAATTTAATGCATCGTTACTTGCGCCAGTGGCTGCATGTATTGACGCTAACACTTTTTGCTATGACTTAAACTATGCCGCTCGAGCTCAAGCTTTTTACGCATTTGCCAAACAGTCAGGATGTTTAAGATTTGCTGATGGTCTTGGCATGTTGTTGGGGCAGGCTGCACATGCTTATCAAATTTGGCTAGGAAAGTTACCTGATATTAATCGTGTAAAAATAGCAAGTTGATTGGAGAAAAAATAATTAGAGCTGGCTGGCAAGAAGAAGATATAAAACAATTTAAGGCTAAAATAGTTCAATTTTTCCAATTTCCATATTTCTTTGTTTTACGGAGCCATCTAGGTTTTCCAGTTTTTTTATTTTTTTGTCAATCAACGCTTTGAGAGCATCAATTCGCTCACTGTCGAGTCCTTGTGAAACCAATGTTTTTGCTTGAGAAGTGAATGAATTTAAAATAGTTAGTCGATGTTTCAAATGTTGCATGACTTGTTGTGACATATCGTCAAACTGCAATGATGCAACGCCACTTTGTACATGCTGGCTAATCGATTCTGCGATTCGATTAATGTCTTCACTATCGGTTCCGGCTTGATTCACAATCTGTTGCATTCCCTCCCACATACCGTCAATTTCCTTTCTGTCAGCGAGGCTTTGTGCCATGTCTATTTGTGAGAGATCTTCTATTTTGTGTGATACACCGCTAATTGATTGCTTGATTTTGCCAATTTGATTGGCAATATCCATATTAAATGACTGAGAACGTTTCGATAGCGCTCTCACTTCGTCGGCAACCACGGCAAAGCCTCGGCCAATGTTGCCAGCTCTGGCCGCTTCAATGGCTGCATTTAATGCAAGTAAGTTGGTTTGCTCGGTAATACTGTTGAGTTCATCCAGGGTTTTATAGATGTGATTCATTTGTTCAGAGACTTCTATAAATTCACTGGCTAAAGAATCACACGAAGATTTAATGGTATTGATTGAACCCAGCATTCGCTCATAAATATCGTGACTACGTTTAGAAAAATCTGCCGTCTGATCAGAAATATCATGTTCTTCTTTAATTAATACTTCGAGCTTTTTTATTAATTCGCTAACGAGTAGTTTTTGAGAGAATGATTCCCCTAGTAATCCAGTAAAGTTACCTGCAAGATTTTCACTGGCATGAGAAATTATCGAAGTGATTTTTTCCAGTTCGTCATTGGTGAGAATAAACTCAGCTTCTGCCATGGATATGAGTTGGGAAATTAACTGAGAAGTTTCGGCGTGAGCGGTTTCTGATGAGCTTTCGACACTTTCATGCGTTAGATTAGAACGAAAAAGGCTAATTAAAATAATTATTTCAAGTGCAATCAGCAAATAGACAAACACATTGTTTTGCTGAGTCATTATCATCAGAATAATGATAAGGTTAATACTAATGGCACCAAAAATAAGCTTTTGAAGCATTGACATATTTTCCCTGCTGTAAAGCCAAATGACTTATTTTACCGATGGTCTATTATTGCCTTTGCCAAACTGGCGCTATTTTAAATAGGCCAACCGGTTTACATAAAGCATCACAGTTAAAAAATTCTTTTTTTAAAGCATAGACCAAAGCTTATTCTTTCGCCGAAAACGCGGTGGCAAGTTCATTTGTCTTAGTCAAGTCAAGTTAAGCTAAGTTAAGTTAAGTTAAGTTAAGTTAAGTATAAGTCAGCCAAACGCTTGATGATAAAACCATAAATTAAAGTGAGCACATACATAGCGGAGGAGGATACCGCTTTTACTTTTAAAAAGTATCCAAGTGTGAGGAGTTTGCTTAAAAGCCAAGGGAGAAAAGCAATTGATACAAAAATTGATTCAGGCAAGACCGGTGTTTGAGATAATTGTCGTGATTTGACCGGTCTGTTGATTGAGTTATGAGCTAAGATTTGCTACAGATAGTTGGCCTTGATTACCCTGCTAAATAGCGGTTTTTCAATTTGACATAATTGTCGGCAGAGTATTTAAAGAATTTCAACTCTTCTTCGGTTAATGGTCGAATTTTGCGTGCTGGAGAACCAACCCATAAAAAGCCACTTTCCAGATTTCGTCCTGGTGGCACTAAACTGTTTGCGCCTAAAATCACCTGAGACTGAATCACGGCATTATCCATTACCACTGCACCCATGCCAATTAAGCATTGGTTGGCAATAGAGCATCCATGAATAATCGCTTTGTGGCCAATAGTGACATCATCACCAATGGTCAAATCGTGGCCTTCGGGGTCATAAGGGCCGGCGTGAGTGACATGTAAAACACAGCCATCTTGAATACTGGTTCGTTCGCCAATACTGATTGAATGCACGTCACCGCGAATGGCTGCCATAGGCCAAATAGAACTGTCATCACCAATTGTTACATCGCCTACGACTAATGCCGTAGGGTCTATATAAACCCGGTCACCTAATTTAGGATGCGTATTTTCAAAAGATCGAACCGTCATCGCGTATCCGTAAGAATGATAATTTTATAGAATCTTCGCATTTTAGCTTAATTTGATTAGCTTACATAATGAAAGTTACGCTTAATTACGTTATTTCAAGGGTACAACACATTTCATCGGTTTATACGACGAAACGTGTTGTATCGAAAGGCGTGAATTTAATAGCGCTCGGTTATCGCATCGTAACCAGCTCTTCTGCTGATGTAGGGTGAATGGCAACAGTGTTATCAAAGTCGGCTTTTGTTGCACCCATTTTTACCGCAACGGCAAAACCTTGTAGCATTTCGTCGGCACCCAGTCCAATGATGTGAATACCAATAACTTTTTCTTCTGGGCCAACACAGACCAGTTTCATTTTTGTCGGTTGACGATGAGCAGTAATGGCGGTGTACATTGCAGTAAAACTCGAGGTATAAGTTTTCACCGCATCACCAAATTCAGCGCGTGCTTGAGTTTCTGTTAGACCGACGGTGCCTATGGCTGGATGCGAAAAAACGACGGTAGGAATGTTAGTGTAATCCAGTTTATCCGTTGGCTTATTGTTAAATAATCTCTCTGATAAACGACGCCCAGCAGCAACTGCAACAGGCGTTAATTGTGCGCGCCCCGTATTATCACCGACGGCATAAATGCCAGGGATATTGGTATTTTGATATTCATCAGTAATGATGTAACCGCGCTCATCCATTTTTACTCCGGCATTTTCCAAGCCTAAACTATGTGTATGTGGATTACGTCCAATGGCATAAATGACCGCATCAACATTGGGGAGCGCTTGACCATCAGTGGTCAATACAAATTGGCCATTTTCAGCTTTGTCAATTTGAGTAATTTGTGTGTGATTATGTAAAACAATTCCTTCATGCTGGATTTGCTCGGTCAAGGTTGTTGAAATGATTTCATCAAATTCTCGTAGCGGATGCTCTTTTCTAACTACCAGATGGGTTTCGCTACCGAGTGCGTTAAAAACCCCAGCGATTTCAACTGCTATATAACCTGCGCCAACGACGACAACGCTTTTCGGTTGTTTGTCGAGTGCGAAAAAACCATCAGAATCAATAATATGTTCTTTGCCCGGAATATCGGGAATCATCGGTTCTCCGCCAGTTGCAATTAAAATATGTTCGGCAGTAATATGTTTATCACCCACTTTAACCGTGTGTGAGTCGACTAAAGTCGCGTATCCTTGAATAACGTCAACTTTATTTTTGCCTAGAACATTATCATAAGACTGATGAATCCTACCAATATAGGCTTCACGATTTTTAACCAGGGTCGACCAGTCGAGACTGTTGATTTGTGCATCAAATCCATAATCTGGTGCCAATTTAAATGCATCAGCAATTTGCCCAGCAAACCACATGACTTTTTTCGGGACACAACCAACGTTGACACAAGTTCCACCAAGGGCTTTTGCCTCGACAATGGCACATTTTTTACCATACATTGAGGCTCTATTTGCTGATGCAATACCGCCACTGCCGCCGCCAATGGCTAGATAATCGTAATCATATTGAGTCATATAAATCCCGTTACTGTAAATATTATCTGAATAAGTTGATTTATCCGATAATTCATTGGTTAAAAGTTAACTGATGACGCTATCAGTTTCAAAAAACGAAAAGCTTACGCATGTAAAATGATTGATCTGGTCGACTGAAGCGTTGTTCAATCTATAAAAAGTTACGCTTGACTACTTTACATAACCAGATAAGCAATTAAACTTGTGGGTAGTTTGCAATGATTTCTAATGAAATACTATTCCAATATGACTATAACCAACCCTTTATTATTACAAAATCCTATCGAGCATGTTAATGACATAGATGCTAACTATGTTGAGCCAGCTATTGAACAAATAATTGCCGATAATCGTCAGCAAATTGCAGCGTTGACTCAGCTACCCAATAAAACCTGGGAAAATTTCATGCTGCCGATGGATATTCTAGAAAATCGGCTGGGCAAAGCCTGGTCGCCGGTATCTCATTTAAATAGCGTATGTAACAGTCAGGCATTGCGAGAAGCTTACGATAAGGGGCTTAGCCATTTAACCGATTATTCTACACAGCTTGGGCAGGACAAAGCGCTATTTAGTGCAACTCAAGCGCTTTATGATGACCGAGAAAATCTGCAACTGACTGCAACACAAACCCATATTTTAAAAGATTCATTGTTGGGATTTCGATTATCGGGTGTTGATTTATCTGAAGCGCTGCAGGCTGAATTTGCAAAAATTCAAAAGCGCTTATCACAACTTAAATCAAAGTTTGAACATAATATACTCGATGCCACTATGAGCTGGCGCAAACCGATTAGTGATAAAAACTTACTCAACGGTTTACCCGAAACTGAATTAGAAATTCTGGCCGCGAATGCAAAAGCTCGTGGTGAGAGCGGGTATTTAATTACCTTAGAAATACCTAGCTATCTTGCAATTTTAACTTATGCCGATGATCGAAAGCTGCGTGAAGAAGTTTATTATGCTTACGTTACGCGGGCATCAGAACTCGGTTTTGATAAAGGGCAATATGATAATGGGCCTATCATGGAAGAAATATTATCACTCAAAAATGCCAAAGCTAAACTATTAGGTTTTGATAATTTTGCCCAGTTGAGTCTAGAATCAAAAATGGCCGAATCACCAGAGCAAGTAATCGCGTTTTTAGAGCAGTTAAATCATGCTGCGCATCAGCAGGCCAAAGATGAGCTGGCAACATTGCAGGCTTATGCAAAACAGTCCGGTATTGATGAACTTGCGTCTTGGGATGTGGCTTATTACAGCGAAAAATTAAAACAGAAAACTTTTGAAATATCTCAGTCTGAATTAAGACCTTATTTCGTGGTCGATAAAGTGATGCAGGGGCTGTTTGATTTAACTGAGCAACTATTCAATGTGACTTTTCAACAAACTAATGATAAGGCTATTTGGCATCCTAAAGTTAGACATTATGAGTTGTTACGTGACAATCAGGTAATTGCTGAATTTTATCTGGATTTGTTCGCTCGTCAGCATAAGCGTGGCGGTGCGTGGATGGACGTTTGTCAAAGCCGTTACAAAACTGATACCCAGCAAATCCAAATTCCAATTGCCTATCTGACGTGTAATTTTGCCGAACCTGCTGAAAATAAACCAGCATTATTAACTCATGATGAAGTGGTGACCTTGTTTCATGAATTTGGTCATGGTATCCACCATATGTTAACGCAAGTCGATGAGCTGGCGGCCTCGGGAATTTCTAATGTACCTTGGGATGCTGTTGAATTACCCAGTCAGTTTATGGAAAACTTTTGTTATCATCCCGAAGTTATTAATCAAATAAGCGGACATTATGAAACCGGCGAACCTTTGCCCGAAAATAAATTGAATAAGTTGATTGAAGCAAAGAACTTTCAATCGGCAATGATGATGGTACGCCAAATCGAATTTTCACTTTTTGATATTAAAATTCATATGGCCGAACCATTAAAAGTTGATACTATTCAACAAGAGCTAAATGAAATTCGCAAAGCAGTTGCGGTTATGCCTCCACCTGAATTTAATCGTTTCCAGCATAGTTTTTCACATATTTTTGCAGGTGGCTATGCGGCTGGTTATTACAGTTATAAATGGGCTGAAGTTTTATCTGCAGATGCATTTTCTTTATTTGAAGAAGAAGGTGTTTTAAACCAAGCGGCAGGTAGAAAATTTCTAACCAATATTTTGGAAAAGGGCGGTTCAGCCGATCCGATGGAATTATTTGTTGCGTTTCGCGGTCGTAAACCATCGGTTGAACCATTGTTGCGCCACGCTGGCATTGACACATCTAATGTGTATGAATAATTTGTATTTTATCGGTTATGAAGCTGCGCAACAGACCTCCGAACAACTTACAGAAAAAAGTCCACTGGCAAATAACGAGATTGTAAATAATAAAATTGTGCAACTGGCAAAACAGTTTGATATGACTATCGTTGATAGTGGATTTAAGCCAGTTGCTAATCAGATTTATTTTGCTTATTCCCATCCTTGGTTATCTCTGTATTTGGAATTGAACGGGCGAGTTACTCGACTACAATTCGATTTAGCCGAAGGCGAAGTTGGCTTTCGTGCAGCAAGAGTCAGTAAAAGTAATGAAGTTGTTGCTAAAGCAATAGGTTGTAAACCGCATTACCGGCCAAAAGTTTTTGATGCCACTGCTGGCATGGGGCGCGATTCATTGATTATGGCGATGCTTGGTTGTGAAGTAATAATGCATGAGCGGAGTTTACCTATTTATTTATTGCTTGAAAATGCACTAAACCGTTTACAACAAAAGTGGCCTGATATTTCTGCATGTATGCATTTGGAAAATTATGATAGTTTACAGGTTAATGAGCATTGGATAAGGGAACGAAAAGTTGATGTTGTTTATCTTGATCCCATGTTTCCCGAGAGAAAAAAGTCGGCGTTAGTCAAACAAGAGATGCGGATTTTTAAAGTTTTGGCTGGTGAAGATGCCGATGCCGATCAATTAATGATAAATACGCTTAAAAGTGGCGTGAAACGTGTCGTGGTGAAACGGCCAAAAGGAGCTGAGCACTTAGCCAGTAAAAAGCCTAATCACGAAATTATTGCCAAAAAATTTCGTTATGATGTTTATTTGAATCACTAGATGCTACGATATGATAAATCTGATGTTAATGGCAGATTAAATGATTTATGGCTAATCATGGAGTCTTAAACTTTCACTAACAGGAAATAAAATAATGATTCTTATTGACACTCCCCGCCTACAAATGCGTGAATTTACACTGGAAGATGTTGATGCGGTTTATGAATTTTCAAGTCATCCTCAGGTTATTGAGTTTACTGGCGACAAATTGGTAGAGTCACGCGAAAATGCTAAAGCACTAATCGAAAATGTTTGGTTAAAAGAGTATCAACAATACGGCTATGCCCGATATGCACTAATCCATAAATTGGATGCGCGCATCATTGGTTTTTGTGGTATTAAGTTTGAACCAGAAGATAATTTGCCCGATATTGGCTATCGAATGCTACCAGTCTATTGGGGACAAGGTTTAGCGACCGAAGCGGTTAAAGCCACGCTGCAATATGCTAAAGAAAAACTAAAATTATTCAAAATTTTTGGCGAAGCAGTTGATGAAAACATTGCTTCTCAACAAGTAATGCTTAAGTCGGGGTTACAACATGTAGCGCAATATCAAAAGTATGGCTATTTAGTACATCGTTTTGAAACTCAATGGTAAAAAAATGAATGTGTTAAAATCCATGTTATTCAACTAGGCGTAATTTCCGATTAAATAATTGTTTTACCTGGCTGGCAGGTAATGGCTTAGAGTAAAGGTAGCCTTGACCAATTTTACAGCCTTCGCCTAATAATAGTTTTTCCTGGGATTTGGTTTCAACACCCTCCGCGACGACTGCCAAATCCATACTTTCAGCAATAGATAAAACGGCTTTGACTATGGCCATATCAACCTGATCTGACTCCGCACTTTTAACAAAGGTTTTATCAATTTTAATGGTGTTAATTGGAAATTTTTTTAGATAATTTAAAGATGACTGACCTGTCCCAAAGTCATCAATAGAGATTTTAAAACCGATATCGCGTAGTTTTTTAAGTTTTTTAACGGCCATTTCAGGATCGGAGATGACACTGGTTTCGGTAATTTCAATGTGAATATTCTGAGGATTGATTTGATACTCCTCAATAGTGTTTACTAACGATGTAACCAAAGTGTTCGATTGGAGTTGTTTAGCCGACAAGTTGATTGCAATATAAAATTCTTGTGAAATATTGGTTTTCCACTCTCTCAATTGCTCAAGTGCATGACAAAATACCCAGTCGCCTAATTCATTAATTAATCCGAGATCTTCGGCAATAGGGATAAAATGCTCGGGTGAAATATTACCGAGATGCGGATGCTGCCAGCGCAATAGCGCTTCAAAACCGAGAATTTTTTGGTTAGTGATATTAATAATAGGTTGGTAGTGTAAGCTGAATTCATTGTTTTTCATTGCTGAGCGCAACGCAGATTCTAGTTCGAGTCTTGAGTGATTTTCTTTATTCATATATTCGGCAAAAAACTTATAGTTTGCTGCGGCTGATTCTTTCGCTTTATACATTGCGGTATCCGCATTCTTACACAGACTGGATGTATCAGTACCATCATTTGGATAAATTGAAATACCAATACTCGTGCCAACATATAAGTTTAAATTATTAATCATAAATGGCTGGTTAATAACATTGATTAATTTATTGGCTATGCCGGTAATATCATTTAGATTAATCAGCTCTTTTTGTTCTGACAAAATAATGGTGAATTCGTCACCTCCTAATCGGGCAACCGTGTCTGATTCTCGGACGGATTTTGTTAGTCGCTGAGCAACCTGAATTAATAATTCATCACCAATTTCGTGACCATAAGTATCATTAACATATTTAAATCGATTTAAATCCATATACATCAAGGCAAATCTTTTGTTTTCTCGATTTGCTTGAATGATCATACGATCAAGTCTTTCATTAAATAATACGCGATTGGGTAATTGAGTTAATTGATCATAATAGGCTAGTTTTTCCAGCTCTTCTGCTGCCAGCTTTTGTTGAGTAATATCTTTGAATAAACCAATATAATTACAAATACGATTATCTTTTCCGCGCACAGTGTTTATAGTTAGCCAGGTTGGAAAAATTTCGCCGTCTTTACGTCGATTCCATATTTCACCGCTCCAATGATTTTCATGGGCGATTTTTTGCCACATTTCCTCATAAAAAAGTTTATCGTGTTTTCCTGAGTAGGCAATATTGGCTTTTTTTCCTATCGCATAGTTCTTAGAAAAGCCAGTAATACTACAGTATGCCTGATTAATATTAACAATATTTAAATTTTCATCTGTAATCATGATGGCTTCATTAGTATTGTTAAAGACTTTTTCTGCTAGGTATAAATCTCTTTCATTCTTTTTCTTTGCACTAATATCATAAGCGATACTCAGATAGCCTTCGATATCGCCTTGTTCATTAAATAAAGCGGTAATTGATAAGTGGACGGGAATTTTATCTCCATTTTTATGCACATAAGTCCATTCATCTTCATAGACTTCGCCCATACTGGGAATCGCGACAAAAACATCAAAACCGGGTTGTACATCAATACCAAATCGGTGCTTTAATTCTTCTGCTTTTCGGCTAACTTCATGTTTATCATGAAAAGCCTCTGGATTTTTTTTATTGACTAGTTCTTCCGCTTTAAAACCTAATAAATATTCTGCTGACTTATTAAAAGAAGTAATGATGCCTTCAGGTGATGTTGCAATAATTGAATAATTTGCGCTATTAATAATTGCCTGCTTTAGTTGTTCGCTTCTTTGTAGAGCTTCTTCTTCTTCGCTAAACCGTTGTACCAGTTCATTAATTAATGAGGCAATATCGGAAAGTTCATCATTAATATTTAATTGAATTTGAACATCTCTTTCGCCGCCAATCCAACGAATTAAAATATTTTTAATTTTTATGACTCGCTCAGTGATTAAGTAGTGAGTGATAATTAATATAAAAATAGCCCCTATAATACTACCAATACCGATATAGACTGACTGAGTGATGATTCCTTGTAAGACTTCGTTTGTTTTGTAGGTTAAATCTTTTCGATAAATAGCTACACCACATTGCTGATTTCTTAAGCTAATTTGAAAATTACTTTGACAGATAGGAACCATACCATCAATCCATTGGTTTTCTGTCGATGACCATACAGAGGAGGTGTTTTTTTCAAGTACTCTTTGATATTGTTTGGAATTAAATTCGTAATTAAGTTGCTTCCAATATTTACCAATATCAACGGGCGATGTTGAGGCTCTAACTTTTCCATTGGGTGAGGTTACGACAAGTAGCAAGGTATCAATTTCTGATGATTTGGCCGCAACGGACTGGCTGATACCTTCCGCTTGACCATAGATGATATAGCGTTCAAATTCACTTTGAATCAGGTTTAAGTCATTGAGTAATTGCTTGGTAATGGTTTTGGTTACCCGATCGGTAACCTGTTGTTTGCTGATAATAAAACTAACCAGTGTCGCTAGTAATGCAAACCCAAACAGTAATAGTGCTAATAAAAACTTTAATGAAATTCTCATTATTGTTGTGGAATAAACTCATCGGTTATCAGGTTAGAGAGACTAGGTTTTTGACTGATTAATTGTAAATGCTGCATTAAGTTAACCAAGCGCTCCATAGTTTCTCTTAATTTAGGATGTTCGCCGGTCAACAAATCAAAATTTTCTCTTGCATTAGGTAAGATTAATCCTTCATAGGTTTTTGCCACTTCATCAACACTGATTTTCATGCGATTTGCAATAAATCGATAGCTTTTTAGTGGATTTTTTTGTATCTCATTAAGTGCGACAAACCAGGCATCGACTAGCGCATGAATCTTTTCGGCATGTTGTAAATAAAAGGATTCATGTACGACCAAAACATCGACAACTTCACCTGGAATTTGATTAGAGCTAAAAATAGGTGTCAACCCTTCATTTAATAGTCTGGTTTTAATGGGATCGTAGGTAACAAAAGCATCGGCTTTATCCTGTTTTAGTGCTGCCATATTACTATTGACGTCCATATTGACAACCTGAATATCTTTTAACTGTACATCATTGAGCTGCAACGCTCGGCTTAGTAGATAAGCGCCCACCGCCGAACTTTCTACGGCAACGCGTTTTCCCTTGAGTTGAGTAACATTTTTGATTGATGGTTTAGCAAGAATAACATCGCCACCATTTGAAATATCGCAAATCAAAATGATTTTCACTGGTGTATCATTTTCTACTAAACTGACGACTTCATCCAATGTTAATGCTGCAACTTCAAGCGTATGGTTTTTAAAAGCTCGGAGCACTTCACTTGTCGATGGGTAATCGATAGTTCGAATATTATGCGGTTCCAATTTACCCAATGACTTGGCCAGATGGATAGGTTCGTAACCTGGCCAAAGTGTTGTCCCTATTCTAATCGGTTCCTCAGTTGCTGAAATACTACTGAGGCTAAAAATGAATCCCATGAGGAGAAACAAAAAACGCATCGATACTTACTCTTTCAGCTATATTTTGTTTAAGTATAGCTAAATTACTTCAATTTAAAGGATTTTTCTCTAAATAGAAACTTGCAAGAATTGAAAAAGATAGTTTTTTTAAATCGATTCGAGTTAAAAAAATTCAACATAAGAAGATTTATTAAAAGAGTTGTTGTTGACATTGTAATATGCGATTGATGATAAATGACTTTTCAATGTGTCGGCGTTGCCGGGTCTGAGCGATTTGATAATGCTCAAGTGCTAGTTGAAACTGGCCATTATCAAAATATAAACCTGCCAGTGAGGTATAATAGTGACGATAACCGTCCAGTTGCTCTGCTAACTGTTTGACTTGTTCAATGGCGGTTTGTGGGTGACCGCTCTTGGCTAATGCAATTGCCGCATTTAATTGAATGACAGGATTCGGATCCTGTTGAATCAGTAATTGATAAAGCTGGTAAATTTGTAACCAGTCGGTTTGCTCGCTACTTACTGCATTATTATGGAGTGATGCGATTGCTGCTTGGAGTGCATATGGTGTACCTTTGCCCATTTTAATGGCTTTTTCTGCTAAAATATTACCCTCCTGGATATTTTTTTGTTTCCATAAATGCCGGTTTTGTTGATCAAGTAATACAAAGTTTCCTTGTGCAGAAATTCTTGCGGGTGAGCGGGCATCTTGCTGCAATAATAAGGCGAGTAATCCTTTCACTTCGGCATCATTTTTTATACATTGGTCGAGTAGTCTGGCAAGTCGAATCGCTTCTTTACAACGCTCATCATGAATCGATATCTGATTATCGGAAGGAAAATAGCCTTCGTTAAATAATAGGTAAATAGTTTTTAATACACTTGCCAGACGAGTAGGCCAGTCTTTGCAAGAAGGTGTTTGGTAGGGAATCTGATTACTTGATATTTTCTTTTTAGCTCGTAGTAACCGCTGTTCTAGGGTTGTTTCATTGATAACCAGCGCACTGGCAATTTGGGTAATCGATAAACCTAATACATGTTTCAGTGCCAGAATGATTTGAGTTTGTTGATTAAGTGCCGGATGGCAGCAGGTAAAAATCAAGCGGAGTAAGTCATCGTTATAGCTTAATAACAGCGCCTGCTCATTCAAATCGGGTAGTAGGGTTGGCTCTGGCAAAGCTTCGAGTGATACTTTTTTCTGCTCAATTCGATAGTGATCAATATACTTATTGAGTGCTACACGAATCAACCAAGCGGCTGGACTGTCAGGTAAGTTTTTGGGCCAGTTGAATAGCGCCTTTTCGACAGCAACTTGTAAATATTCTTCGGCGCAGTCAATTGTTTTTAAATGTGTCATTAAACGTGCCAATGCTTGGGGATATGCGGCTTGAATGTGTGCGTTGACCCTGTTCATTAGCGATTGGTGTTTAAAAATAAAAGCAGTATACAGCGATTTGAAAAACTTAAGAAGTTATCGCTTCAGCAAGAGTATCGTCGTGTAGTAATGATAAAATGCCAATATGTTCTTAATAATTGTCAATATTGGCAACTTTATATGGATGGTTATGATTGTTCGTCAAATAACATAATTGGCCTAACTTCTATTGAACCATCTCTCACGCTGGGGATTTTGGCGGCTAAGGAAATCGCTTCTTCCAAGGTATCACATTCTAACAAATAGTAACCCCCTAATTGTTCTTTCGTTTCGGCAAATGGGCCATCAGTTATAATGGTTTCGCCATTTCTGACCCTTACCGTCGTTGCGGTTGCTGTCGGTTGAAGGGCATCACCAGCAATAAATTGCCCAGAATCTTTTACTTCTTGAGTAAATTGCATATATTCATTAAAAATTTGCTCATTTTCGGAATCAGGACGCGAGCCCATCAGTGCTTCTGACTCATAGATTAAACATAAAAATTGCATGGTATTCTCCTGTATTGTGATTGGTTTATTGCACTATTTACAATAATTGTCATTGATGATTGCTATCTATAGCTTTTATCGGCAACTGTTATAAAGACGAATAAGCCAATTGAAAATCGACAAAATAAATAAAAAACTTACAGAATATTTATCATTTTGAATGATAGCGATGTAAGTGTTTATTATTTAAGCAGAATATTCGTTAAATAAATTAATAGAACCAAACATTCAAGCTCCGTAGCGGTACAGAGAATACACCAGACTACCAGTCTGTTTGGATTTGACCGTGTCCCATGAAAAATCTACCTGATCAGCTGTGTTTTTTTCATGTTCTACATAAATTAATGCGCCCGGCATTAAATGTGGGGTGAGCCTGGCTTCAATATCGGTAAGCATTGCTTGACCAAAAGGAGGATCTAAGAAGACCAAGTTAAATTGCTGTTGATTAGTGTGTAAAAATTTCTCAAAGCTCTGATTGACGATTTTAGCGTTCTCAATAGCGAGTAATTGGCAATTTTTTTTAAGGTCTATTACTACCTTGGGACTTTTCTCGACAAAAGTAAGTTGCACAGCACCACGCGAAATGGCTTCAAATCCCAAGGCACCACTTCCTGCGAATAAATCCAGACAATGGGCTTGATGGATGTCAGCTATTAGCCAGTTAAATAAAGTTTCGCGAATTCTATCTAGAGTTGGCCTGAGTCCGTCTACTGTAGCAAACTGCAGTTTTCTGCCACGCATTTGACCCCCAATTATACGTAAAGTACCTTGGGTCAAATTAGATTGTTTTTTATCACTTTGATTGCGGGGCTTTGATTGTTGCATAATTTCATTGCAAATTGACTTTACATTGTATTTTAATAGAGATACACATCGACCACAATGGTTAGAACGGCGTATTTATCACAAGCATTAAGCTGTTGAAAACAAAATAATAATCTTAATATAGAGGAAATAAACATGATAAGCTGGAACGATTTTCAAAAAGTTGAAATGAGAGTAGGGACCATTATAGAAGCCAGCGTTTTTCAAGAAGCAATTAAACCGGCTTATTTGCTCAAAATTGATTTTGGTGAGGCGATCGGTATAAAAAAATCGAGTGCGCAAATTACTCAGATTTATCAACCAGAGCAGCTTGTTGGTCAACAGATTATTGCCGTTGTCAACTTTCCACCTAAACAAATTGGACCAATAATGTCAGAGTGTCTGGTTACCGGGTTTCACCAAGAAGATGGAGCCGTGGTGCTTAGCAGTGTTGAAAGGTATGTGCCTAACGGAACGCGAATGGCCTAGTTCGAATGATGATAGTTCTGGTCAATAAACAAACAGTCAATTTATAAAAATCAGCAAAACTCATCGTAAAAGGTATAAAGAAAAAAACGATCTTGTCTATATTAATTAATGCCTTTTAATTTAATTTTATGACATCACCTAAATATTTATTATTAAAGAAGTTTTTATCAATATTCAAGCATATTATTATTGGAATTTCTCATTTTTATCAACCATACTTTTAAGTGACAAATTCTTTTAATCTTAACTTGTGTAGCGTGTATGTCGCAAAGACGTGATGAAAAGTTGACAACACAATCTCCGAATCCTGACTTCTCGGAAAAACAGGTGAACCCTTCAATTGAGGAATTAAGTGCGCAGTTAAATGATAAAGATGCAGAAATTGAATCATTAAAACAACAACTGTTTTTTCGTACCCAAGAAGCAACTTATAACCAAAAACTTCAGCAGGTTGTATTTAAAATTTCTGAATTAGCCATCGATAAAAATGATCTAACTCATTTTTATCGATCATTGCATGATATTATTAATCAGTTATTTAATACAGAAAATTTTTGCCTATTACTGTTAACCGACAACAAAAATGCGTTGCAATGTGCATATGCGAGTGAACAATGCCGGGCTAATTTACCCGAGTTGATTGGGCTTAACCAAAATAATATTATCACTTATTTGTTTGAACAAACCTCCGCAATACTATTAACCGAAATTCAAATCAATCAAAGCCAGTTTTCAGATGATTTTTTCTTTTCACAGCAAAGACCTCGTTCAATTTTAGGTACTCCATTAGTTGTTGATGGTTCAGCTATTGGTATGATGTTTATACACAGTTATTCTGAAGATCATTATTTTGAAGAACGCAGCTGTCAGCTATTTGATTACATTGGCAATATGGTTGCTTCTACACTCTTGCGAAAATTACAAAAGCTTAATCTAGAACATAAATATGCTGATCGCACCGATAAACTGACCGAAGAAATTCGAATGCGACGGATGCTGCAAAAAACAGAAAATACGCTGCTGAATATTGCAGAACTAGCTAACTCAAAAATTAGTCTGAATGCTTTTTACTTTGAAATACATCGTCTGATATCAACACTAATTTATGCTCGAAATCTGTATATTGTTTTAAGAGAGGGTAATCTTTATCGCTTTGCCTACTACTCTGATTCAAAGGATGATACATCTCTCAGTGACTTTAAAGCGTACGACTGTACTACGCATAAAAGTTTAACCGCTCGATTATTTCGTTCTGATCAACCGCTGGTTCTACGTAATGAAGATATTGAGTTGCTCGCTGAACAAGGTGAAATTATTCGGCGTGGTCCCAAAACGCGCTCATGGTTAGGAATTCCATTGAG
Source organism: Aliikangiella maris (assembly GCF_040719265.1). Classification (NCBI taxonomy): domain Bacteria; kingdom Pseudomonadati; phylum Pseudomonadota; class Gammaproteobacteria; order Oceanospirillales; family Pleioneaceae; genus Aliikangiella; species Aliikangiella maris. The sequence goes on along the minus strand of NZ_JBFDAH010000019.1, from coordinate 30,715 downwards.
AATCGATGAAGAAACGATTGGTGCGATTGTTCTGCAATCATATATTGAAGAAAAAATTTATAATGATAAAGATATGCTGCTTATGGAGTATGTGGCAAAACCTGTAGCCAATGCAATTCAACGCAAGAGTGTGCAAAGTCAGCTAGAAGAATTAGTCAATAAGCGAACACTGGCTTTGCAAGATACCAATAAAAAGTTGCAAGAACAATTTGATGAAGTCACAAAAGCAGAAAAGCTGCATAGTGCGTTGTATGAAATTGCTAACTTAGCATCAGGTGCTGAAGATCTCTATAAGTTTTTTGATAATCTATTTCATATTATTCGACAGTTCTTTCAAACAGAAAACTTTTATATTGGACTAGCCGAAGGTGATAGCCTGGTTATTCATTATGCCAGAGATGAGCTTGATGGACAGTTAATCGAAAATATGAAACTACCGATTAATAAAAACACACTGACAACAGTGCTCTATCGCTCTAATCAGTCATTATTAATTGATCCAAAAGATTTAGACGATTTAATAGAGAAGTATAACTTTAAATTGATTGGCAGTTTGTTTGAATCCTGGTTGGGCGTAACACTAAAGAATAACAACAAAAACATTGGTATCATGGTTATTCAAAGTTATCATAAAGATATTGTTTATAGTGAATGGCATCGCGACTTATTAGAGTTTATTGCCCATCATGTGGCCATTGCGATTGAGCGCAAACGTTACAAATTTAATTTAGAAAAAGAAATTAAAGAGCGAACCGAAGAGCTTGAAAAAGAAATTGAAATTCGTAAAGAAACAGAGTCGACACAGTCGGCGCTTTATCAAATAGCTAATCTGGCTAATATGGATATTGAGCTGGAGTTATTCTATCAACAAATTCATCAAATTATAGGCACCTTACTATATAGTGAAAATTTATATATTGCTATTCAAGATGAAAAAAATGATCAGATCAAGATGGTTCACTATGTTGACACTATGGATGACTTTGATGTGAATTCATTTTCTGAAATGCCTGCTCATAGTCTAAAAAATAGCTTAACTGGTTTTGTTATGCGTCAAGGAAAACCGCTATTAACTACCAAAAAGGGGATTGCTGAGCTTGTTAAAAAACACAAATTGAAGACCCTCGGTGAAGAAACGGTTTCATGGCTTGGTGTTCCGTTGATGGTTGAAAATAAAGTCATTGGTATTATGGCTTTGCAAAGTTATTTGCCTGATTTCTATTATACGGAAAAGGATAAGGAGCTGATGATTTTTGTTGGGCAGCATGTTGCAACAGCCATACAGCGTAAAAGAAACCAAGACTTTCTCGAATTTATGGTTGAAGAAAGAACCAATGAGTTGAACCTTTCTAATGAGCAACTGAAATATCAAATTAAAATTACCGAAAAGTCTAAAAAACTACAAACCGCTCTATTTCAAATTGCTGATTTAGCTTCGGGGGCCGAGTCAATGAATCGATTGTACTCAGCCATTCATGAAATAATTATGCGGTTAATTGGTGCTGAAAATCTTTATATTTGTTTGTATGATAAAACAAAAGAAAAAGTTGAATTTGTATACTTTGTTGATATCGAAGATGAAATGGATATTGAACAAGTCTGCTTAATTCCCAGTAGTGACATTTTAAAAACTTCTACCGGAAAGGTATTATTAACTGGAGAGTCCATTTTAAGGACGCCAGATAATACTTCACAAATTATCGGTGATGACTCGTATATTGGTAAACGTTCGCTTTATTGGTTAGGTGTTCCCCTTAAACTTGAAAATAATATTTTAGGTATGATTGCAACCCAGAGCTATGATGAACATAAAAAGCTGGGTAATGAAGATAGAAATTTACTGGAATTTGTTTCGCATCAAATTGCACTGACACTTGAGAGAAAGCAAGCGCAAGAAGCATTAGAGAAAAGGGTAGAAGAGCGAACCTATAAATTAGCAGAAACCAATGCGTCATTGGAACAGCAAGTAATTGAACGTGAGCGCAGCGAACTGATACAGGCAACGCTCTATTATGTATCAAAACTTGCAAATAAAGACATATCATTACAAACCCTATTTGCTGAAATCCACGTAGCAATTAAAGAACTGATTTATGCTGAAAGTTTTTATGTGGCACTATGGAATGAAAGTCTTCAAGAAATGAATTGGATCTATTTTTACGATGATGATGATGGGTTTGATTACAGCTTTTTAGAAGAGTTGCCTAAAGAGCAGCGTAACCGCAGCCTTGCTCGACATGTTGTTGTTTCCGGTGAGCCTTTAATGGTTGATAAACGTCGTATTGAATTAATGGCTGAGGATGGGGTAATTATTTTAATGGGACCGACTTCTGAGTATTATCTTGGCGTTCCGTTGGTTGGTTCAGAAGGTGTCGCTGGGGTTATGGCGGTGCAATCTTATATGAAAGATATTCAATATACAGAGTCTGATAAAGAGTTACTTATATTTGTCGCACAGTCAATTATGTCTACGATTGAACGACATGAATATCATTCACAGTTAGAAGAAAGTGTTCGTAAACGAACTCAAGAATTGACGGTTTCTAATCAGTTATTACAAAAAGAAATTATTCAGCGTAAACAAGCTGTAGAATTGCAAAAAGCATTATTTAAAATTTCCGAAATGCCTCAGTTGTGTACAACTGAACAAGAGCTTTATTCAAGATTACATGAAACTATCAGCAACTTAATGGTGGCGAAAAATTTCTACATTGCTATTGCCAATAAAGATTTTAATCAGTTTGAAATGAAATATGTAGTTGATGAATATGATGTGGGGATGAATCGTATTCCATTTAATATTGGGTTAACCGGCTATGTATATGAATGTGGTGAAATAACGCATTTTACTAAATCAGATATTCAGCAGTTGGAAGCACAAGGCAGACTTAAATGCATTGGACCTTATCCAATTGACTGGGTTGGAGTGCCGTTAATTTCCAGTGGTGATATTTTGGGGATTATGGTGTTGCAAAGTTATGATGAAGGAAATCTTTTTGGTGAAAAAGAGGTTAATATTCTTAACTTTGTCTCGACACATATCGCCGAAGCGCTACAAAGAAAATATGCAGAAAGAAAGCTAAATAAAGCTTACTCTGAACTCGCTGAAAAAACTAAAAAAGCAGAAGAAGCAAACGCTGCGAAATCAACATTTTTAGCCACGGTCAGTCATGAAATAAGAACGCCGATGAATGGTATTTTGGGAATGCTTTCACTACTAGGCGAAACTTCATTAAGTCGTAAACAGCGAGACTATGTCTCTAAAAGCTCAACCTCTGCAAGAACACTGTTGGCAATTATTAATGATATTCTTGATTTTTCAAAAATGGAGCATGGTAAGCTAGAGCTTGAAAATATTAACTTTAATTTATTGGAAGTTCTTGAAAATATAACCGATTTGTTTTCGAGTAAAGTGAATGAGAAACAAATTGATTTTTGTATTGATCTCTCGGCAAACGTAGCTCTTGAACGAAATGGTGATTCCTTACGTCTTTCGCAAGTACTCATTAATTTAATTGGGAATGCGGTTAAATTTACCGAAACTGGTTATATTTTATTGATAGTTTCTGAGTCTCAATCGGGGATTTTATCTTTTGTTGTTAAAGACACTGGTATTGGTATCGATGTTGATAAGCGAGATAAAATTTTTCAGTCTTTCACACAAGCTGATGATGCTACAACCAGGCGCTTTGGTGGCTCTGGATTGGGATTGAGTATTTGCCAACAACTGGTTTCTATGATGGGTGGTGAAATAAGAGTTGATGGCGAACTTGGTGTTGGTAGCATTTTCTCTTTTGATATTCGCATTGCGGTCAATGAAAGTGCCGAAATACCCCATTATAATTTTAAAAATGTCAGTGCTGTATTTGTCTCTGATACCGATTATCAAATTACTGCATGGGAGCATATTTGTGCTCGATTTGATATAGAATTCAACCATTACCATGTTGAACAGATTATGCAGAATGATTTTAATATCAAGTTTAGTGCGACTCGCCATATTCATGTGTTCATTGATGATGAAGTTAAGGAAATTACCGGGCTGGAAATTGCTGAAAAATTACGACAAAAAATTAGTGAAGCAAATTATTATTTATTAATTCAACCCGCACCGCACCTTTCTGAATTGCCTTTTCTCGAATACGATATTCAAGTTCTCCCTAAACCGGTTAAAGTCGGAATGCTGTTAAGTCGCTTAAATAAAAACTTCCGTTCTTTTTCACAACCTAAACAGATTAATGATTGTAAGCTCACTAATCAGCTGAAAGGAATCAATATCTTATTAGCAGAAGATAATCCGATTAACCAGCAAGTTGCAAGAGAAATTATTCAGGATTTTGGTGCAACTATTACGATTGTTGATAACGGTAAGAAAGCGGTTGATTTGGTTAATACACATCCGTTTGATATAGTATTGCTCGATATGCAAATGCCCGTAATGGATGGTTATCGCGCAACTCAAATTATTCGTGAAACGATTAGTGCTGACAAACTTCCAGTCATTGCCATGACAGCTAATGTGATGAAAGGAGACCGCGAGCGTTGTATTGACTGTGGCATGAATGATTTTATTGGTAAACCTTTTGAACGACTTGAGTTATTTGAGGTAATTAAAAACAATTTAACTGGTGATAAGAAAATAAAAATTGACGAAGAAAAATATCAATTTGAATGCCGCAATAATTGTAAAGATAAAGCGATTGCTAATGACAATCATCCTTTTAATTTGCAGTACTTATCAGATAAATTTGGTAGTGAAGATTTTGCGCTAGAATTAATAAAAATGTTTCATGAAAATCATAGTAATGATTCAATAAAAATAATGGAGCTGGTCAGGGCAAAAGATTTTTTAGCTGCCGAAAAAATAGTGCACAAACTTAAAGGTTCGGCAGGAGAGTTAGGCATGGATGAACTCTTTCAACTGGCTGAAAAAGTCGACTTGGAATTAAAAAGCAACCGAGCGCCAACTTCGCGCAACTTAAAACTATTAAGCCGTACCCTAATGGATTATATTGTAGAGATTGAGTTGGTCATTTAAACGTTTGGCTTAAGTGACCAATATTCATTAAACTTATAAATCAAATCGATTAGCTGTTTAAACTGTCAAGATAATTAAGCCCACCAATAACTGCGGCAATCTGTGCGTCGATGCATTCTTGGGGCGTGACTTTGGGGCTATCGGGATAAACTTCGGTTGTAGAGCAGTATTTTGCACCGGTAAAACCCATACATAAAAAGAGTTTTTGTGCCATATAGTTTATCACGCCGTGCTGACTCACCGGCTCACCTATTATTCTGTTGTTGTTATCTGATGGCGCAATATGGGTTACATTTTCAACTGATTGAATGATTGCTTTTTGGAATTCATCGGCTGGATTTTCTGCATCACCAACTACATAAAAACCATCGGGAATTTCCCAAATAGTTGGTTTAACGCCATCCCTCGCTGCAAGAGCCGGTAAAAATATTTGATTATCTGTATCAGTCGTTTCATGCAAGTCGATGTGCATTAAGAACTCAGTATTCAGTGATTGAATAAAAGCCATTAGATTGGCTGACTCTTCTGCAGGACTGTTCTGATAAAAAGAACGATTAGGATCGATAGCTAGATTGTTCCACCGGTTGATGGTTTCATAGCCCCAAGGACTGATGCAAGGTGTAATAACAAAATTATAGTGTGGGTATTGAAGGGCTTTTTGCTCAGCAAAACCCAATGCACCATGAACACCGCTGGTTTCATAGCCATGTACACCTCCGGTCACTAGGATTGTTGGTTTGTTTGCATCCCAGTTTAACGATTTAATTGCAAATAATGGGTACTGCTCAGGGTTACAGGAGAGTGAGCCATATTGGATAATCTCAAACTTATCAGTCAGTGTTTTGATTTTGGATACGACTTCATCCTGATATGAACGCTTGATAACCTGTTTTTGAAACCAGTCTTGACGTTCTTTATCTCCCCATTGAGTTAAGGAGGACGAAGAAGATGAAGCGCCATTTGTTTGATTATCTTGAGTCATCTTTAAAAAACCAATTTAGTTTTATACATTTATTTTTTCTATTATAGGTAGTTTTAGTGTCAGTCTCAACGCCGAAATATCAGCTCGCTTTTTTACTTACTATTATAAGTTTTTGATATATTAAGAAAAATTCAACCTCAAAGATAGATAATTAGCGTATGCTTTGGCAATTTAATAGTGAGCTATTTATCATTGATTGTTTACTTCGTCAGAATATTTGGCTGAAATAGCGCATTGATAAACTTGATACACGTCAATAGTAGCATAGATTAAACATCGACTTAGTATTGAACATTAAATTTCAGGGGGATACTCATGAACGCAAATACATCCGGCGGAACGGCAAAAAATAACCTGTTTGGCCAATTTTTACTGGGCAGTTGTTTGGCCATAGGTATTGCTGCTGCGGGTTACTTTATTAGTCAAACTATGGTGAATGCTAAAATTGCGTTGAATACGGCAGAGGCAAAAGGGCTTGCTGAAAGGCGTGTACAGGCAGATAGAGCAAACTGGACAATTTCTTTTACCGTTACAGGGAATAATAAAAGTGAAATTCCAGGGCTTTATCAAGAGTCAGAAAAGCAAAAGCAAATTATTATTGAATTATTAAAGCAAAATCATTTTGAGCAAGATGAAATTAAAATTGGTGTTTTAAATTATTATAAGACCGAATTTAGAAACGATAATCAACAATTAGTTGATGAAAGACATCAGTTAACCGGTTCTATCGATATTGAAACGGATAAAGTTAAAATGGTTTCTGATGTGCGGGCGAAAATAAACCAACTGATTGCAAAAGGTATTGATATTACCAATCATGAGCCTAGTTATCGTTTTACCAGACTTAATGAAATCAAACCCGATATGCTGCGCGAAGCAACACGAAATGCACGTATTGCGGCCAATGAATTTGCCGAAAATGCCGGTGTAACTGTTGGTGGTATTCGTAATGCCAGACAAGGTAGTTTTTATGTGCGTGATGCCGGACAAGATTATGGCGATACTAAAAGTATTCAAAAGGATGTGAGAGTGGTGACGAATATTACTTTTTATTTGGTCGATTAATGGGGATTGAACTAATTCGTACAGTTGGAACATTCAGAATGTAAATAGAATGTAACGGAATAGTCACTTTGTAACAATTGATGGTTTTTTAGACAAACATCATTCATATGATTTTTTTACACTAGAGACTTCAACCAGTGATAATCAGGAGCGCTTTGAATGTCTTCCAATTGTAAAAAATTAATCAATGCCACCGTGGCAGTATTTTGTAGTAGTCTTTTGGCAAGCGGAGCTAGTTTCGCACAAGAGAAGGCCTATATTGCTGATAATACTTCACTTTATACTAAAATTTGTGTTCAAGCTGCCCAGGGTAGCCCCGCGAGACTTAAAAAAGCGGTCTCTGAAAGTGGTATGACTGTACGTCATATTGCGAATAATATTCAGTGTAATGGTGTCAGCATCGCCGATTTCGCGGCTAAAGCCGGCCAGTTAGATAACTTTAAATATCTGGAGCGCTATCAAAAAGAAATGGCTGAATAATCTAATTTAATCGCGTATCTTTATGCTTCATTTCTTTAATTCGCTGAATTGTCTAAACATTCGGTGAATTAAAGGATTTACCGTTCTGTATCTAATAAATTACCTAACTTAATTCGGTAACTGATTATTAATTCGGTAACTGTTTATAAGTTATGCAATAAAAATAATCAAGTAAAGTATGAATAAAGTAGTGTCATTCGATTTGCGGATTGATTGATGGTTTTTGGTAATTTATTTCTCCCACTTGGCCATTTAGCCGTTTTAATTATTTGATATAAGTGATTGATCCATACTGGCAAGTTCTTATATTATACGCAGCTCCTAAAACCAGACAATTTATAGTGAAATGAATTATTTAAAGGAACTAACCTCCCTAGCTTTAATCCTGTCGTCAACTTCTACTTTTGCGGCGTCTCCATTTTCTGATTCTCCTGGCACTAATCATGGTATTTTTCATGTAACGGCTAAAGTTGGACAAACCAAGCACACTAATGTTTCAACTGATCCACTGGATTTAGTGTCTAATTTGTCGGGAACCGCGACTTCTTATGGAATTAATTTCGATATGAGCCTCACCGAGTATTTTTCTGCTGGATTAGGGTTTGTTGATTTTGGTGAAGCGCTTATATTGCGTGATTTCTACGGTGAATATGATACTGGCGAAGATGTTATTGAAGTTTTAGAAAGCTCTTATATGTTTGGTGAAGGTATCACTGCCAGTTTAATGCTGCATACGGATCCGAAAAATGGTCCCTGGTTCTTTTTTGCTCGTGCAGGTATTATCAACTCAGAAGTTGGCGGAAAAACCAAGGAAACCTATTTAGGTAAAGTTATCGAATCTTCGATGTTGAAAAAAGCAAGTACTGAACAATTCTATGGTGTTGGTGTTGCTTACTATATTTCGAATACAACGAAAGTTGGCATGGACTATAACCGTTACAATATGCAATACAGCATCGTGGATGAAGATACAATTGATAAGTATGAGCATGATTTAATGCAAACATCTTTTTTTATATCGTTCAGTTTCTAAATTGAACGATTGATATTTTTATTCCCCTATATTTATCAATCATTATGGTCAACGCTTTAATCTGTTGGCCATATTTCTGTATGAGTTGCGATTTAAGGCAAAATCACAAAAAATTTAATGATTTACTTTGTCTTTTCAAAAACTATCTTTACCCAGTTTTCCGTTTCAATAATTTAAATGTCTTATCAACCAAGCGAATTATCATTCGAACTAATTATCGGCTGAACAAATTATTGACTGAATAAACTATCAACTAACTCGGTTTGAATCGTCAATATTTGATATAAAAATCGAGTGACCTTTATACGTTATCTTTCATCATTGTTAAATTAGCAATGTTCAATTGACCGGAAGGAGAATTTTTTTAATTTGAATGGGTTCATTTAGATTAAATAAAAACGCTAGATCTTAATCTTGATAAGCACTTGAGAATTAACAGAAATAATAAATGAAAAGTGATAAAAAGTTAAAAACTTTAAAGAGTAACTACTATGGTTATTCGTGAATATCTATTTGCTAAGGCTACCTATGTAAAAAAGACAAACTTTGGAAAATATATTGAAAAAGACAAGTTCTAAAGTGGCATGTTTATCAACCTGTGCCCAGTGTTAAGTTCTTTGAAGAGTTTCTAGAAGTTATTGCCGAATATGAGCATGCCTGTTTTTTGGTTGATTCTGCCAAGGTATTAGCCTTTATTGTTCAATTTAATACTTTCTTTTAAAGAGTAATTAATCGAATAAACCAGGTTAGATTACTTATTTGTGAATTTTCTAATACCTCTAAATAAACAATCAATTCGATAGTAGAAACATATCTTGATGTAAAGAATCTTGACTAAAAGCTATGTTCTTTTAATATGTCTTTAAGTAAAGATATGTGGATATGCTAAGTGACCGTAAATTTAGGGTGAATATTTTATGGAATCGAAAAAATACTTAATTTTAAATAGTTTCATTACCATGTTGGCGCCGATGATATGGGGAACAACTTATTGGGTAACAACTGTAATGTTGCCGCCTGAGAGTCCTTTAACGACTTCAGTACTAAGAGCTTTACCTGCGGGTATTTTATTATTGTTATTGGTTAGACAATTTCCTCGAGGTATTTGGTGGGGACGCATATTTTTGTTAGGCGCTCTGAATATTGGCATTTTCTTTTATTGTTTATTTGTTGCTGCTTATCGGTTACCTGGCGGAATTGCTGCAATTTTAATGGCGATTCAACCGATTATTGTTTTAGCTTTATCTTACATAATGTTTAAACAGCCGATTCGTTTTATGCAGATTCTGGCGGGAGTTATTGGCATAATCAGTATCTTTTTACTGGTATGGCATCCGGTCACTTCACTGGATCCTATTGGTATTTTAGCCGGTATTGCCGGTGCTGTGAGTATGGCTTGCGGAATTGTTTTGACCAAACATTGGGGGATGCCGCCCGGTGTAAACTTATTGGGTTCAACAGGCTGGCAACTGGTATTTGGGGGAGTTATCTTACTACCTATTGCACTGTTTAGTGAAGGTATTCCTCATGTCTTAAGTGGCATGAATATAGCTGGTTTCCTTTATTTGAGTTTAATTGGTGGGTTACTTGCCTATGTTATCTGGTTTAGAGGAATTCAACGATTACCTGCGGTCAGTATTTCTTTTATTGCGTTTGGTAGTCCACTAACGGCTACTTTATTGGGAATTATATTGCTAGATGAGTCTTTTTCGTTAGCGCAAATCATTGGCATTTTAGGCGTGACAATTGCCATTGTATTGGCACAAAAGACCAGTGTAAGCGCAAGTAAAAAGTTAGTTTAACCCTGACTATTAGTCATTCTTATTTTCTTGAGCTGATTGGAGGATATTAACAGTTCAACGGTTAACTCACTTAATAAGGCGTGACCTTCTCATTCAAATGTTAACAGCAGCTTTTTGAGTAAATTTGCCAGTAACTGCTGATCTTTTGTAGATAAGGGATCGAGAATGCGTGCGCAGTTAGCTAAATGGGCTTCAATAGCTTTACTGGTCAGCTTCTTGCCTTGCGCGGTTAAACAAACCAGAACGCCGCGTCTGTCGGCCGGATCCGGTTTTCGTTGAATGAGTTGTTTGCGCTCTAATTTATCTATGCGATTAGTCATCGCGCCTGAAGACAACATTAATGCATTTAATAACTGATTTGGAGTCAGTTGATAGGGGGGGGCCTGAACGCAGTAAAGTTGCAAGCACATCAAACTCGCCACTGAGCAGGTCGTGGGCTGAAAAAACCTGTTGTAATTCGCTACCGATAAACTGATTTAAACGACCTACTCGACCAATAACGCCGGTAGGTGCCGAGTCTAAGTCAGGTCTTTCTGCTTGCCACTGTCGAATAACGAAATCAACATGGTCGGTCTTCATTCATTTATCCTGTTGCTGAGTTATTTTTTAAGTAATAAAACTTAGTCTAACATAAACCGTTTTATCTACACCACAGATGAGTGTTCCAGGTATCTTTCTCATTAGGTGATTTACGTCAATATAATTTATATCTCTTACTATAAATAACTTTTATCTATCGAAAATAGTTGTGTTATTTAATAAAACACTTTAATTTTGGCAGATTAATCACAACTTAAAAAAATCATATTTCGATGAATTTTTGGGCGTTACTCGCAGGTTTGGGCTTTTTTATTTTAGGTATGCGCGAACTTGAGTCTGGTTTATCTGGCTTAAGTCATCAGCGCCTACAACTTATTTTAAAAAAACATACCGACACACCATTCAAAGGTGTAATATTTGGTACCATTGCAACGGCAATTTTGCAATCCAGTTCTCTATTAAGTTTGATTATTTTGGCATTCGCCAGCGCGTCACTATTATCATTGGCGGGCTCTCTTGCGCTAATTTTTGGCGCAAATCTTGGTACAACCTTTACCGGTTGGATAATCACAACATTAGGTTTTAAGTTTGACTTTGCTTCTATTAGTTATGTGCTGATTGGGGGAGGTGCTTTAGGTTTAACTTTACTGAATGAAAGCTCAAACCGATATTTATTATTTAAAGCAATAACCGGGCTTGGATTGCTCATTCTGGGTCTTAATGAAATGAAAGATGCAACAATGATCATTCGTGACCAGATTGATATTGCCGCATTGCAGGAAATGCCTGTTTGGGTTTTCTTTGTTGCGGGCGTTGTTATTGCCAGTATTATTCAGTCAAGCTCTGCAACTATTGGTATCACATTGGCCGCCATGAATGCTGGCATGATTGACTTAATTGATGCGGGGGCTTTAGTTATCGGCGCTGACCTGGGAACAACGAGTACTTTGTTGTTGGGAGCTTTGGGAGGCGCGTCAGTCAAAAAACAAATAGCGGCAGGACAAATAATTTTTAACTTTGTCACCAATATTGTTGCCTTGTTCTGTTTGTTGCCCTTTTTAAAAGACATATTGCAATGGCTGAATATCACCGATCCCCTATATGGATTAGTGATTTTTCATACTGTATTTAATTTTTTAGGCATAGCGGCTTTTTTTCCTTTTTTAAAACATTATGCATTATGGCTTGAAAAGGTTTTTCATAGCACTCAAGACAAACAAACACTATCATTAGACAAGGTTGATTCACAGATCACCGAAGCCGCCATTAAAGCCGCATTTGAAGATATTGCGATGCTTGCAAAAAAAATAACCGTCTTAACCCATAAGACACTAAATCTGCAAATAAAAAATGATTCGGATTTTTTAAAAAAATATGCAGAGCTAAAACGACTTGAGTCGCATATTTTACAATACCTGTTGTTGACTCAAACCAATGCATCAGATGCTAAAGATAAACAGATAGTTTTAAATCTAATACAGTCTATTCGATATGCGATTTTAGCGGCTAAGTCTATCAAAGATATTCGACATAATATTGTCAGCATTTATCAAACACAGGATGGATTGCAAAGTTTTGAAAGTTTACGAGAGTTTTTAATGTTAATGCTTGTTGAAGTAAACCGTGGGCTACTCAATCATAAACAGAAACTACCTGATAATTTCCATCAGTTAGAGGGGGCTTTAGTTGAAGAGTATGAAAAACAGGTTGCCAAAGTTTATTACGAGTACGATATTCATGACAAATCTTCCTTGCTAAATGTTATTCGTGAATTAACCGAGTTTGCCAGACATCTCAATAAGAGTGTAATATTATTGGTTGACTCTGAGCAATTGATACCGATGGACATGGTATCAAATAATACCATGTCCTCGGATATAAAATTGAAACATTAGCAATCGTGAATTGCGAATAAACAAGTCGAAAATTTAATTTTTTAGTTTATTCTTAACTATTTTTTATGACTGAAAATCACTTTTTAGCGTGATATAAACTGTACGGCTGGTGTGTTATTATTTCCTTTTACAATGTAACTTTTACCGTCCTGGCTTACTTGAATAACCACATTATCATCACCTGATTCATTGGTTTCTGTGGTTGTAGGATACTCATTGTCAACGACCTGTGCACACCAGTTAGCCTGTTGACTATGGCAAACATCATTTGCAGAATAAACGTTGGCTCCGGCTTCTGTCATTAGCACTGCACCTTGCTGATTGCCAATACTTTCCGCCAAAATACGATCGAGCACCGCGCGGTTTACATGACTAAATGAGTTATTGTCGCCTACTGAAAATATTGTTACTTTGGGTTGAAATGTATCAACAAAAACTTGATTGGTACTGTGACTACTACCGTGATGGTTTGCTCTAAGTACATCTAAATGGTGAGCGTATTTTTGTTGAATGATAGCGTCTTGCGCCAGACAAGTTTCCGTATCATGATAACGATAACCCCACTGTGATTGATAATTTTCACCTGAAGTATCACCACCAACAAATAGATTAAACTGACCTAATGAGAGTATAAATGCGACACTTAAATCATTTTCTGATGGCGGTATAGCATCATTCCAGCGTTGCCCCCGTAATAAATGACTTGCACCTGAAAAGTAAGTTGCCGGATCGCAACCGTGGGTTGCATTTGCGGGAGTTAAACCGTCGACCTGAACAATATCGATGACAACACGATTACCGGCAACTGTCCCTAAATTAATTTGATGTGTGCCTAATTCCGCAGTGGTTGGATTAAAATCCGTTTTACCCTGTGGCGATTCTAAATAAGCTCGCCAGTTGCGATAGGTTTTGCTGCCGCCTTGGGCCGGTGAAGGATTAGGGTTATTGGTTTTATAATCACGAACAATGGTTTGCCCAACTTGAAAACCTAAATTTTTAACCAAATAGGCAAAGCCCGCTAAAAACTGAGGATTACGCAAATTTTGACCTTCCTGATGTAATCCTCCTTGTTCGTTTAATAATTCACCATTGGTATTCTCGTCACTTTTGATGTAGCCGATGTGATCTAAATGTAGGTGTGAAATAACGGCATAATCAATGGTGTTACATTGTGCGCCATATTTTTGGTGAATAACTTCAGCGACTTTTACTGCATCGTTATGGCTATTCCAATAACTTTCACCCGCATCAGCCAATAAAATTTTAGTTGGTGTGACAATTAAGGTTGCGTCACCCTGACCAATGTTAATCGAGATAATTTCAAGATTTTGTGGATATTGACAATTAACATCACTGACTGGTCCATCATTGACCACTGAGTTAACCTTTCTAGGAGTACCTAAACCGGCACTGTATCCGCTAATTGCTGTTTGCCAGTTATTCGCTAAGTTGCCCGATAAACTACCATCAACTCTTTCCATCGTGGCTTTATTGGCGTTACTACCGGCATACCACTTATCAACACGATCAACTAATTGGTTTTGTGAACTGAGTAATTGTAATTGTTCTCCTGAATTGCCGAGTGATCCCGTATAAATTTGATCGGCGGTTATTTGTGGAACAGAATTATCATTGCTTCTTTCTAAGAGATAATATCCATAAGGGGCGATACTACCTGATAACTGAATACTCGGTGAATTATCATTGCTCACCAATTGCCAGCCTGATAGATTAATCGTTGAGGATGTTGTATTTTTTAATTCAATCCATTCATCATAAGCACTTGTGCTTGTTCCCATCTAGGCAATTTCATTGATGATGACATCATTAACGGTAACGTTACCAGTAAAGCCTAATTGGCTTAATAAAAGTAAATTGAGTGTTACGCAGGTTTTAATTGTTGGATTTTTATTCACTGCTTTCTCCCGATTTTTTCAGAATTTTCATTTTTGTTAATACGCATTTCATTAGTGCGCATCGGTATTCAAATGTAATTAATCAAGCGAAGCTTAAATGAACAGTATGACTAAGTGATTAAGATTAATACTTGTTATAAAAATTTTATTGTTTAATTGTTTAAATAAAAAATAGAATTGATTATCTTATAATGAGTTGTTGCTGATTAGTTTTGAATCGTCAGTGAATAAAATATAATTAAGACTTTGCACATTAACTAAACAGAAAAACAATTTCTGACTAAGAATTAAATTCTGACTATTTTACAAATATTACCTAGCAAGGCATATATTGTTAATTAGTAGAAAGCCAAATGTGCGACTAAGTCACAACTAAACTTTATGTCTCTTAAAAGTGGTAATAATTAACTTTACCCTTAAGCGTGATCTTAATCATACTCATCCACGCAAAAGATACATGAATAATTTTTTGCATCTAAATCCAAGATATTAATAATATTTAAACTGTAAAACTAAATATATAAAATATGTGTCGGGAGACCTTATTATGCTTAAAATAAAAATGAAGAAAATATTTCTCAGCTGCGTTATTCCATCCATGTTATTTCACGGTGTGGTAAATGCCGAAAAAGACAATAGCGAAAATAATTTAACCAGTGGCGCTTCAACAGAGTTATCAATTGATCAAATTATGAAAACGCTGGGTGTTGCGCGCCCTGTAGAAGCAGTACCGATGTATGATGAAGCAATCAGCCCTAAAATTGTTGGTGGTGTTGAATCTGAAATTGGTGCAAGACCTTACCAGGTTCAACTAAGAAAAAATGGCGGTCATTACTGTGGTGGTGCTTTACTGAATGCTGACTGGGTTGTAACTGCTGCACACTGTTTAGGTGGATCAGGTTACGATATTCGTGTAGGTGTAAGAACATTGAGTAGTAACGAAGGTCAGGTAATTAGTATTGCCCAAACCATCCTTCACCCTAATTATAATTCAACAACCAGTGATAACGATATTGCTTTAATTAAATTATCATCAAGCGCACCATCTAGTTTGACGCCATTAAAATTACCGACTTCAGATGTGATGAGCCAAGTTGGTTCACCAGGATCAATTGTAACTGTTTCTGGTTGGGGAGCATTGCGTGAAGGAGGAAGTGGCCCAGATATACTGAACGAAGTTGATGTTCCTGTTGTTTCAAATACAACCTGTAACTCTTCGTCGGCTTACGGCGGTGCCGTCACCCAAAATATGATTTGTGCCGGATTGGCTGAAGGCGGTAAAGATTCTTGCCAAGGTGACAGTGGTGGACCTTTAGTTGCTTCGTATGGTGGTGAGTATTACAGCATTGGTGTTGTCAGTTGGGGACAAGGCTGTGCGCGTGCAAATAAGTATGGTGTTTATACACGTACTGTTAATTTTGTAGACTGGATAAACTCTAAAATTGGCCAAGACCCTGGTCCTGATCCTTCTCAAGAGTTACAAAATGGTGTTGCTAAAACTGGTTTAAAAGCGTCACAAGGTGGCGAAATTAACTACACATTTAAAGTGCCTGCTGGTGCTCAAAATATCAAGTTTGATATGAGTGGTGGAAATGGTGATGCTGATTTGTATGTGAAGTTTGGCGCACAACCAACTGATTCAAGTTATGATTGTCGTCCATATAAAAGTGGCAACAATGAATCTTGTACTGGAAGCCAAACCAATGGTACTTATTATGTACGTATAAAAGCCTATAGTGCATTTTCAAATGTTTCTATTACTGCCAGTTATACGGATGGCACTGACCCAGGAACTGATCCAATTCAACAAACACACAATGATGTTTCTGTTGCCAGTGGTGCCTGGAAACGTTACACCCAAGAAATTCCTTCAGGCTATAGTAAACTGACGGTGAATATTTCTGGTGGAACAGGGGATGCGGATTTGTATGTGAATTTCGGTTCACAATCAACTTCAAATAATTGGGACTGCCGCCCTTATTTAAATGGTAATACTGAAACCTGTACTATCGATAATCCACAAGCAGGTACTTGGTATATTGATCTTTATGGCTATTCATCAGCCTCTGGTGTAACACTGAACTGGAAAGCTGAATAGTCGTTCTCTTTTATTGAATATTTTTATCGGTAGTTAGCCAAAGAGGCAATGCTCTCTTTGGCTTTTTATTTATTCTTTTCTTTCGTTGTTGTTTCTTTCATGTCTCTGTATTAGTTAAATTGAATAGCGAGTCGTATTTTGATTGATAACACATATCCTAAAACATCACTTTGAGACGATTAAAACTATTATTGTAATGCTTGATAAATGTGCGCTTTAAGGTAATATACTTTGGTCAAAGTTTTACAGTGAGTCAGTCTGACTGCCATCATTGAAATTGAATGGTTTTGCTAATGTTATTTGTATTAATCTAGAAAAGTATATGGCTCAAGTTATGTTATTATGCTTTAGTCAAAAGAGAATCACTCAAGGTTATTAATTTCAACAGTAGAGGTCAAAGGAAAATGAATTTTATAAAGTGTTCGATCATTGCTGTGTTATTTAGCATGGCGCCATATTGTGTTGCTGATGATGTTTTTCGATTAAGAATGTTTTTTGGTCTTTCACTACCAAGTGGTGGAGCTGTTTCATTAGATGAATGGCATACTTTTCAGCAAAATGAAATTGCTAACGTTTTTGAGGGGTTTAATGTCGTCGACTCAGTTGGTTATTACCAAGGAAAAGCAGAGCGTTCAAAAATAGTCACTGTTATTGTTGAACAAAAAGATATTCAAAAGGCTAAAAAGATTGCTGCGCTATATGCTCGCCGATTTAAGCAAGACTCCGTTATGATTGTCAAAGTACCTGTATTAGAGTGGAGTTTTGTGGGTGCTGACTTTAATGAACAAAGTGCCAAGTAGATAGTTGCTACAGGTATAGTCTTGTATTATTGCTTTTTATGATAACTTTCTATTATTGATATTATCAAAAACTTGCTGAATTTTTTAATTTTTTGCGAACTTGTTCATTGAATTGAACACATAATCCTCAAATANAGAACGCACTCAACAGCAACAACTGGAAAACTCCCTAAAAAATCACCAGCATACTCTGGTCGTAATGACTGCGGCAGAATACTTTAACTTTTATGCAGTTAATTACCAGCGCCAGTTAAGGCTAACAGAGCAACAAGCGATTGAAGCGATTAATCAGCTTATCCAAAACTCAGCCGATATTACCCAGGCTACCAAACAATCCTGGCAAACTCACAAAGATACCATTCAGTTAATGGGCACCTTGACCCCCTCCTTAGTGCTCGATATGAAGGTGCTGACTTTGCTGGCTCGAGAGATGCACCGCAGCGGGAGTTTGTTTACCCAATACCAAATAAAAACCTATGGTGGTAAACTGCATGTCATTTTAAAAGGTTATCCCGGATTGCGTCTACACCTAACCGGAACGCGTTATCTGGCTAACCACCCAAAGGTGGTCAGCATGGGAATTGGTCTGTCTGGAGTCAAAAACGCATTGAAAGGTGGCGGCATTTTTTCCGTCGTATTTTCAATCGCGTTTCATTCATTAGATCAGTTACTCAATGATACTGCCACCTGGCATAATTTTGTGGCGGGCATTTCGACCGATATATTGGCTGCGTTAGCGGGAGTTGCTGTCACTTATGCGGCAACTTCTCTATGGGTGCTGGCTTCAGGAACAGCCATGTTAGCGATAGGTCCCATGATTATTGTGGTAGCAGCGGGGGCTTTTACCGCTGCTATGTTATTTGATTTTTTTAATGACCGGAAGCTGGCAAATCGAGTTGCTGCATTGCTTAAGCAAGCCGAAGCGCGTTTTAATGCTAATGGCGATCAGTTTCAATCTCAAGCGCGGCGTTTACTTAATTATGCAGAGGAAGATCCACAAGGGTTTATGGCGCGTTTATTTGGTTTACCCTATATTAAGTTAGATCTATGACAACTCAAAAAACACAATATGTCGAAGTGCCCACCGACTTAAAAACTAAATTGTTGGCTATTAGTGTGGTTTTTAGCATGTTATTTCTCGCAATATTCGGGGTGTCTTCTAGTTTTTATGACTTGGTTGATGGTTTTGAACGACTGAATCGAGGAAGTTACTATGTGGAAGTTTCAACCTGGGATCTTCCTATTTTAGTTAGCCTTCCCTGTCTTTTGAGCACCATATATATTGCTTTGGCATTGTTGTTTAATCGAGTCACCGAAAAAGGGCGCAGGGTGGCGCTAAGAATTATGATATTTTTTTGTATAGGTTTTTTAATAGTCCGTCTATTTTACGGTTTTTGGGTAATCAATTATGTTGAAAACAAAGGCTATCATTTTTGTTGGTACTATTCTAATGTGAGTATGATGACGCCCAATGTGTATATGAACCAGCCTGACCTTTGTTATCCGGTCAATCCTAAAAGTGATATTTTACCCTGGTTTGATGAACAAGAAGCCAAGGGCGTTGTGCTGACACCTGACAGAGTGAAAGCGCAAGCGGATAAGATCAGTGAAGCTTATGAAGCGCAGTTTCGTTAATGGTTTTGTTTGTCTCATTATGTAATAACCAAACTGGACAGAGACAGTTATTATTTAGAATTTGCAGCAGATGCACGTAAGAAAAGAGAAGAAAAAAAACTCAAAGCTGGCAATTGAAGTTCTACTAAGGAGGTAAAACGATGGCAAGTTATACTCGCGGGATTTGGGTGAGTTATGCCAGTGAAAGTCAAGCTGTTGTAGACCAGTTGGCAGATTACATATCGACACAAACAACTGAATAAGAAAAACCATATCAGGTTTATGCTTATTTTAGAAATCAAAGTTCTGAACCTTTCGTTCGCATTAAAACTGATGAGTCGAAAGATAATAATAACGAGAAATCTCCCGTTATTTAACTACAGGTGAGAAAATACAAGCGGTGGTTGAGTCCATTGTTACTGCATGAAGACGAGTGATGATAATCTCCCCAGCTTATCTTAAAAGTAAGTACTGCCTTTGGGAGCTTGTTAATAGTCTGGTGTATGGTCCTAATACATTAGTCATTGTTTTTAATGGAATTCAAGGTTTTAGCCAATTAACAGATGATAAATTATTTCTTGATTATTGTAATTTTGTTAATACTCTGATTGAAGCTTTATGCCAAGTGTATGAAGAAAAAAATACCAAAATGCATGAGCTTTTTAAAATAAAGCCTGAAAAAGAGATTGATGAACAAAATATTAAAGAATATTTTGCGCAATGTTTAAGTGAACTTTCTGGTCGAGTTTATGAAAAAGAAAATAAAAAAGAGCTTGAGCCGCAGCGCTTCAATATATCTAAAGGTGATAATGTTAATAAACCAAGTGAAAGCGGCAATGCAATTAGGATAAGTGATTTAGGTGGTGAACTTCTTCGATATTTTAGCGAAATAAAACAAGACCATATAATTAAAGGATATTGGGCGTTTTTAGAAAAAGAGTTTGGGCAATAGTATAAAAGCCGTTAACTAGAAAGTTGCTTGAAAACTTAAATGAAAATGACAGGGTTAATCAAATTATCGATGAATTTAGCTATGGTAGCTACCAGGTTTTAAACAAGAGTATATAAATAAAATTTAAGATACTTTTTATTCCGCGTGCCTAAAAGATAAATCCAAGCATAAAGAATCATTAATGAAGGAATTGCTTTACACAATAATTTTTTCAATTAATTCTGAGGCTCTGGTTCACCTTGATTGTCGAGGCCAACGCCAACAATTTCTCCTGCTGGTTGCTCACCCTGAACAATAATAATTTCTACGCGACGATTTGTTGCACGGCCTTCGAGGGTTGCATTATCGGCAATGGGTTTGGTGTCGGCATAACCAGTAATAACAAAGCGGTTTTTATCGAGCTTGCCACTGCGTAATAATTCTCGGGTAACTGAGCCTGCGCGACCACCAGACAGTTCCCAGTTAGAGCGAAAATATTCATTATCAATGGGTAAATTGTCAGTGTGACCGGCAACCCGAATTTCGCCTTTCGTATCGACCAGAATATCTTCAATTTTACGTATCACAGGAATAAATTGTGATTCAATACTGTCTGATGCTGATGCAAACGAGCCTTTTTCTCGAATGCGAATTACCACATAAGCTCCTTTGGCCAGTAGCTCGACTTGTCCATCCAAAATTTCTTCCTGTAGATCTTGCGCGATTGATTTGGCCAGATTTTCCGCTTCTTGCTGTGCTTTAGCCAGGCGGGCTTCTTTTTCTTCGGGCGTTTCGTGAGTACTGTCTTTTGTGGCAACACTTTCACCTTCTGCCGCGCCTTCCTTAATTTCCAGCCCTTTTCCTTTATCAGGTTGTTCGCCTTCACCTTCCTCTGGATCTTCTTTATCGGGCTCATCAAACTCAAGGGTTTCTTTGGTAATATCAATCGTCTGTTGCATGACAGCTTCAATAACGGTTGGTACAGGTTTTCCGGGAGAAAATTCACGTGCGATTATGCTGGTACCCTTGGGTATATCTTTAACATCAACTTTGTTTTGTACACCAAAGGCAAATTTCATTGAACCCGCAATTTGTTTAAACTTAAGGACATCCATTTCTGAAAAAGAAAGCAAAAGTACAAAAAAGCACATTAATAACGCCATTAAATCAGCAAAAGTGCCCATGTACTGGGGGAGGCCCTCGGGGGGGCAGTCGCATTCTTCTTGGTCGTCACTCATAACTTACTTTATTCTTCTGCTGAGGGGCGTTTACTTTCGGCCAGATAACCATGTAAGATTTGCTCAATAACTCTTGGATTTTGGCCAGCTTGAATGCCTAGTAATCCATCAATAATGAGTTTTTTGGCGATTTTTTCTTCTTCATCGCGCAAGTTCAATTTATCGGCAATGGGAATGCCCACCATGTTAGCCATAATCGCACCATACAAAGTGGTTAATAATGCAACGGCCATTGCAGGACCGATTGACTTGGGATCATCCATATTCGATAACATGGCGACTAAGCCGATGAGTGTTCCTATCATTCCCATTGCTGGGGCAATGTCAGCCATTGATTTAAAAATGCCGGCACCACTTTGGTGACGTGCAGATGCCATTTTCATATCTTTTTCGAGAATAGAGCGAACCACATCACCATCGTGACCATCAACTAACAGTCCGATACCTTTACGCATAAAAGGATCATCAATTTGCGCACCTTCAAGCGCCAATAAGCCACTTTTTCTGGCCATATCGGCCAGCTCGACAATACTTTGGATCAGCTCATCATTATTGGGAGATTTGAATGTGAGTACTTTCATACCGCCACTTGCGGCACTTAAAAAATCACCCAGAGGGTACTTCATCATTATGACGAAGTGAGTACCTACTACAACGATAAGGATTGAAGGAACATCAATAAATGTCAGGACACTACCGCCCAGTACCATTGCCATTACCACCATGGCAATTGCACCGAGCAACCCGACTAAAGTTGCTATGTCCAACTCAAAAAGCTCCTTTTATTTCAGGTGGTTGCGGTTAAAGATTGGCCGCAACTTATTATTTATAAAAGACTTACTTCAAGGTTAGCCAAGATTTGCAACAATTCCAGTTCTAGATATAAATTTGTGCACTAAAGGCCAAATTAGTTTCTGTTTAGTGAAAATATTTCATTCAAACTAAAAATGCGAGACAATAGCGCTCACTTTGAATAGCGAGATACCCCTGATATGAGTGCTGAGAAACTTTCATTTGAAGATCAACTAAAACAACTGGAAGCTATTGTTGAAAGTCTGGAAAAAGGTGAACTGCCTTTAGAAGACTCTCTCAGCCAGTTTGAAAAAGGCGTTAAATTGACACGCCAATGTCAGCAACTACTCGATGAAGCCCAGCAAAAAGTCACATTGTTAACCCAAAATGGGGAAACGCCGTTTACAGTGACTGAAGAATAATCTATGCCGCACCAGATTTACCTTAAACAAATACAGCGTCGCGTACAGCAGCTGTTAAACCACTATATACCTGCCGAAACTGTCATCCCGCAGCGGTTGCACAGTGCTATGCGCCATAGTGCGTTAAATCCGGGTAAGCGACTGCGTCCGGCTTTGGTATACGCCACGGGCGAAATGCTAGGGACATCGCCCGAAGCGTTGGACATTCCTGCCCTGGTGGTAGAGTTAATCCATGCTTATTCGCTAATTCATGATGATTTACCGTGTATGGATGACGATGATTTACGCCGTGGCATACCCACTTGTCATATTGCATTTGATGAGGCAACTGCTGTATTAGCTGGCGATGCGCTGCAAACGCTGGCGTTTGAACTATTAGCTACCGCCGAAGCACTCAGTGTTGAGCCTCAGGTGCGCATCGAAATGTTAGGTGAACTCAGCCGGGCAAGTGGTTCGCTGGGTATGGGCGGTGGTCAGGCAATCGATTTGGAAATGACCGATAAACTGACTGATCTGGCGACGTTAGAAGCAATGCATCGTATGAAAACAGGGGCTTTGATTAATGTGTCGGTGAAACTAGGTTATTTGACTAGTCCTGTCAGGGATCAAGGTGTACTCCATAGTCTGCAAACATATAGTCAAAGCCTGGGGCTGGCATTTCAAATATGGGATGATGTGCTGGATATTGAAGCTGATACTCAAACATTGGGCAAGCCTCAGGGTTCTGATCAAGCAAAAAATAAATCGACCTTTCCGGCGTTATTAGGTTTGGAAGGTGCAAAACAGCGGGCAAAAGAACTAGTCGAAAGTGCATTGCATGCAGTAAGGCAACTACCTTATGAAAGTGATAACCTGGCTGCTTTTGCCGAATATATGATTAAGCGAAACTATTAAGTTTAAATG
This sequence comes from Aliikangiella maris, assembly GCF_040719265.1. Classification (NCBI taxonomy): domain Bacteria; kingdom Pseudomonadati; phylum Pseudomonadota; class Gammaproteobacteria; order Oceanospirillales; family Pleioneaceae; genus Aliikangiella; species Aliikangiella maris. The sequence continues at coordinate 7,166 of NZ_JBFDAH010000019.1, read as the reverse complement.
TTTAATTTAAATTTAAAATAAACAGTAGAAAGAACAAATATGTTGTGTGATTCAAAAAAATATCCTTTTTTGGCAGGAATTCATTCTCCGGCTGATTTAAGAGCGCTGGACGAATCTTCACTTGATGACGTTGCTAAGGAATTAAGAGAGTTTCTTATTGATACTACCAGTCAGTGTGGCGGGCACTTTGCGGCAGGGCTGGGCACGGTGGAACTAACCGTTGCACTGCATTATCTGTTTAATACCCCAGAAGATAAAATAGTGTGGGATGTTGGGCATCAGGCTTATCCGCATAAAGTATTAACAGGCCGTAAAGAAAACTTGATTTCAATTCGTCAGACCGATGGCGTCCATCCTTTTCCGAGTCGATTTGAAAGTGAATTTGATGCTTTTGGTGTCGGCCATTCAAGTACCTCGATCAGTGCGGCATTGGGAATGGCTATTGTCGCTAAGGCAAAAGGAGACGATCGCCGCTTTGTCGCCGTTATTGGTGATGGTGCAATGACCGCAGGAATGGCGTTTGAAGCGCTCAATCATGCAGCTGATTTAGATGCCAATCTGATTGTTATTCTCAATGACAACGATATGTCGATTTCTGAAAACGTGGGTGGTTTGAATAATTATCTGGCCAAAGTACTATCGGGTAAGTTTTATAGCAGCATTAAAGAAGGTGGTAAAAAAGTACTGCAAAATATGCCAACCATTTCTGAATGGGCACATCGTGTCGAAGAACATATGAAAGGTATGGTTTTGCCGGGTACTTTATTTGAAGAGCTGGGTTTTAATTATATTGGCCCAATCGACGGGCACAATTTACCTACACTAATGACAACGATTGCCAATATCAAAGCGCTAAAAGGTCCTCAGTTATTGCATATAGTGACGCGCAAAGGCAAAGGCTTTGAGCCAGCCGAAAAAGATCCAATTGCCTATCATGCTGTGCCTGTATTTAATCCACGTGAAACACAGCTTCCAAAATTGAAAAAGAAAATGACTTATTCTAATGTTTTTGGAAAATGGTTATGTAATATGGCCAAAGCTGATGAACGCTTAATGGGAATTACCCCTGCCATGCGTGAAGGATCTGATTTGATCGCTTTTTCAAAAGAATTTCCTACGCGATATTTCGATGTTGGTATTGCCGAGCAGCATGCGGTGACTTTATCCGCTGGGATGGCTTGCGAAGGAGCAAAGCCAGTATGTGCCATTTATGGCACTTTTTTACAGCGCGGTTACGATCAATTAATTCACGATGTGGCGCTACAAAATCTGGATGTATTATTTGCAATTGATCGCGGCGGTTTAGTGGGCGGTGATGGTGCAACTCATCATGGCGCATTTGATTTAAGTTACCTGCGCTGTATTCCTAATATGATTATTATGACTCCGAGTGACGAACGCGAATGTCGCTTGATGCTCTCAACAGGATTTTATTATGATGGCCCGGCAGCCGTTCGTTATCCGCGTGGTGCGGGGATTGGATTAGATCCCGGTGAAGATTTAGCGACTTTAGAAATTGGCAAAGCCAAAATTCGCCGCAAAGGAAAAGATAAAGCCTTTTTAGTGTTTGGCAGTTTGTTACACACCGTATTGTCGGTAGCTGAAGAGATTGATGCAACGGTTGTCGATATGCGATTTGTTAAACCCTTAGATGAAGCTTTATTAGTTGAGTTAACAAAGTCACATCAGCACTTTATCACGGTAGAAGAAAATGCCATTGCGGGCGGTGCCGGTAGTGCTGTTAATGAATTTTTGAGCTGCGCAGGTGAGCATATTAAAATAACTCACTTAGGTTTGCCCGATCGATTTATTGAGCATGGCGATCCTGGAGAGCTATTAAGTCGATGCGGATTGGATAAAGCGTCCATACTTAAAGCGGTGCAGTGTTAATTCAAGTTTATTCAAACGAGATGGGACATCCCATGCTCATTAAAAACCAAAAAGCCTTGCTCATCGGAACAAGGCTTAAAAGTCACAGGTGTCCCCGTTCACCAAACCATATTAATCAAGTGACTTGAACTCTTATTTATTTTGATTATTTTGTTAATTCGGTCTAATTATAAAAAATTTTTATTTTATCGCTTTGATTTTTTAATTTTATTCGTGGTCTAATCAGACCTCCTAAATTTAAAAAGGAAATTTGAATTGTTTATTCAAATTATAAAAAATCATTGAAATAGTTTTTTTAATTCAGTGAAACGAGCTTCAACAATATTAAGGATATTTTTATGCAAACTCTCTTTGATATTCATCTTGACAATCAAATCAAATACAAAGCACAAAAACAAATCGCTCAACAACAACTGGAAAATGCTCTTAAGCTAAAGCAACATACGCTATTGATTATGACTACAGAAGAGTATTTGGACTTTTATCTGGTGAACTACAAACGGATTAACCCAGGTAGTTCCAATTTAGATGCTTTCAATCATATGAATAGCATTGTTCAAAACTCAACTGAAATTTCATCATCGATTCAAAAGAACTGGCAAAAGTTAAAAGAACGTTGGGATCAGCATTCTGAAAGTATACAATTTGTTGGCTCATTAATTCCTATTTTTAGCGATTCAGCCACACTGACCGTACTTGCCAAAGACTTACACCGAGGCGGTAGTTTATTCACCAAAGTTAAAGTTAATTTTGTAGGTGCCAAACCTTATATTATTATTCAAGGATATGCAGGCTTGCGCCATCATTTAATCGGTACCAGGTACTTATTAAATAATCCTAAAGTTGTTAGTATGGGGCTCGGTTATGCTGGCGCTAGTAAGGCATTAAGGGCTGGCGGTATATTTTCTGTAATCTTTTCGGTGGGGTTTCATAGTATTAATTTGGTGTTTGATGATACAGTAACTTGGCATTTTTTTGTCGGTAGTATTGCTACTGATGTTATTGCTGCGTTTACAGCAATTGGGCTTGTCAAAGCTGGTATTAGTTTCTTAACATTTGTATCTGGGGCTACTATGGTTGCAGTTGGCCCCATGATAATAGTTGTATTTGCAGGAGGATTATTAGGCATCGGTCTTTCTATGCTATTTAACCACCTAGAACTTCCACAAAAAATAGCAGGCTATTTAAAAGAGGGTGAAACTCGCTTAAATCAGGAACTAAATCATATTCAATATAATTCCAAACGACTACTAAGTACAGCTATAGAAGATCCCTATGGTTTTATATCTCGTTTAACAAATGCCCCATATTTTAAATTTTAAAAGCTTTATGTCTGAATATATCCAAGTAAAAATTAAAGCAGAAAATAAGGCAAAGCTTTCAGCTTTAGTAATGATTATCGCATTTTCTGGCTTAATTTATATTAATTTAAATATAGCTCTCCCTTTATTATTAGACTGCTATGAGCGTATTTATAATCTCAGTTATTATGTTGAGGTATCTAGATACTCTTTACCTAGTTTAGCTGCTTTACCCTTTTCTATTTACATCATATATTTAGCAATAAAGTTTATATTGAGTAAAGTGACGGATATTGAGAAAAAAGTATTCTACTATGTATCAATTGGTAGCATCATTGTATTTTTTGTCAGTCGCATACTTTTTGGCTTTTGGGTTGATCATCGACTTGAACAACTCAACTACTATTGGTGTTTTCAATATGAAATTGGTGGTATGTTGCGGCCTAATATTTATGTTAAAGATCCCGAGCTCTGTTACCCAAAAAGTAAAGAAGTCGGTAAAAAGGTCATGCTCTGGCTCGATCAACAAGAAGCAAATAGTATTCAAGTGACTGGGCAAATGCTTCGAGATCAAGCTAATATTTATTTTGAACAGGAAAAATAATCTTTTGAATAGAGATAACGGACTTAGAGGGAATATATCCACATCTTGAATGGCCGCTAACTGAAAGGTTGGCGGTTTTTACTGACCTGCTTTTCGACGAAACAATTAAATTAAAAAATAATCGATTGATTCAGTTTTTTAATCAATCATTTTAATCAATTATTCCTTCGCAAGTCGGCTTAACCTTTTCCAACCGTAAGCTTAGTTAGACTATCATAAAAAGCCATTTTGTGCATAACATTTTGTGCATAAAAGATGGGCTGAAAAAATAAAAAAGTGAAATGACTTTTATCTTTTATTTTAAAAATATTGTTTCTTTTTTTAAACTTAAACACCTTAATTAAATTATGGATAAAATGAATTAAAGATTATCCAACGGGCTTAAAGTGCCAGTTGGATTTCTATTGAGTACATGGGTGTAAATTTGAGTCGTCCTCACATCTGAATGCCCCAGTAATTCTTGAACCGTTTTTTCTGTTTGGAGTGAGTAATTTAAAGCACGAATTTTATTTCTAACTTGAGTAAGTCTCTTAGGTTTTTGCTGACTATTCATGGTGAAACATCCTTGTTTTAGATTATTTTATACCACTTGAATAAGTCGTTACGTTCAAGCGATTGCATGATACATTGCTTAATTATTTTTTAACTGATTGAAAATAAAATTATATTCTTAAATGCGATTGTTGTTTATAAGCAGTAAAGCAACCTTTCCGCACTTTGCTAATCGGTTAATTTAAGGTAAACTTTTGAAATAATTAATGAATTTCAAAATGAAGTGAATGTCTATTGCGGATTATATTGCTTTGCTGCATTCAATAAGCGTTAAAACTACTAGGAGAAAAAATTGATTAATCGTTTTTTTAAAATATTTATCATTCTATCATTGTTTCAGTTCTCGACGACGGCATTCGCAGAAGGTTGGTGTAACTATGCTGTTGGAGGTTTTGAAGTTATTACAAATGGAAACAAAACTGACAACGTATATCTTGTTGGAAAGTTTGAAGGTGCAACTGTTGGTAAGTGGGTAACGATTGCAAATTCTACTGCCGGTAAGCACAACATATCATTAGCATTAGCTGCTCAAATGGCAGGTAAGGGACTTGCCATTTATATTGATTCCGCAGAATATAATTGCGACACATATCCGTCCTGGAGTAATAGCCCACTCCGCCATGTTAGAATTAGAATGTAGTCTTAACAAATACAGGCAAGCGATGCAAAACATCGCACGCCTGCGGTGAGCGTTGGGGCTGCTTAATCATGGACATGAATACATTTTATGATCTCAATGAAAAGGTCATAGGAATTTTTAGAGCTGGGGTTGCGTGGTCACGACCTGAGCGAAAACGATTAGGATCTTATGATGAGCATGTAGAGCAGGGATTTATCTACAACATTAATGATGAAAAAATTGCCGTATTTAAAAACGGTACTGTTACAGACTTAAAGAACAATGTTTTGGGTGAGTACAAGAATAATAAAATCTATATAAATGGTGAAGTTGTAGGCCGTTATATTGCAAATGATTTCGCTGCTGCTGCATCCATTGCACTGTTATATGGTGCTAAATAATATGAGGCATTCCGATTTCATGCACCCTAACCAGTGTTTGAATTTGAATCGGCAAAAAGCGCCTCTCAAATTAAACGGGCGTTAGTTCACTGAGGAAAGCATGGATTACTTTAGCCTAGCCGTTGGATTTCTCGTAGGAAGTGCTACTGGCGCTGCGGGAACTTATTTTGGCAATAAATATACGGATAAGCGCAAGCAAAAAGAGCAAGTAAATGAGACTAAGCGATTTTTTGATGCTTTATGGGCAAAACACCAAACTTTGTTAACTGAAATGAAGCAAGATTTGCTTAATCCTGATTATGAGTTTCACAGAGAGTTTTTTATCTTAAATAAAAGTGGCATTTTTAACCATAGTGGCAAGTACCTAGCTTATTACGTAGAAGACCACAATAATCTAGAGCAACAGGTAAAAGTCCTTGAGTCACATGGTCTAGTAGAAAACGTCACAGAATATGGTAAAAACGTACAGAAATACAAATGGTCAGAATTATTTGCAGAGCATTTGTGTGGAAAGTGAACTAACAAGGCGCTTAATCGGAAAAATTATAGTTGGCTCGCGCTTCGCGCATTTTAGCCAAACTGTATTTTTCCGCTTAGCTTAGCGTTATATTTTAAGGTGAAGCTTGTGCAGAAAACGTGGGAACTAGAAGATGTAACTAAGATTGCTAAGAGTGCTCCTTATACATTTTATATCCCTTCGAATGCAGTTTTAAAAAGCTTATCTGTTGGAAACATTGTAAAGCTTATGTTTTCCTGTGATGTAGAAAACGATAAGGGATGGTCTGCTGAACGAATGTGGGTGATCATTACAAAAAAAGAAGGTAGTAAATACACCGGAACCTTGGATAATGACCCTTATTATATACCGGATCTTAAATATCAGGATGTAATTGAGTTTGATGAAAAAAACATAATGCAAACTGATATTGAAGACAGTGCGCCGGATTTAGTGGAAAAATACTTGCCGCGTTGTTATGTAACATCTGAAGTTCTAAATGATCTTAAGCCAGTGGGTCAACTATATAGAGAACAACCTGAAGAGAGCGAAGAAAATTATAGTGGTTGGAATATCTTTTCCGGAGAAAAAACTGAGGAATACCTAAATGATTCCGAAAATTGGAACTACGTGTCACTGGGTGCTGTTTTAAATAAGTGCAGTCGTTTTATAGATGTGCTAGATCTAGAAGACTACGAAAATGAATATGTATGGTCTGAGAAAACACAATCGTACAAAAAAATATAACAATCAGCTCCAGTTGACGTTATGACTCAAAACAATCATCGTACTAATAAAGGAGGATTTAAGTGCTTACACCAGAAGAAATATTTATTACAGATCATACCGAACTGTTTCTTGACCTTTATAGGTTTGGCAACTCTAAATCACCGCGTTTTGATAACATCAGACCAAATAAAGATGCGAAAATTCAGGATCGCGCAGGTATCAAATATATAATCGCAGATGGAAATGGAATTAGCGCATTTTCATCGCTGCCACAAGGAAAGAAAAATACTTGGAAAATTCGCAAAGGGACACCACTGCCGCCAGGCGTCAAGTTTGTAATTGACAAGCGGCCAAATCATGAAACGCACTATATGCTAGCTCCAGAGCGAACAATGAAATTGAGCGAATTTCATGCGCTAATGGATAAAGTTAGAGAACATGCTATCAAAATAAACTAAGGAGTTAACTATGCAAACAATAGACTTAAAACTGCCATATACCGAAGTGACTTTATTGCTTGACGCTCTTCGTCACTATACTAATTACATTGAAGAGCTAGACGAAAATAGCATCG
>NZ_JBFDAH010000018.1:0-105785 GCF_040719265.1 Aliikangiella maris | reverse complement strand
AATAACCAATGTGGCTAAAATGGAACATTATGTCGATGTCTCACCTAAATTTGAACATAGTTTAAGTGTTTATATTGAAGGAATTGGTACTCGAGATTTAGAAAAAGACAGTACGGTGGGTTATGCCTTTGGCACGCAAAGTACCGGGGTGAAAAAAAAGGTTGAAAAAGGGATTACTGAAACGTTAGAAGAGATTAAAAGCGTTGTTAAAGAAGAGACGGTAATTGATAAACTGGTGATTGATGTTTTTGGCTTTAGTCGCGGCGCGGCGGCGGCGCGTTATTATATTTATCAAGCGGTGGTGGTTAAAAAGCTGTTACATCGGCTAAGAGCCGAAAGTTACCAAATAGCTACCGCTAATTTAAGTGTTGCCTTTGTGGGATTATACGATACGGTGGCCTCCGAAGGTTTGTCACATGCCAATGACACGCGTTCATTAAAGCTCGATGCCATTAGCCATGTGGCGGTTAAAAAGGTGATACATCTGGTGGCGGCCGATGAGCACCGCGCTAATTTTTCCCTCACCAATATAAAAAGTGCGGGTAGCCGGGGCAAAGAGATATTTTTGCCCGGCGTGCATTCGGATATTGGTGGCAGTTATGCCCCCAGCAGTGATGAAGTTGAATTAGAAATTAATCATGCATATAGTCACTCTGCGCTAGAGCAAGATCGCGCTCAACTCATTGATGAAGGCTGGTATTATCCCAATGAAATCGCTATCAGCTCGCCGCCTCAATATAATCTGTCACCAATGAGTTATCATCAAGGGATCCCGCCGCCGCCTGCTAAAAATAAGCTATTGGTGACACGCCGCCACATCCGCCATGACTATGATAAAATTCCACTGCATATTATGGCCGAATTTGCTAAAGCAGCGGGCATGGTGTTTTTATCAAGTATACAAGAAGAGTCAATTCCCTCTCGTTTAATGCCTGTGTATGATTCGCTATTAAGTTATGCGCAAAATAATCATTCTTGCTTAAGTCACTGGTTTCAGCGGAATAATCCCGACTGGCTGCGCTGGCTGCGCCATGATTATTGTCATTATTCGGCACACTATACGCTGGTTGGCGGATTAATTGCGGCAAATAAGCCCAATATAAAAGGCAACAAGCGAGGGCGAAAGATATATGCGGGTTAGGCAAGTAATAGCATTAGGCATGACTTTATTGCTAAAAGAAAATCAACAACCGGCTTATGGAATCCGGTGTATTGGCTGGCTGGCGCGACATTACAGACGTTGGGTGGGGGTTATTTTACTTATTTTAATGGGTTGTGGAGAAACACCAATGAAAAAAACAAAATTTAACTGGCTGGCCTCAGACAGCGGGCCGAAAGGGTTTCCGATGCAAATTATTAAAGGAGACTTTGAACTGGTAGATGGCAGTTCGTTGTATATTCCAGATCGCCGTGTATTAAGAAGAGGTTGGGGCCCAGGTCAATCAACCCATGTTGTTGGTGCCGATTATAAAGCTTTGCCCACGCATGTGTCGGTGCGTTTTTACTCTTATACGGAAGATGCGTTTTACCAANTAAGAAGAGGTTGGGGCCCAGGTCAATCAACCCATGTTGTTGGTGCCGATTATAAAGCTTTGCCCACGCATGTGTCGGTGCGTTTTTACTCTTATACGGAAGATGCGTTTTACCAAGGGCGCTTTGCGCTGCCTTATGATGAAATACTGGCTTATTTTCAAGCGGGTTTTTATAGTTTAAAAGGTCAGCGACAAGAAACCTATCGAAAGATTAATTTAGGGGTTGCTCCTGGTGGAGAGGTTGCTGTTTGGTTGCAGGGGGCTGATAAAATTACCCAGGTATTTTTTGGTCAGGCTGACAAGGTTGATTTGCCTTGGTCGGCACTGTCAAAAACGGATGAGAGTGGTCGTTTAGACTATATTAATAACATCATTGAGGAAACTACCAACGAAGCACAACGCGACTATTTAAAACACTATGGCGTTCCACTGGGTTTATGGTCACGTTATCAGCGACGTTATCATTGGCAGCCGCGTTTTATTATCCCCAATCGGGTCCCCAAGTTGATGAACTCGATTGAGTATTTTAATGGAGAAATGGATTATTTTTTCTACCCTTTATCGACAGAAATCGCCGAGCAAACGCGTGTGGTTCCGGTGACGTTTCGTTACACATGGATGCCGCCTTATGGCGAACCGGCATTGCACGAAGTGTTTTTGGAATCGAATGAAATTATTCCACTCTTTGAGCAACTACATGCGCAAGCACCCGCCACCGCCAATAATCCGATTTGGTTAAACATTACCATTGATGAGGCACCCGATGAGCGCCAGGTATTATTGAGCCTGCAGCATGGCGAGACGGTTTTGCCCTTAAAGCAAGCAACGGTACATCAGTATATTTCTAATGCCTCATTAGATAAAAAAGATTATTTTTATCAGGATAAGGAAAAGTAGCGGGATGAACGGGCACGAGTTATTTTATTAATTCGTGCCCTATCGCAATCGATATTTTTTCATTTTAAGTGCAACAGTGTTGTGTGACACATCAAGTCTTTCGGCTAATTTGCGAGTTGAAGGATAGCGCTCCATCATTTTAGATAACAGATTTCGTTCAAAGTCTTCGGTGGCTTGTTTTAAACTGGTAATTTCCGATTCTAGGCTTTGGTTTGCCAGACTTTGGTTTGAGGCTTGGGTTTTGGCGGTATTAAATAATAAATCTTCAGCGCCGAGTAAATTGCTATTTGAAATAGCAACGGAGCGAAAAATCAGATTTTGCAATTGACGAATATTACCGGGCCAGTGGTGCGCCTCTAGTCGCTTAATTGCCTGTTCACTGATACTACAGTTTTTGCGGTTAACCTGAATGCCGGCCAGTTTTACGAAATGCTGGGCGAGTAGTTTTATATCACCTTTTCTTTCGCGAAGTGGTGGAATAATAATACTGAGCACATTTAGTCGATAGTAAAGATCTTCACGAAACTGATTGGTTTTAAACAAAGTATTAAGCTTGCGATGAGTTGCGCTGATAATTCTCACATCAACGGTTCTTTCTTTGTTGCTACCTAAACGCCGAAACGTATAATCTTGTAAAAATCGCAGCAATTTCGCTTGCAAATAAGGTGACATTTCACCAATTTCATCAAGAAACAATGTGCCGCCATTGGCTAGCTCAAATAAACCGGGTTTACCGCTTTTTAATGCACCTGAAAAGGCCCCCGAAGAGTAACCAAAGAGTTCACTTTCTAGCAGATTTTCTGGCAAGGCTGCACAGTTGATGGCTAAAAATGGGTTTTGTTTACGTGAACTGTTTTCGTGAATGGATTTAGCGAGGATCTCTTTTCCTGTGCCTGTTTCACCCGTAATTAATATAGGTAATTCGAGTTCTGAAAAGCGTTTGGCTTTGGCAAGAATATCGAGCATTTCATTGGATTGCGCAACGATAGTGCTGCCTTGAAAGCGGTTTTGTTGCATGGATGAAATGGTTAAACCTAAGCGTTCAGGTCGCTTTAAAGTGATGACCGCACCTTTAACCTGTTTTTTTTCATTATATTGCGAAATGATGGGAATAATTTCGGCAAAATAGTTGGTATCCATACAAGTTAGTTCAATAGAAGCATTGTCTGCGTGGAGTAATCTTTCAATGGACTCTGAGAAAAAATCAGTAATATTTCGTTGATAAATTTCTGATTCGTTCAATCCAAGTGTCTCAACGGCTGCATGGTTTACCTTGAGTATTTGTCCAGACTCGTCAATATCAAATAACGGATCGGGTAAGTTTGAGAGTAGGGCATCGAGGTGCAATCGCTTGGCTTCACTGGGTAAAAACTCAATATCGACAATCTTTTTTACCCCCGGTATTTGTAATATTTTTTGTTTTATCTGGATGGTATTCAGATCTGTTTCGTGACTGTGATACTGCAAAAAGGTATGATAGGTTTGCATTTCTAAACCGATTAAATCAATATTTAATTCGGCAAAAACGCTGAGAATTTCGTAAGTTATCCCTAGTCTGTTTTCTGATTGAACATCGATTGTCTGATAGCTTGTCATAAAAACATTACGCGTAACAAATGTGTTACATATAGTACTGATAAACTAATCGCCTGTGCAAGCCTTATTTTCTCTGCGTTAACCGCAATTTAGGCTGTCGGAGTGTAATAATTATATTACATAACGCATTCAGCTTAATTTTACTTTGTTTTTAACTTATTGATTTTAAAGTAAAAATAAAGTTGGCCTGTTAATTGCTTTATATGCCTCATAACCAATAAATGAGGTATTATTTCGTGACAAATAATAATGTAAGAGGCGATAAGCGTAGCCAGAGCGCTTTGACTGAGGACCTGAACTGGGTGGGAAACCTGAAACGGGTACGCGAAGCAGGACCTGGTTTAGATGAAAAAAGTTTTACTCAAACAGGTGACTCAACCAAGGCTGTTCATGCCGGAACAACGGATGATCCGCGAACAGGTGCTGTTGGTACACCAATTTATCAAACATCGACTTTTTTGCTAGATGAAGACCAATACCAATCTATCGAAGAGGGTCATGCGCGTGATCGTTTCATTTACACGCGTTATGGCAACCCAAATCAATGGGCGGTACAGCAAAAAATTGCAGCACTTGAAAATGCCGAGTCTGCATTGGTGTTTAGTTCTGGTATGGCTGCAATTACCGCTGCAGTAATGGCATTGGTTGATCGTGGCGGCCATGTGGTGGCTTCAAATGAGCTTTATGGTGGTACACATAGCTTATTCAATTCTGATTTTCCTAATTGGGGAATGTCGACAACTTATGTTGATCCGAAAGATTTTGAGGCGATTGAAGCGGCCATTCAACCCAATACGCAAGTATTGTACTTTGAAGCACTGACTAATCCATTATTGAAACTGACCGATCTTGAAAAGTTAGTTGCTCTTGGTAAAAAGCATAATCTACGTGTCATTATTGATGCGACTTTTGTTACACCTATTTCTTGTCGCCCGCTGGACTGGGGGGTTGATCTGGTGGTCCACTCGGCATCAAAATATTTAAACGGCCATAGTGACCTGATAGCCGGTGTTGTGGTCGGCAGCCGTAAATTAGTCGATATGGTTTGGCCCAAGCTGCTGAACTTTGGTGGCAATCTCGACCCTCATGCCAGTTACCTGTTAGAACGCGGTTTAAAAACCTTAAGCATTCGTATGAAAGCGCATGAAGAGTCGGCTTATGCGTTGGCGCAGTATCTTGAAAATCATAAACAAATCAAGCAAGTGATTTACCCCAAACTGGCTTCTTATCCCGATGCTGAACTGGCACTCAAACAACTCAAACTCGGTGGTGGCATGATTTCTTTTGTTGTTGATGGCGGTGATCAGGCGGCATTGAATTTATTAAAACATTTAAAGTATGTGAAGTCAGCAACTAGCCTTGGCGGTGTTGAATCATTGGTGAGTTTACCGTTCAACTCTTCGCAGGCTTCGTTTACTAGCAGTCAGCGAGAAAAAATGGGTATTTATCCCGGATGTGTTCGCCTATCAGTTGGCATTGAAGATCCCCAGGATTTAATTAACGACTTTGAACAAGCATTAGCGAAAATAGCAGAATAATTAGGAGTAAACCAATGCGTAATAACATTTCGGTCTCAGCACTCAGTGAATTTGTCAACGAAGTTAAAAACTCACCTGAAGAAGGTATCGCCAGTTATGGTGTCGAACTCGATTGGCAAAGTGGAACACGATCTAAAGTTAGAACTTTACCTATGGAAATTGGACCACATAAAGTTAGTCGAGACTTTAGTTGGACAATTGATGAGCCACGTCAATTATTAGGAACTAATCATGCGCCAAACCCACAGGAGTATTTACTGTCAGGTATGGGCGCTTGTATTTTAGTTGGTTTTACTGTTGGCGCATCAGTGATGGAAATTCAATTAGAGTCGCTTAAGGTGTCGGTAAAAGGCAAGCTGGATTTAGCGGGATTTTTGAATGCACGCGAAGGTGCCCCCATTCCGTTTGAAAAAATTGAATATGAAATTGAAGTTGTTGGTGATGGCACGCCTGAGCAGTTTGAACAACTGCGTCAAAAAGCGGTTAACTATAGCCCTAATGCAATGACAATCAAAAATAATGTTGAAATTCGGGGGAGTTTAAAAATTGGCGAATCGTAAGCAAAATACGGCTACCAAAACAGCTCCTCAGGCCAAAGCATTAGATTTAAATGTTTTGTCTGAACTGGAGAAAAAAGTTTTATGGCTAGCCAGTTGGATGATACATAACGCTAACCATATTCGACCATCACGCGACGGCGTAAAAGTCGGCGGCCATCAGGCTTCGTCGGCTTCGATGGTTACCATTATGACAGCATTGTATTTTCATGTTTTAAAAGCGGAAGATAAAGTTGCGGTTAAGCCGCACGCTTCTCCCGTATTTCATGCTATTCAATACTTATTAGGCAACCAGTCTTTAGAGCAGTTAGAAAACTTTCGTTCATTTGGTGGCGCTCAGTCTTATCCTTCGCGAACTAAAGATAAGGATGATGTAGATTTTTCTACTGGCTCTGTTGGACTGGGTGTTGCTGCGACGTTGTTTTCGTCAATTGCGCAAGACTATTTGTTTGATCATGGATTAGTTGATAGTGAACAGCGCAAAGGCAAAATGATTGCTCTGTTGGGCGATGCTGAGCTGGATGAAGGCAATATTTATGAAGCACTGTTGGAAGGCTGGAAAAAAGATTTAAAAAACACCTGGTGGATTGTTGATTATAATCGACAGAGTCTAGATGGTGTGATTAATGATGAGTTGTTTCAGCGCATACAGGACTTCTTTAACAGTGTTGGCTGGCGGGTTGTTACCTTAAAATATGGTAAAAAAATGCAAAAAGCATTTGAAGGCCCTGCTGGTAATGCATTAAAAAAATGGATTGATGAGTGTCCTAATCAGTTATATTCAGCCTTAACCTTTAAAGGTGGTGATGCATGGCGTGCACGCTTGGAACAAGATTTAAAAGGTACTAAGGGATTAACTCAGTTTTTAAAAAGTCATACGGATGAGCAGTTACAGGCTTTAATGACTAATCTGGGCGGCCATGATTTGGAATACCTGATTGAAGAGTTTGAAAAAAATACCGATGAAACGCCGGTGTGTTTTATTGCCTATACGGTGAAAGGGTGGGGATTACCACTTGCTGGACATAAAGATAATCATTCAGGCCAAATGACAGCGCCGCAAATTCAGCAGTTTAAAGAGCAGTTAAATATTGCAGAAGGCAACGAGTGGGATAAGTTTGCCGGTATGAGCATTTCTGAAAAAGAAATCGAAACTTATTTTGCTGATGTTGAATTTTTACAACGCAAAAAATTTGATGCAGTAAACGATGTATTACCCGTAACCGACTTAAAGGTGCCATCGGGGGCCAAAGTTTCAACGCAAGTTGTGTTTGGTAAATTAATGCAGGAGCTGTCAAGCAGTAAAGATGAACTAGCGAATCGAGTGGTAACAACTTCACCCGATGTTGCTTCATCAACTAATTTAAGCGCCTGGTTAAATAAACGAGGGGTTTATCATACCAATGATAAGCAAGATACTTTCAAAGATGAAAAAGTCCCTTCGCCTATAAAGTGGGTTCAGTCACCTTCAGGTCAACATATTGAACTGGGCATAGCAGAAAGCAATCTGTTTACCATTTTAGCTTCATTGGGTTTAACGGCGAGTCATTTTGGTTGTAAATTAATTCCGGTTGGTACTTTGTACGATCCGTTTATTTGCCGTGGTCTGGATGCACTGAATTATGCCTGTTATCAAGATGCGCGCTTTATTTTGGCCGCAACGCCATCAGGTATTGCATTAGCGCCAGAAGGTGGTGCGCATCAATCATTCAATACGCCAATGATTGCCATGGCACAAGATAAGTTGACTTACTTTGAGCCTGCTTTTGCCGATGAACTAACCGTATTAATGAACTATTCATTAGATTTTGTTCAGCAGGCCTATGGCCACTCCATTTATTTCCGTTTATCAACGCGGGCTATTGATCAACAACCACGAGAAATGTCGGCGGAATTAAAGCAAGGCATTATTGATGGCGGATATTGGTTAAGAAAACCGGCTGATGATGCATCAATTATTATTGCCTATACCGGTGTGGTTGCACCTGAAGCAATAGCTGCATTTGATGAACTGGTTAAAGATATACCAGGAGCAGGTTTATTGGCGATTACTTCGGCTGATCGTTTATATAATCAATGGCAGCAAAATATCCGGGAACATGCTGCGCAACCATCCGTAGTCGAGTCATTACTGGCGCCATTATCACCCCATGCCACGATTGTTAGTGTTTGTGATTCTCACCCCGCCACACTTTCTTGGCTGGGCAGTGTTCATGGACATCGAGCACAAAGCCTGGGTGTTACCAAGTTTGGACAGTCTGGTGATATTCCTGATCTGTTTAGTCATTATCAAATTGATGCCGAAGCAATTTTGAATGCTTGTGCTCGAGCCTATTTGAAATAAATTGAGGAGATAACTTATGTCAAATGAAATTTTAATGCCTGAATTATCTCCAACCATGACAGCGGGAATGATTTCTCGCTGGAATGTTGCTGTGGGAGATAGTGTTCAGGTTGGCGACATTGTTGCTGAAATCGAAACGGATAAAGTCACTGTTGAATTTGAATCCCCCGTTGCTGGTGTGATTAAAGAATTATTAGTTGCTGACGGCACTGGTGATATCGCGGTTGGTAGCGTTATTGCTACCTTGGCGGCAGAAGGTGAAAGCGTTGAGAAAGTTCAATCTGTACCTGAATTAAAAGTTGTTGGTAGTGATACAGCTCCTGCCGCAACTACTACACAAGCTGAAACGTCTGAACAAACAGCAACTAGCGCGCCGCAAAATTTAATGGCTGCTGTGCCTGCTGTTAAAGAAGAACCTGCTGAAAGATTAGTTCGCGAAATTAAAGCTGATACTAAAATTTCACCGATTGCCAGACGCATGGCATTTCAATCTGGTGTTGATGTGGCTGCTATTAGCGGGACTGGTGAACGCGGTGAAATCACTAAAGAAGACATTCGCAAAGCACTTGGAATCACTGAGCCTGCGACTGTAACTGCTACGACTGCGGTGGCCGCTGATTATCAGTTTGATGTCACACGTGAATTGTTGCCTGAGTTTGAAGAAGTTGCGTTGTCGGGTATGCGTCGCACGGTTGCCGATCGATTGTCAAAATCAAGCCAATACATTCCACATTTTTACATGTCGGTTGATTGTGCGCTTGATGGATTGTTGGCTTTAAGACAGCAAATTAATTCACAAAATGAAAATGAGAAAAAGCTCACTGTTAATGATTTTGTTATTAAGGCGGTCGCTTTAGCACTTAAACAGGTTCCCGATGCTAATGTTATGTGGGATACCGATAAAATTTTAAAATTTTCTGATGTTGATATTTCAATCGCGGTTGCAATCGATGGTGGATTAATTACCCCAGTTGTTAAATCTTGTTTGAAAAAAGGATTGCGCGAAATTAGTCAAGACTGTAGCGATTTAGTTAATAAAGCTAAGTCAGGTAGTTTAAAACCTAATGAATTTCAGGGGGGAACATTCACCATTTCTAACCTGGGGATGTTTGGTATTCGAGAATTTACTTCTATCATCAATCCACCGCAGTCAGGCATTTTGTCGGTAGGTGCTGCTGATCAGCGACCGGTGATTGAAGATGGTGAAGTTGTTATCAAAACCATGATGACCATAACATTGGCAATGGATCATCGATGTGTTGATGGTGTTACTGGTGCTCAATTGGTGAATCGAATTAAACATATTTTAGAAAATCCACTTGAGTTGATGCTTTAGTTTTAATCAATAGGAGGCGAATTTTTATGAAAAATTCTATGAGCCCAGGTAGTAAGTTTAGACAAGCAGTTGCTGAAAGTCAGCCACTCCAGTTGGTCGGTACAATTAATGCGTTTACTGCGCACATGGCAAAAAAATCGGGACACAAAGCGATTTATTTATCGGGTGGCGGTGTTGCTGCCAATTCTTTGGGGATGCCTGATTTAGGCATCAGCACCATTGATGATGTGTTGACTGACGTACGACGTATAACCGATGTTTGCGATCTGCCTTTAATGGTTGATGCTGATACGGGATTTGGTGGTGCATTTAACATTGCGCGAACGATTCGTTCATTAATTAAGTTTGGTGCTGCGGGTTGTCATATTGAAGATCAAGTTGCCGCCAAGCGATGCGGTCATCGTCCTGGAAAAGAAATTGTTTCAATGCAGGAAATGGTCGACCGGGTCAAGATGGCTGTTGATGCACGTACCGATGAAAGTTTTGTCATTATGGCGCGTACTGACGCTTTGGCGGTTGAAGGTATGCAGTCTGCGATTGATAGAGCAAATGCTTGTCTGGAGGCTGGAGCTGATATGATTTTTCCAGAAGCCATGAGTGAGCTGTCACAATACGCGGCTTTTAAACAAGCGGTTAATGCACCAATTTTAGCCAACATCACTGAATTTGGCCAAACGCCACTTTTTTCAACACCTGAACTGGCCGAAGTGGGTGTTGATATTGTGCTTTATTGTTGTGGTGCTTACCGCGCAATGAACAAAGGCGCAGAAACTTTTTATCAAGCTTTGATCAATGATGGCCATCAACGTAATGTCGTTGAGATTATGCAAACCCGTGAAGAATTGTATGATTATTTAAATTATCACGAGTACGAGCAAAAACTTGATCAATTATTTGCAAACAATAAGGAAAAATAATATGACTGAATCAACCCAAACTCAATTACCCAAACCGAAAAAATCGGTTGCATTATCTGGTGTAGCTGCAGGAAATACCGCCTTATGTACGGTTGGTCGTTCAGGGAATGATTTGGCCTATTGTGGTTATGATATTTTAGATTTTGCTGAAACTGCTGAATTTGAAGAAATTGCCCATTTGTTAATTCACGGCCGCCTACCCAGCAAAGCTGAATTAATAAATTACAAGCGTAAATTAAAATCTATGCGCGGTTTACCACAAGCGGTACAGACCGTGTTAAAAGCAATCCCTGCTTCGGCTCATCCAATGGATGTATTGCGTACGGGTTGTTCCGTATTAGGTACTGTTTTACCTGAAAAAGAAGAGCAGGCGGCAGCTGATGCCAGAGATATTTCTGATCGCTTACTGGCATCATTTGGTTCAATGTTATTGTTTTGGTATCACTACAGCCACAATGGTAAATGTATTGATGTTGAAACAGATGATGACTCAATTGGGGCACATTTCCTCAATTTATTACATGGTGAAAAGCCTAGTGAGCAGTGGGAACGTGCAATGCACACTTCACTAATTTTATATGCTGAGCATGAGTTTAATGCTTCAACTTTTACTGGACGAGTAATTGCTGGAACGGGATCTGATATATATTCAGCCGTTAGTGGTGCAATTGGCGCATTACGTGGACCAAAGCATGGTGGCGCAAACGAAGTTGCGTTAGAAATTCAAAAGCGATATGCCTCTCCAGATGAAGCTGAAACTGATATTAAAGCTCGCATAGCGAAAAAAGAAATTGTGATCGGATTTGGTCATCCGGTTTATACGGTTTCCGATCCGCGAAATCAAGTGATTAAGCAAGTTGCTAAAGAGTTGTCTGAAACTGCAGGTGATATGAACTTATTTAATATCGCTGAGCGATTAGAAAGTGTTATGTGGAATGAGAAAAAAATGTTCCCTAACCTGGATTGGTTTTCTGCTGTTTCCTATCACCAGATGGGCATTCCTACGGCAATGTTCACTCCAATTTTTGTTATGTCACGAATTACAGGCTGGGCTGCGCACATCATGGAGCAGCGTGTTGATGGCAAAATTATTCGTCCCAGTGCTAATTATACCGGTCCAGAAAATAAAACCTGGATACCAATCAGCGATCGTTAATCGATTTTTTCTTTTACTTTTATTTTATCCCGTATGCTCTTCTCAAAGTACGGGATATATTTTTTTGAATTTTGGAGTACTAATTAATGAGTGCAAATGTAGAGTCGAATATTAAGCCCGATTACGATCAGCCTATCAAAGATATTGCCGCTTATGTCACCGATTATGTTATTGAAAATGATCATGTTTATGATACTGCGCGTTATTGTTTAATGGATACTTTAGGCTGTGGTTTATTGGCATTAAGATATCCTGAATGTACTAAGCATTTAGGACCTATTGTACCAGGCACTGTTGTACCTAATGGTGCGCGAGTTCCAGGAACACAGTTTGAAATGGATCCAATCAAAGCGGCATTTGATATTGGCTGTATTATCCGTTGGTTAGATTTCAATGATACCTGGCTTGCTGCCGAGTGGGGACACCCTTCAGATAACATGGGGGGGATTTTAGCTGTAGCTGATTATTTATCACGTCAAGCTGTTGCAAATGGTAAAGCACCACTAACTATGAAAGATGTGTTAACGGCAATGATTAAAGCGCATGAAATTCAAGGTGTTATGGCACTTGAAAACAGCTTCAACCGTGTTGGTCTGGATCATGTTGTTTTAGTTAAATTGGCATCAACGGCCGTTGTTGCACAAATGTTAGGCGGTGATCGCGACATGATTATGGATGCCGTTTCACAAGCCTTAGTCGATGGTCAAAGCTTGCGTACCTATCGTCACACGCCAAATGCAGGATCAAGAAAATCTTGGGCTGCGGGTGATGCAACCAGTCGAGCGGTAAGACTGGCGTTAATTACCCAAACTGGTGAAATGGGATACCCTGGGGTATTGAGTGCGAAAACCTGGGGTTTTTATGATGTTTTATTCGGCGGTAATGAGTTTAAATTCCAACGAGGTTACAGCGAATATGTAATGGATAATGTTTTGTTTAAAATTTCATTCCCAGCAGAATTCCACGCGCAAACTGCGGTTGAGTGCGCAATGACGCTGCATCCCCAAGTTGCTAATCGATTAGATGAAATTGAGCGTGTTGAATTAACAACACATGAATCTGCAATTCGCATTATCAGTAAAAAAGGCGAGCTGCATAATCCGGCTGATCGCGATCACTGCCTACAATACATGGTGGCTATTGGTTTAATTTTTGGCGCATTAGAAGCCGATCACTATGAAGCCAATGTTGCTGCTGATCCACGAATTGATGCATTACGTGAAAAAATGATGGTTGAAGAAGATAAGCGTTATACCGAGGACTATTTAAATCCTGAAAAACGCAGTATCGCCAACGCGATTCAAATATTCTTCACTGATGGTTCATCAACTGACAAGGTTGAAGTTGAATATCCAATTGGCCATAAATTCCGCCGTGAAGAGGGCATACCTGTACTTCAAGCGAAATTTGAGCGCAATGTTAAAACTCGCTTCCCTGCTAAACATGCTGATGAAATTGTTAGTCTATGTAATGACAAAGCGGCATTTGAAGCAATGCCGGTTAATGAGTTTATGTCTTTGCTGGTAATTTAATTACGTTATCAAGTTGAACTGGTTGTTTGATTTATTGGTTATCTAAGGATGGATAGTCTTTTACTAGAACTAGTAGTCTAGTAACCTTGACCACTCTTTGAGTGGTCTTTTTTTATTGATACTGAAGCTGCTTTATCGTCGTGAGCTTAAAATCTAAATCTGTTTTTAATTCAAAATCGCGACCAAATTCTCACTTTGATTGATTTGTTTGGGTAAACTCAAGCATTCAATATTTGTTTCTGCCCAATCTGATAAACTTGCCCGATTAAAGATTAACGCTCAATGACATAGAGTGGTTGTACAACTGAAACTATCTTGGTTGGATAATATTGGTGGATAAATATATGCAAATAAATATAGGTAGATTTATCCTGTCGAAATATCCTTACCAGTGACGATGCTCAATTTATCGCCTTACTCCCATTGAGTACGTTATGACTAAGTTTTTGATATTTATTAATAAATAGCGGTTTATTGAATATATCCTGATTTTAAGCAATTAGAAAAATGCCATTGAGGTTAATGGGCCCGCTGTGATCTCGGCATTAATCGCTGTTAGTCATTAATAGTTCTGTTGGCTAATAGATTAATAGCGTTGTGAATCGCTATCTCAGTACTCTGATGAATTTAATCGTTGGCAGCGCTAAAAAATAAGGGAATGATCGTAAAATTAAGGGAATAACTGTGAATTTTGCCGAATTATACAACTTAGGGTTGTAATATTTAAATTTATCCACATTTAGAGTAGTGTTTTAGGGATTAATCTTATCTAATAGGGGTAAGTATATTTATAAGCTACCATAACACGAATAGTATTCGTTTAAGTGAGGTAACTGTGTATCGATTAAATTTTAGCTATCAGATAAATTTGGTAATAAAAAATATGTTTCAAATTAAGAGTGTATTGATTATCAGTCTACTTATGTTTACCGCAGGTTGTGCCATTAAACCGCGGGTAACTACTGATTATGATACTGCTTATGATTTTACCAGTTTGAAAAGCTACGCTTGGATAGTTGCTCAGAATGATAACCAGCCCGAATCTGAAGCAATGAAGTCAGAACCGGTTATGACACTACAGAGCAAGCGTCAGGCTAATGCCATTGAGACAATTTTAAATCGACGAGGTTTTCAAAAGGCTGAAAGTGTTGAAAGTGCTGATTTTCTGCTCAAGACTCATATGGTGACGGATAAAAAAGTTGATGTAGACCGTTTTTATCATACTTGGGGATATCGCCCATTTTTTTACACCGATGATTTTCATCCCTATTTTTATGGTTTGCCACATAGTTCAACTACTGTTGTTACCGAAAGACAAATAGGAACTTTAGTGCTTGATATTGTCGATCCAGAGAAAAAGCAGGTTATTTGGCGAGGAACAGTGGCTAGTCCAGTGGAAATTTACAAGAACTATACACCTGAAGAAAGAATGACTTTTGCACTTAACCAAGCACAGGCCTTACTCGAAAAGTTTCCACCAGGCCAGTTAGTACAATAGTTGGCCACAGGTAAATAGATTTGATTACTAATTAAACCATTTATAGCTATTTACTATCAATTTTACTTTAAATTATTGATATTGCTATAAATTGGTACTAGATGATTCACATTTCATCGATTAGAATAGCCCTATGATTAAGATGTCTTTTAGAATATTTCCGCTACTGAGCGAGTGTTAAACAGTGGCATTTGATGACAGCGCTCAATCAGGCGAAGAGCTACCACTTTCGGATAATGTTATTAATAAAGGAATCGGCTATGCTTGTCGACTTCTTGGTATACGGGAATATTCAGTAAAATCGATTGCTGAAAAAATTAAGCAAAAGGGATATTCTGCCAAACACACTCAGCAGATCGTTACATTTTTACTAGAAAATAATTGGCTCAGCGATGAGCGATTTTGCGAAGCTTATCTTCGCTCAAAATCGACTAAAGGTATTGGTGAAATCCGCATTCGCTATGAGTTAAAACAGCAAGGATTGTCGGATGAGTTGATTAACGAGACAATCGATACCTTGCAGATCGAATGGCAGCAACATTGTGATAGTGCCATGAAAAAGAAACTCAGCACTGGGTTAGCTTTAAATAGCCTGAGCGACAAACAAAAAATTGAACGGTTTTTAAGATATCGCGGATATTCTGGTGAGCAAATTAAAGTATCAATGCATCACTTTAAGAATAAACTCAGTGATTAACTGAAATTAAACTTAATAATCGTGTAAGCTAAAAAGAGCGGTCTTTAACAGGGTTAAATTTAACCCGTTTTTGATATTAAAAATTAAACAAAAGGTAGAGAGAAATTTCAGTGAGTATGTCCAGCAGCGAAATTCGAGAAGCGTTTTTAGCCTTTTTTGAAAGTAAAGGGCATCAGCGTGTTGATTCGAGTTCACTCGTACCTGCCAATGATCCTACATTGTTGTTTACTAACGCAGGGATGGTGCAGTTTAAAGATTGTTTTCTGGGAACTGAAAAGCGCAATTACACTCGTGCTACCAGTTCACAGCGCTGTGTTAGGGCTGGTGGAAAACATAACGATTTAGAAAATGTTGGTTATACTGCACGACACCATACTTTTTTTGAAATGCTGGGTAATTTTAGTTTTGGTGATTACTTCAAAAAAGAAGCAATTCAATTTGCTTGGGAATTTTTAACTGAAGTGTTAAAGCTGCCAAAAGAGAAACTTTGGGTAACGGTTCATGATGATGATAAAGAGTCAGAGGCCATCTGGTTTAACGAAATCAAAATTGATCAAACCCGGTTCTCTCGTTTAGGTGACAAAGATAATTTTTGGGCAATGGGCGATACTGGTCCTTGTGGTCCTTGCAGCGAAATATTTTATGATCATGGTGAAGAGGTTGCAGGTGGACCACCTGGCAGCCCCGAAGAAGATGGTGATCGTTATATCGAAATCTGGAATCTGGTTTTTATGCAATTTAACCGGAGCAAAGATGGCAGCATGGCGCCGCTACCCCGTCCATCGGTTGATACGGGTATGGGGCTGGAGCGGATAGCTGCCGTTATGCAGCATGTTCATAATAATTACCAGATCGACTTATTTGATAATTTAATCCGTTATATTGCTGACATTATCGAGGTTAAATCGTTAACGAATCAATCTTTACGAGTTATTGCAGATCACATTCGCTCATGCTCTTTTTTGATTTTAGATGGTGTTATGCCGGGTAATGAAGGGCGTGCTTATGTATTACGACGCATTATTCGACGAGCTATTCGTCATGGAAATAAGCTAGGCGTACAAGGTAGCTTTTTTCATCGCTTGGTTGAAGGGCTTGTCCAACAAATGGGAGATGCATATCCTGAGTTGAGACAAAAACAGTCAATTATTTCTGAGACTTTGCTTCGAGAAGAAGAACAGTTTGCGCGAACACTTGAACAAGGTATGAAAATACTTGAGCAAGATATTGCTCATCTTGAGGGGAGTGAAATCCAAGGTGAAACCCTCTTTAAACTTTATGACACATATGGTTTTCCAATTGATCTCACGGCCGATATAGCTCGTGAAAAAGGTTTAACTGTTGATTTAGCTGGATTTGATGTTTGCATGGAAGAGCAAAAACGTCGAGGACGTGAAGAAAATCAATTTATTACTGACTATAATGAAAGTCTTAATTTAAATGAGCAGACTGAGTTTTTGGGATACCAACAAATCGAAGGTCAGGCTGTTGTTCAACAGCTCATTGTCGAAGGTGGATTAGTTGATGCGATTACTCAGGATACTAAAGCCGAAATTGTATTAGACAAAACGCCTTTTTATGCTGAGTCAGGTGGACAAGTTGGTGATAAAGGTATTTTGTTTGGTAGTGATAGCGAGTTTGAAGTAATTGATACAATCAAGCTGAGAGACGCTTTTTTACATCGTGGTATTGTCAGACGAGGGACGATTAAACGAGGTGAGTCCTTAAGTGCTAAAATAAATACGCACGAAAGACAGGAAATTGCGCTTAATCATTCAGCGACACACTTATTACATGCCGCATTAAGACAAATTCTTGGTGAACATGTTGAGCAGAAAGGTTCTTTGGTCGATAGTCAACGATTGCGCTTTGATTTTTCGCATCCAGTTGCGGTAACTGAGGAAGAAATATTTAAAATTGAGCAACTTGTCAATCAGCAGATTAGAGCAAATCATACCGTTGAAACACAACTGACCTCTATCGATCAGGCAAAAAAACTTGGTGCCATGATGTTGTTTGGTGAAAAGTATGGAGAAACTGTCAGAGTTCTAAAAATGGCAGATTTTTCGGTAGAGCTTTGTGGCGGAACACATGTTAAGCAAACCGGAGATATCGGATTATTTAAAGTGATAGGCGAGCAGGGAATTGCTTCTGGCGTACGCCGAATTGAAGCGATTACTGGGGACAGCGCAGTTGAATATACCCAAAAACAAGGGTGGCTAATTAATCAATTGGCGTCATCACTTAAAACTGATCGATTATCGCTCAGTGAAAAAGTAGAACAATTAATCGTAAAGTCTAAAAAGCAAGATCGTGAAATTGATAAATTGAAGCTTAAAATTTCAGCTTCTCAAGGCGGTGATCTGTTAAGCCGTGCAGTAGATGTTGTAGGAGTAAAGCTACTAGCTGTAAAAGTTGACGGTGTTGATGCAAAAGGTCTACGAGACTTAAGTGATCAACTCAAAAGTAAATTAGGTAGTGGCATAATTGTTCTTGCTGCTGAATTAGAAGGTAAGCTAAGCCTGATAACCGGAGTAACAAAAGATTTGACACCCCGTTATCATGCTGGAAATTTGATGAAAGAACTGTCAGCCATGCTTGATGGCCGTGGTGGGGGTAGACCCGATATGGCCCAAGGTGGTGGAAATAACCTGGCTAAACTCGATGAAGCACTTGCTTGGGTTGAACGCTGGGTTAGTGAACAATAGCACTGAAATTCAGTGAGATATTGTTTTTAATAGATTTTTCAGCAAATAAAATAATACAGTGACTATGAAATAGTCTATTGTTATAATTGCGCACCTTTTAGATAGGGAACCAAATACTAGTAGGACGCGTTTTTAAATACAGCCAAATTTTTGAGGAGATTGGCAATGTTGATTTTAACTCGTCGTGTTGGCGAAACATTAATGATTGGTGATGAAGTTACAGTAACTGTTCTGGGTGTTAAGGGCAACCAAGTTCGAATTGGTGTTAACGCGCCTAAGGAAGTTTCTGTTCATCGAGAAGAAATTTATATGCGAATTCAACGCGAAAAAGAAATGTCATCTGATGAATAATTGAACGTTATTCATATCTAGATAAATGAGTCTGATTTTATTGTAAAAAATGATTGCTTTTTACATTTAATCAGGTAGTATTCACCCCCGCAAAACGCAGCAAGATTTAGTTTATTATGGAGAGATGGCCGAGCGGCTGAAGGCGCTCCCCTGCTAAGGGAGTATGGGTTTTATCGCCCATCGAGGGTTCGAATCCCTCTCTCTCCGCCACTGACTTTATTTTGTTGTCAGTATGCAAATGCGGTTAAAACCAAGTGGTTTAGTTAAAGAGAAATTATTTTTAAATCTCATTGACATTACAAATCACTGCAAGGATAATACCGCTCCTTTCACAGGATGTGAAAATTACGCGCATGTAGCTCAGCTGGATAGAGTACCTGGCTACGAACCAGGCGGTCGGAGGTTCGACTCCTTCCATGCGCGCCATATCATTTAAAAGCCGAACCTTGTGTTCGGCTTTTTTATTAGTACAACTTTCTGTTTTCTTTCCTGAATAATTCAACGAGCCGTAATCTTCAGAAAAACGTGTAGCAGGCTTAGTATAATCTCCTGCGCATTATTGTTTAACTATCCTTATTAATACGCAAGTTAATACCGTCAATATCAATCCGCTAAAGCGCTTTAGCGACTATTTCTGGTCAAAGTTATACTGGCATGACAGATCTTGTTTTTGTGCCATTGTTGAAGCTACGAAGAGTAAACCGATATTATGAAAGGATTATTAATTGGTTCTTTTTTTAACCGATTAGGGTTTTTAAAATTGTATTTCATCAAATAAGTATTTCATTCTGAAAAAATGGTTATATACTTGCGTAAGTTTATTTTAGGATATCCAGTCATAATAGCGTGCTGGAGAATCGTAATAGTTCGAATCACTAATTGATTAATTGAATTGGAATGGGACAAGACGATTTAGTTAAGTCGGTCGATTTTTATCTAAATATTTCATCCGATGCCTATCTGGATTACTATCGTGGACAGGTAAAATGGGTGCATGTAACCAGCCTATGTGGCAAAAAGGTTCAGTTTCCAGCAAATTTGTTAGTGAACCATATCACCCGTGATGGAGTGATTGGCAAGTACAGATTACGCTATTTTGCTTCAGGAAAAGCAATAGAACTCATTAAGCTTTAGTTGTTTTATTACCATTTTGATGCGTTGCAGAAAATCAAAATAGGTATAAGGTATTGATTTTTATAACTTAAAAAAACTTCAAAAAAGATCTTTATACTGGTCGGATGATTTTTCATAATAGGATTTTATTCGTTATTACCTAACTTTGACTGGTTTGAAAGTTTCAAAGAAATAATTTTGTCTGATAATGACTTGGTTACAAATAACTAACAGGTAAGCCGTAGGATAAGCGGGGAAGGTATTCAAATGAAGAAACAATTAACACTAAGTTTACCCAAAAGTACCAAATTAGCAGCCAGTACACTGGCTGTTGGTATGGCACTTTGCTCAAGCTCAATGGTTAATGCTATTGAGCTTAGTACAAGAAACTGGCAAGGCAGCTGGGATACGACAATTTCTTTAGGGACCAGCTGGCGCGTTGAAGAGCGTGATGATAAACGTATTGGACATACCAATTTATTGAATCTCAAAGCAGGAGAAATCCCAGTTCTTCCAGGTTCAAATATTGAATTGACGGGCGCTTGGTCTAACAATAATGATGATGGTAACTTGAATTTTGATAAAGGTGATATCGTTTCAAATGCGATAAAAATAACCACCGAAGTCGGTATGGAACATACCAGTGGCTTCGGTTTTTTTATTCGCGGAACCGGATTTTATGATTTTGAACTCAATGACGATCCTGAGAAAAGAGTCAAGCCTATCTCAAAACGTGCATTAGATTATCAGGGAGAAGATTACCGCCTGTTAGATGCCTATATCTACGATACTTGGGATTTAGGTGAAAGAACGCTGCAAGCAAGACTTGGTAAGCAGGTTGTTAGCTGGGGAGAGAGCACTTTTATTCAGCATGGCTTGTCAGAAATTAATGCTGTTGATATCACCAAGTTGCGTGTTCCCGGTGCAGAAATCAAAGAAGCACTGATACCGGTAAATACACTTTGGGCCTCATTAGGTCTGACTGATACGATTAATATGGAAGCTTACGTGCAGTTTGAATGGGAACATTTTCGTACCGATGAGCCAGGAACATATTTCTCGACAAGAGATTTTACTGGTGAGACAGGAACGGATATTCATCTTGGATTTTCGCAATCAGGTGAGGGAACCATTGGGACGGTTGCAAGACGTACGGCTGATAGAGATGCCAGCGACAGCGGACAATATGGCATTAAGTTATCTTGGTTAGCTGAAGATTGGAATTATACCGAGTTTGGTTTTTATTTTGTTAATTACCATAACAAACGGCCTTTGATTACAGGTCGCGCACATGATGGTATTGAAGTCACTGGTTTTTTTGAATATTTGGAAGATATTCAGATGTTTGGTTTTAGTTTTAATACCTCTACTGAAAGTGGGTTTTCGATTGCTGGTGAGTTGACCTATCGAGTTGATGAGCCATTACAGATTGACGATGTTGAATTACTCTATGCAACACTGGAGCCAATAGGTGCAATTCCCAGTGGTACATCACAAATTCCTGGAGGCGCAGCTCTGGGTGAAGAGATTTCAGCTTATCGCTTATTTGACACGGTTCAGTATCAGGCCACGTTTACCAAATTTATGGGGCCTACTTGGGGGGCCGAACAATGGGTATTATTAGCGGAAGTTGGCGCGAATAAAATTCTCGATATGCCCAGTCAGGATGAATTACGCTTCAATGCACCGGGAACAGTGCGCAGTGGCAATGTTGCCAGAGCTGGGCGTGGATTAGGTTTCCTGTCTCCAGGGTCGCCTTGCCGCGCAGGTGGTTATGAAGTTGAGTGTGAAGGGGTAGAGACTAATCCTTTTGCCGATGATTTTTCATGGGGCGTAAGAGTTGTCAGTAAGTGGGATTACGCTGATGTATTTTCTGGCTGGAACGTTTCACCAAGAGTGGTTTATCAGCATGATATCAGCGGGACGACACCTGGACCTATCAGCAATTTTGTTGAAGATCGCAAGGGAGTAACCGTTGGTGTTGGTTTCGATAAGCAAGCTGTCTGGAAAGCAGATATTGGCTACACTGCATTTTTTGGTGCAGGAACGGCAAACTTAATGGGCGATAAAGACTTTATTGCTGCCAATATCAGTTATTCTTTCTAAACCGCGCTAAACCATAGGAACTCAATATGAAATTAATTAATTCAGTAGTTGCAACAGCAGTTAGTATGACGGTTTTCGCTGGTGTTGCTATGGCCAAAGTGCCCGCAGAAAAAGCCGCCGAACTGGGAAAAAATCTGACCCCGGTTGGTGCAGAAAAAGCTGCAAATGCTGCCGGTACAATTCCTGCCTGGACAGGTGGAATTACCACCGTGCCAAGTGGCTACAAACCTGGCGATTTCCATCCTGATCCATTTGCTGGAGATAAAGTTAAACTAACGATTACTGCGAGTAATTTTTCACAGTATCAGGAGCAATTAACGGAAGGACAAAAAGCATTATTCAAAGCCTACCCTGACACTTTTAAAATGAATATTTATCCCACTCACAGAAGTGCATCTTATCCACAGCATGTGTATGACGAAACAAAAAAGAATGCAACCAGAGCCGAATTAGTTGAAGGCGGAAATGGTATGAAAAATGCCGCGGTTGGTTTTCCGTTTCCCATTCCACAGAGCGGTTTGGAAGTCATTTGGAATCACATTGTCAGATATCGAGGCGAAGCTGTAGCGCGTTTTATCGGTCAAGTAACACCTTTGCGAGATGGTAGTTATACATTGGTTAAATTCCGTGAAGAACTTGACCAGCACTATGCGAAAAAGGGGACGAATCCACAAGATTTAGAAGAAAATAATATGCTGTTTTATTTTAAACAATGGGTAACTTCTCCGGCGCGACTTTCTGGTACCGCATTGCTAGTCCATGAAACATTAGATCAAATTAAGCAACCTCGCTTGGCATGGACATATAATACCGGCCAACGTCGGGTTCGAAGAGCACCCAGTGTTGCCTATGATGCACCGGGAACCGCCGCTGATGGTTTAAGAACCACAGATGATTTTGATATGTTCAATGGTGCGCCTGATCGATATGATTGGAAACTTCTAGGTAAGAAGGAAATTTATATTCCTTACAATAGCTATAAACTGCATTCAGGTAGTGTTACCTATGATGAAATTGTAAAAGCTGGTCATATCAATCCTGAATTAGTTCGATATGAACTACACCGAGTCTGGGTTGTCGAGGCAAATCTTAAACCTGATACCCGTCACCAGTATAAAAAACGGGTTTTCTATTTTGACGAAGATAGTTGGCAAATTGCAGCGACTGATACCTATGACAATCAGGATACTTTATGGCGAGTCGGTATGTCTCACGCGGTAAATTATTATGAAGTTCCTGCATTGTGGACTACGCTAGATGTTTATCATGACCTGAAATCAGGGCGCTATCTGGCATTAGGTTTAGATAACGAAGAAAAGGTTTTTGATTTTTCGGTTAGCTTATCTAAACAAGATTTTATGCCAGCAGCGTTACAAAGAGCAGGCAAAAAATAGTTTCGATTAATATTTAAACTAAAATAATAAAAAGACCGGTATGTTCTCCCGGTCTTTTTTTTATTTGCCGATCCTGATATGGTAGAAACACCGAGTAGATTCGCTAATTTTTCGTCTTATATAACTTTATCATTAAGTTATCGTAATCGAATTATTATTTATTTCTGATAGTCTTTGGATAATATATAGAGAGGATAGCGAATCGGGTACTTCAGAAAATGAAGACTGTCTGGACTATTTGTTTGGAGTATTAAGTATTGGTCAATAGGAATACCGAATTATGCTAGCACAATTAACCTGCCATCTCTTACGCGTATTTATAATGATTATTATAGGGGTTATAACCCTTGAGTCTTTTGCTGATCAAGCTCAAGATAAATCCAGCTTTGCGGCACCAAAAGCCAAAGAGCGGCTACTAATGGATATCAAGCAGCTTGCTAGTGGACGTCTAATTACTGTTGGAGAACGTGGACACATTCTTGTCTCTGATGATCAAGGTAATAGCTGGCAGCAAAAAACAGTTCACACTCAGGCACTATTAACTAAATTATTTTTTGTTAACGAAAAGCTGGGGTGGGCTGTTGGCCATCAACAAACTATTCTGGTTAGTCGAGATGGTGGCGAGAGTTGGCAGATTCAACACACTGCAAATGATGTGTCGCAACCAGCATTATTCGATGTGTGGTTTAGCGATGAGCAAAATGGTTTTGCTGTTGGGGCTTATGGACTTTATTTGGCAACAGAAGATGGTGGTCAAAGCTGGCAGCCAATTTATCAAGAACGTTTAGCTGATGACGAGATTGGGTTACCGCATTTTTATTCGATTAGTTATGATAAGCAAACTCGTCAATTGTTTATGGCAGGAGAGCTTGGCTTTCTGGCTAAATCGATTGATAAAGGACAAACTTGGGAAAAGCTAACAAGCCCTTATCATGGGTCATTTTTTAATATTGCCAGTCTTGAAAATGGACATTTAATGGTGATGGGATTACGAGGCCATTTGTTTCGTTCGACAGATTCAGGAGAAAATTGGCAGCCTATTGAAACTAATACAATATCGGGATTACAGGAATTGACGCAGCTCGATGACAAGCAAATTATCATTGTTGGTTCTGATGGCACACTGTTGATTAGCGATGATGTTGGCGAAAACTTTAAGCTAAGACAGCGTTCAGACCGAGTACATTTGGCCCATGCACTAAAAACCCTAGATGGAAAAATACTATTGGTCGGTGTTGAAGGAATTATGCCGCTTGAACAATAAAAAGACAAAATGTGGATAAGTATTATATGAACCGGATGAATCTGGACGATTTAATTAAAAAACTAATTTTTCAACAGCGCAAAATGATTTTAGGGTTGCTGGCTCTATTAACAATTGTGATGCTGTATTTTGCGGTTCAATTAAAAGTCGATGCCAGTTTTGAAAAAAATATTCCACTTGAGCATGAATACATGCAAACCTATATCAAGCATCAAGAACATTTTGGTGGAGCTAATCGTATTTTAATTGTATTGGAAGATCGTTCTGGCGATATCTTTAATACAACATTTTTTGATGCACTCGCAGAAACGACTAACCTGGTTGCCACCACGCCAAGTGTTTCAGAACCACTAATGAGCTCTTTATTTACCCCCAACACACGATTTGTTGAAGCTGTCGAAGATGGCATGGTCGGCGGTCCAGTGATCCCTGCCAGTTTTGATGGCAGTGAGCAGCAGTTAGCTTTGGTAAAAAACAATATTCTTAAAGCCGGGCTGGTTGGTCGATTGGTTGCCAATAATTTTGCATCGGCTATGGTTAGCGCACAACTGCTATCAATTAATCCTGATACAAAGGCAAAAACCGATTTGGTTGCAGTTGCTACTCACTTAGAACAAATTCGCGAGCAAATTGAAAAAAAATATGATGGCATTACGGTGCACATTATTGGCTTTGCAAAAATGATTGGCGATGTCAGCGAGGGAGCCAAACAGGTTGTGCTATTTTTTGGACTTGCATTGTTAATTACCGCAATAATGGTTTATTTGTATGCTAAGTCAATTATTTTAACTTTACTCCCCTTATTGTGTTCGGTCACTGCGGTTATCTGGCAACTTGGATTATTGACATGGCTTGGGTTTGGCATTGATCCGATGTCTATTCTCGTGCCATTTTTGGTATTTGCAATTGGCGTCAGTCATGGCGTGCAAATGATCAACGCTGTTGGTAAAAATGTTGCCTCGGGTGTCAGTGCTTATGATGCGGCATATGCAGCCTGTTGTCGTTTGTTTGTTCCTGGAATGATCGCTCTGTTGAGCGATACGATTGGTTTTTTAACTTTACTATTTATCAAAATCGATATTATAAAAGAACTTGCGATTACCGCTAGTTTGGGTGTTGCGGTAATTATTATTACAAATCTGATTTTATTGCCCATTTTATTGTCTTATGCGAAATTTCCAGCCAATTTTGCTAAGAAGGTTGAGCAAGCCAATCAAAAACAGGCAATTCTTTGGCGTTATTTTGCCGGATTTGCCGAAAAGCGAATGGCTTTGCGTACCATTTTAATTGCAGTGGTTATTGTGATTGTTGCTGGACTATTTGCGCGCGAAATGAAGGTGGGGGATTTGCAAGCAGGCGCTCCGGCGTTACGACATGACTCGATCTATAATCAGGATACTCGTTTTATAACTGAAAACTTTTCCATCGGGACTGATATGATTTCTATTATCACCGAAACAGTACCCGATGGTTGTACCCAATTTAATATTATGAATGCCATTGATCAATTTCAATGGCATTTGGAAAATCTACCGGGAGTTCAATCAGCCATAAGTCTACCAACAGTTTCAAAAATACTAAATGCTGGATTCTATGAGGGCGCATTGCAGTGGCGCATATTACCAACAGAGCAAGCAACGCTAGTACAGTCGATTCGTTACCTGGAAACCAGCAGTGGACTATTTAATACTGATTGTAGCGTGATTCCCATATTGATTTTTACCAAAGATCACAAAGCAGAAACGATCGAGCAAGTTGTCAGTGAAGCGAAACAGTATATTGCGAATAATCCTACCGAAAATGTAACTTTTAAATTGGCGACCGGACCTGTTGGGGTAATGGCTGCAACCAACGAGGCGGTTTCTGCGGCTCAATTACCGATGCTTGTCTGGGTTTATTTGGCGGTCATTTTACTGTGTCTTGTAAGCTTTCGTTCAATACGTTCGACTTTGTGCATAGTTATACCGCTTGCAATTGTTTCCATAATGGCACAAGGGTTAATGGCTCTGCTCGATATTGGATTAACTGTTGCGACACTACCGGTTGTTGCGTTGGGGGTTGGTATTGGCGTAGATTACGGTATTTATATTTTTTCTCGAATGCTGGTTTTCATTAGAGCGGGGGAAAGTATTGCAGAAGCTTTTTTAAAAACTCTCAATCTTACAGGAAATGCGGTTTTCTTTACTGGAATAACTTTAGCTATTGGTGTTAGTACCTGGCTAATGTCTGCACTAAAGTTTCAGGCTGATATGGGCATTTTATTAACCTTCATGTTTTTATTTAATATGCTAGGTGCAGTTATTTTATTACCAGCACTGGCTGCATTATTTTATCGACGTTAATCAAATTTTGCGGGGATATATAAAAAATTAATTCATCATTTTATGTATTAATACTTAAATAAATATCCAAAAAGCGGATAAAAAGTGGATCTAATTAGTGCTAAACGATTCGCTTTATCCTACAATTGCCATAATCCACAAACGACATCTAAATAAGCCCGATTGCGATAGCATTTTTGCAAAATGACAACCATATATATTTACTTGTTAATCGCCTTTTTCGTTATATTCGTTGACATTTTCGGGCCGTGTACTAATAACCTAATAATAAATGAGCATAGTAAAACCAAATCGTTCAAATTTGGTAAGGAATCGTTATGACTATCGAACAAAAAATGTACGAATCAATACTATTCAAAAATGTTATTCAGCTGATCAATAATAAATTTTCAAAAAAACAGGCTGAGCTGGTTGGTAAGTTTGCGCATTACTTTTGCGCAGGCATATCCAGCACCGACTTTGATTTTAAAAATGAGAATGAACTGTATGCATCGATAGTCAGCCTTTGGAACTATATGCAGTCATGTAAAGAAGAATCAAATGTCCGGGTTTATACACCTAGCCTGGAAAATAATGGCTGGCAATCACGTCATTCAATTATTGAATTAGTACATAAAGATATGCCATTTTTAGTGGACTCAGTTCGAATGGAGCTGAATCGAATGGGAATTAATATACATTTGCACATTCATATTCCACTCGACTTAAAGCGCGATAAAGACAGCAAAATTTCTTATATTTCCCGACCCGATCCCAATTCTCCATATACAAGCCTGACTCCCATGTACCTTGAAATTGATCGCCAATTGGATGAAGGCGAAATGGAAGTAATTAAACTTAATCTTGAAGAAGTGCTTTCAGATGTGAGAGTGA
Source organism: Aliikangiella maris (assembly GCF_040719265.1). Lineage (NCBI taxonomy): Bacteria > Pseudomonadati > Pseudomonadota > Gammaproteobacteria > Oceanospirillales > Pleioneaceae > Aliikangiella > Aliikangiella maris. Next base: position 78,034 of record NZ_JBFDAH010000018.1, on the reverse strand, counting down.
CTGTTTCGGATTGGGAACCTATGAAGAAAAAGTTAGCAGAAGTGATTGAGCGGCTCAATGACTTGCCGGCTAAATTAGTTAACGAACGTAATAAAGAGTGTCGCGACTTTTTAGCTTGGATTAGCGGAAACCATTTTACCTTGCTGGGCTATGCGTATTACTCCTTAGAGCAAGTAAAGAAGGATTACCGTTTGGTTCCTGATGATGCGTCTTGTCTTGGATTAAAAACTAAAGATATTTGGAAACCTAAAGCCTACTCTTTAAATGATTTGCCCAGCGGCGCGCGTAACCTGATTTTAAACAGTGAAAACTTACTGGTACTAACTAAATTGAGTGCGGTGAGTCGGGTTCATCGTCCGGCACATATTGACTATATAGGTGTGAAACGAGTCAATGAAGAAGGCGAGATTATTGGAGAAGATCGTTTCATTGGTTTGTATACTTCAGCCGCATACAATTTAAATCCAATGAGTATTCCAGTATTAAGACAAAAAATTCAAACTGTACAAGAACGTTCTGGACTGACGCCACTAGAGCATGACCTTAAAGTACTTAGAAATATATTGGAAACATATCCACGTGATGAACTTTTTCAAACCCGAGTTGATGATTTATATGAGACCACCATTGGGATTTTACAAATTCAAGAACGTCCTATTATTCGACTATTTATCAGGCCGGATCCATATGGGCGTTTTTTCTCGTGTCTGGTGTATGTGCCGCGTGAAATTTATACCACCAAAATCCGCGTTAAAATCACCGAAATTTTAAAAAATTCACTGAATGCCATTTCAGAGCCCCAATTCACAACCAGCTTTTCGGAATCAATACTAGCTAGAATTCATTATATTGTTCCAGTAGAAAACGCTGAAGAAATCAAATACAACGTAAAAGAAATTGAAGAGAATCTGCATCAGGCTACACGTTCCTGGCAAGATAATTTGAAAGAATCGTTAATCAGTGAATTTGGTGAATCAGAAGGAAATCGATTAGTAAAGCGTTATTTAGAGCGTTTTCCGGTGGGTTATCAAGAACAATCAATCACTCAAACTGCGGTGCTTGATATCCAACATCTAGAGTCGTTAACTGACGAAAACCCTTTGAGTATGTTGTTGTATCGTTCGCAAGAAGATGCGCAAGATCGCATTCGATTTAAACTGTTTTATCGTAATGAGCCAAAGCCATTGTCTTATGTTATACCCATGCTGGAAAATATGGGGCTAAATATTATTGCAGAAAATCCTCATCGTATTCATCCTAACAATGGCACCGAACGTTGGATGAGTGATTTTACGATGCAACATCCAGATGGCACTATGCTCGACTTGGAAAAGCTTAAAGATAAATTTCAAACAGCGTTTAGTAAAATATGGTTGAATGATGCTGAAAATGATGGATTTAATCGATTAGTTTTAGCGGCACAGCTGGACTGGCGTGAAATCGCGATGCTACGCGCTTATGCGAAATATATGTGGCAAATCGGTTCGAGTTTTTCTCAAAACTATATTGAGGATACCTTAACCGCCTATCCTAAAATTTCTACTTTGCTGGTCAGTTATTTTTACCAAAAGTTTTCACCAGAGTTAAAACAAAGTTCAACTAAACTGGCCGGAATTCGTAAAAAGATTATTGAGGCGCTCGATAAAGTAGCCATTCTGGATCAGGATAGAATTTTAAATCGTTATTTGGAATTAATGGATGCGTCAATTCGTACAAACTTTTTCCAGAAAAATGCCGATGGCAACTATAAAACCTATATTTCAATTAAACTAAAACCTTCTGAAATATCAGACATGCCTCAACCGGCGCCCATGTTTGAAATCTTTGTTTATTCGCCTAAAGTAGAAGGCGTGCATTTGCGTGGTGGAAAAGTTGCGCGAGGAGGATTGCGTTGGTCTGACAGACGAGAAGATTTCCGTACTGAAATTTTAGGGCTGGTAAAAGCACAGCAAGTTAAAAATTCTGTTATCGTGCCTGTTGGAGCCAAAGGCGGCTTTGTTTGTAAGCGTAGCCTGGTTGGTTTATCTCGCGAGGAATTTATGGCGGAAGGAATTGCCTGCTATAAAATCTTTATTAGTGCATTATTAGATATCACTGACAATCTGGTGGATGGCCAATTAGTACCTCCGGTTGATGTAGTCAGACTGGATGAAGATGATCCATATCTGGTCGTTGCCGCCGACAAAGGAACTGCGACGTTTTCAGATATTGCCAATGGCATTTCTAATGAGTATAACTTCTGGCTGGGGGATGCATTTGCTTCTGGTGGTAGCGTTGGATATGACCATAAGAAAATGGGGATCACTGCCAAAGGTGCCTGGGAGTCGGTTAAACGTCACTTTATGGAGCTGGGTATAGACTGCCAGAAAACCAGTTTTACCGCAGTAGGTATTGGCGATATGGCCGGTGATGTTTTTGGGAATGGGATGCTATGCTCGCCAATGACTAAACTAGTGGCCGCATTTAATCACCTGCATATTTTTATTGATCCCGATCCTGATGTTGAAAAAAGTTATCAAGAACGCCAAAGGTTATTTGATTTGCCTCGTTCAAGCTGGACCGATTATAACAGCGATTTAATATCTAAAGGTGGGGGTATTTTTTCACGAGATGCAAAGTCGATTCCTTTAAGTCCTGAAATTAAATCGTTACTTGGTGTCGACAATGATTCTTTATCGCCTAATCAATTAATTAATGCCATATTAAAAGCCAAAGTTGATTTACTTTGGAATGGTGGTATTGGTACTTATGTTAAGGCGACTCGCGAAACTCACAGCGATGTAGGTGATCGTGCGAATGATTCTTTACGTGTTAATGGTAACCAACTTGGCTGCAAAATTATTGGCGAGGGTGGAAATTTAGGGGTTACCCAATTAGGGCGTATCGAATACATGCGTAGTGGCGGAAAAGCCAACACTGACTTTATTGATAATGCGGGTGGGGTAAACTGTTCTGACAATGAAGTTAATATTAAAATATTGCTTAATCAAATTGTCAGTGCCGGTGAAATGACTGAGAAACAGCGGATCAAAATTTTAGCTGCTATGACGGATGAAGTCGCTGAAATTGTATTGCGAGAAAATTTCTTGCAAGCTCAATCTATCAGCACGAGTGAAGAGCGTTCATCAAAAATGGTTAAAGAATTGATGCGCTTTATTCACTGGCTTGAAAAAGAAGGTAAGCTCAACCGTGAACTTGAGTTTTTACCGAATGATGAAGAATTGTTGGAACGACTGGCACAAGGTGAAGGTTTAACGCGAGCTGAAATTGCGGTACTAACTGCTTATGGCAAAATGGTACTTAAAGAAGATTTAAGAACACCTGAAATAGCAGAAGAAACTTATTATCATGATGTACTGATTAACTATTTTCCCAAACCTATTCGCAATAAGTATGCTGAACAAACCAAACAGCATCCACTTAAAGATGAAATTATTGCTATGAAATTAGCGAATGAAATGGTTGATTATCTGGGGAGTAATTTTGCTTTTCGTGTTATGGATGAAACCGGAGCCAATTCTTCCGATGTGGCTAATTGCTATACTATGGCAAAAGAAATATTTGAAATGCCATTAATGTGGAAGCAGATTGAATCTCTCGACCATTCAATTCCCGCCACGATCAAGCATGATATGATCTATCAGACTCAACGCATGATTCGTCGTTGTACACGTTGGTTTTTGCGCCATCGACCTAAAAATCTTGATATTAAAAGTGGCATTGAATACTTTAAAGATGGTGTTTGCGAACTACAAAAATCAATTCACAAAATTTTAGATAAGCAAGAAAATAAATCGATTCGTAAAGATATTGATAATTGGACACATCAAGGTGTTCCGGTATTGCTTGCTGAGCGAATTGGTTATTTAAGTACTTTATTCTCGGCACTGGATATTATTGAAATGTCAAAGTTAACTGGCCTGAATATTGCGATGGTTGCGGAGGTTTACTTTAAGCTAGGTGCTAAACTTGAATTGCACTGGTTCCTGGAACAAATTAATTTACAGCCGGTTGATAACCATTGGCAGGCATTTGCACGGGCGTCATTCCGCGAAGACTTAGATTGGCAACAACGCAGTTTAACGGTCGCTGTGCTACATATGTCAAAGCGGAATGCTTCTGCTGAAGAACGGATTATTAACTGGGTTATCAAAAATGCTGACTTGCTGTCTCGTTGGCAACAAATGTTGGCCGATTTCCGTTCGAGCAGTCGCCACGAGTTTGCTAAGTTCTCTGTGGCATTGAGGGAGTTGTTGATACTGGTGCAAAGCAGTGTCAGAGCGGCAGCAACTGCCAGAGAAAAAGATTTGGTGAGTCAAAGTAATATTAAAGATAAGCCTACCGTTAAAGCAAAGGTTACTGAAACAAAAACTGGCCAAGTACCCAAAGCTAGTATGAGTAAAAACGATGAAAAAAAGCGTAAGGTAAAAGAAAGTTAAGTAAACACAATTAACGCATCAGATAAGTAAAATCGATTTATTTTAGGTGCGTTAACTGATTAATTTTTCGAATTCGATTTATCATTATTTATTGTTAAATCTTCCATAAAAGACAGCAATTATTGCTGTCTTTTTATTTAGAAAGAATAATTTTTTTAAAGATCTTATTTTAAGTCTAGCGTTGAATTTTCTCTAAAATCCACAGCTCAATTTATGTTGGTTTGTTTGAAATGTGTCGTGGTAGGTACAAAGAACTTGGTGTATTTTAATGATTTGGTTTTGCTCAATCCGGTGTCACTTCGGCTTGCTTTTCTGCTTCTTTTGTTGCGGCAATTAATGTTTTGGATGGATTTTCTGCTGGCGTCTCTGGCGGTGCTTGTTGTTCTTCATCTTGCCAAACTAAAACATCATAATAGCGACGAATATTGGTCACATATTTAACCGGTTCTTCACCCCTGGCATAACCATATTTGGTTTTTTTGTACCAGCGTTTCTTTTGTAATAAAGGTAAACGCTCTTTAACATCAGACCATTTATCAGGATTTGCGCCCTGCATTTCTGTAATCACTCGGGCATCTTCAACATGACCCCAGCCGACATTATATCCTGCCAGAGCAAACCAGGTTCGATCGGGATCTTGAATACTATCGGGGACGCGATCGAGAATTTTACGTAAATATTGTGCACCACCGTTGATACTTTGTTTTGGATCCAGTCGATTTTTGATACCTAGTTGTCGAGCCGTTACTTGAGTCAACATCATCATTCCGCGCACACCAGTAGGCGACTTTGCTCTGGGATACCAATGGGATTCCTGGTAACTGACTGCTGCGAGTAAACGCCAGTCGAGATCATCCTTAGCTGAATCAACGAATAAATCTTTATATTGATGCAATTTTTCCTGAGTTGCCTGATGAAATCTGCGAGCACCGACATAATCAAACTTTTGTACATGTCCATAGTATTTTTCAACTAGTGAAGCTAACTGGCCCTCGATTTTTTGTTGACCAAAAAATTCAATGGTTTTTGAAAACAGTGAATAATCATTTGTCTTAGGTAGAGCCCAGGCAAGACTTTGTGGCTTACCAACAGTAAAAGCCACCGCCAGTTCAGGGTGAAAGCGACGATTCAAGTCCAGTTCTGTCGAATCAACGATGGTGTAGTCGATAGTTTCATCGAGTACCATCATTAACAGCTCTTCGTTAGTGAGTTCGGTGGTTTCTGACCAATGAAGCTCTGGATTATCTGTTTTTAATTTGAGTAACTCTTGAGAATAAGAGGAGTGGGCAATTACACGCAGTTCGCCATCGAGTTGGGAAATGTTACGAGGCCAGCGTTTGCCTTGTTTAAACACCAGTTTCGAGGTAATTTGCTGATAAGCTGGTGCAAAACGTAATTGATTTTCACGCTCAGGTGTAATGGTTAATCCTGCAGCGGCAACATCTGCCTTGCCACTGGCGAGCAGCTCGATAATTTCTTTGATGTTATCGTTAACAATGATTTCCAGCTCAACACCGAGTGAATCTGCGAAGCGGGAAACAAGTTCGTATTCGATACCTGTTGGTCCATTTCCACTTTCATAATAGGTTGTTGGGCTATTACGTGTCACGACAACCAATTTGCCTTTCTGTTGTATTCTTTCAAGATGTGAAAGCTGATTATCGGCACAGGCACTTAACAGACTCACAGTTAACAATAATCCGATCAACTTCAATCGGTGTACATACCGATTTGCAGTGAAGTGAAAAGATTGTTGCCAACGTTGAATCATGAATTTTTAGCCTTGCATAATTGCTCAAAAGTTATTCATTAGTGTCAGTGTCGATATTAATAAAATAACCGCAGTAAAATTGCATTCGTTTTAAAAATCATAAAGTTAGTTGGAATTGGTAGATGCTATTTGAGAGAGTTGGTGGTTAATTACTAACGGTAAATTCGTTATCCATCAATATCCAGACAATTGATTGATTTTAAAACACTTTAAACGATTATCGTTGTTTAATCTGCGTTTAGCAAGTTCCAAAAAACGGCAAATTTGTAAAAAAAATATGTCTGCAAATTGATGAGTGTGAGAAAAGTTAGTGATTTCGCGGCCTGTAGCTCGGTTAGCTAAGGCAGATATATAAACAATCAATATTTGATTTAATTGATGTTATCAATAATTGTTCTTTAGCTGGCGAAGATTCAACTGGCCCGCCTAATTTGCCCGCTTTTTAATGATTTTTGGGTACATTATTCTTAAGATTTAGCGTATTATTGCGCCTTGATTGATAACCCCCCTGAGTTTGAATATTTATGCTTATTCTTCGTGGTGCACCCGCATTATCTGAATTTAGAAGTCAAAAATTACTCGAAAATGGCCAAAAAATACTCCCTCATTTGGGTCAAGTTTATGCTGAATATGTCCATTTCGCCGACCTTAACCAAGAATTGCCTGATGAAAAACTAGCTGTACTTAAGCAATTGTTGACTTATGGCTCACGTAAAACCATAAAAGAAACAAAAGGTGCTTTTGCATTAGTGACACCACGCCGAGGAACTATTTCACCTTGGTCGTCAAAAGCGACGGATATTGCGCATAACTGTGGGTTACACGAAATTAATCGAATCGAACGAGGCGTCAGCTGGTATTGCCAGGATGTCGAAGGTCAGGATTTGTCCGAAAGTGATATGCAGCAATTATTCCCTTTAATCCATGATCGAATGATGGAAAGTATTTTTGCGGCACTTAAAGAAGCTGAAGTTTTATTTGAGCGTGCTCAACCTGCAGAAATGACAAGTGTTGATATTTTAGGTGGCGGGCAGGTTGCGCTTGAAGCGGCTAACCAAAGTTTGGGATTGGCACTGGCAGATGATGAAATTGTTTATTTGGTGGAAAGGTTCACTGAACTGCAACGCAATCCCTCTGATGTGGAGCTGATGATGTTTGCGCAGGCAAATTCTGAACATTGCCGACATAAGATTTTTAATGCTAGCTGGACAATTGATAGCCAGCAAAAAGAAAACTCACTATTTGGCATGATTCGTAATACGCACAAAGTTTCACCCGATGGCGTATTATCGGCTTATAAAGATAATGCCGCCGTAATTGAAGGGTTCAACCAGCCCCGGCTATGGGCAGAGCAGGATTCAGGTGAATACCACTATCATGTTGAGCCGATTCATATTTTAATGAAAGTGGAAACACATAATCACCCAACAGCAATTTCTCCTTTTCCTGGGGCTTCAACCGGTTCTGGTGGCGAAATTCGTGACGAAGGTGCTACCGGGCGAGGCGGTAAACCAAAAGCGGGATTAACCGGTTTCAGTGTATCCAATCTTGAAATTCCCGGTTTTAGCCAGCCTTGGGAAAACACTTACGGCAAACCTGAAAGAATTGTTTCGGCGCTTGATATTATGGTGCACGGTCCGTTAGGTGGTGCGGCATTCAATAATGAGTTTGGGCGACCTAATTTATGTGGTTATTTTCGTACTTACGAACAAGCTGTTGAGTTTGATTATGGCTCGCAAGTCAGGGGCTACCATAAGCCCATCATGATTGCGGGTGGACTAGGCAATATTCGCGAACAACATGTACAAAAAGCCGCCATCGAACCCGGTTATCATGTCATTGTGCTAGGCGGGCCGGCTATGCTGATTGGATTAGGCGGTGGTGCTGCCTCTTCAATGGCTAGTGGAACCAGTGATGAAAACTTGGACTTTGCTTCGGTCCAAAGAGAAAACCCCGAAATGGAACGTCGTTGTCAGGAAGTTATTGATACTTGCTGGGCAATGGGACAGGATAATCCGATCGAATTTATTCATGATATTGGGGCTGGCGGCTTATCTAATGCTGTCCCCGAACTGGTACATGATGGTGGCCGTGGAGGGCAATTTGAATTGCGTCGGGTTCCCAATGATGAACCAGGCATGAGCCCTCTGGAAATCTGGTGTAATGAGTCGCAAGAACGCTATGTATTGGCAGTTTCACCTGAAAAACTCGCGCAATTTGAAGCCATTTGTCAGCGTGAAAGATGCCCGTTTGCTGTTTTAGGTGAAGCGACAGAGGCAAAACATCTAACGTTGAATGATGAACATTTTGAAAATCAACCTGTTGATTTACCGATGGATGTGTTATTCGGCAAACCACCTAAAATGCACCGTGATGTTAGCTCAACCAAGGTTATCGGTCATGAACTGGCCATTGATGCAGAAATTGAGGAGGTCCTCAATCGCGTACTCAGTTTGCCTGCGGTTGCAGATAAAACATTTTTAATCACGATTGGCGATCGAACTGTTGGTGGATTATCCCATCGTGATCAGATGGTGGGACCGTGGCAAGTGCCAGTTGCCGATTGTGCGGTTACGGCGTCCAGCTTAAATTCGACCACAGGTGAAGCGATGGCAATGGGCGAGCGTACACCAATTGCCAATTTAAACTATGCCGCTTCAGCGCGCATGGCAGTTGCTGAAGCCATTACCAATATTGCTGCCAGCAAAATTGATAAAATTAGCATGATTCGACTATCAGCAAACTGGATGGCTGCGTGCGGGGCGCCTGGTGAAGATGCTGGCCTTTACGAAGCGGTCGAAGCGGTTGGTATTGATTTATGTCCAAAACTAGGTATTGCAATTCCAGTTGGAAAAGACTCCATGTCGATGCGTACTGTCTGGCAAGATGGCGAGCAAGAAAAAAGCGTAACTGCGCCGCTTTCGTTGATTGTCAGCGCTTTTGCGCCGGTTACCGATATTCGTAAAACACTGACACCGCAATTAAAAACCGGGATTGATTCGCAGCTGATCTTTATCGATCTGGGACAAGGTAAAAACCGCCTTGGTGCTACGGCACTGGCACAAGTTTTTGGTCAACTTGGCAGTGAGAGTGCGGATGTTAACTCGGCAGAAAAACTGACTCAGTTTTTCCGAGCGATTCAACATCTAAATAACGAAAATATGCTTTTGGCTTATCATGATCGTTCTGATGGCGGATTAGTAACAACATTAATTGAAATGGCATTTGCCGGCCACTGTGGGTTATCAATTGATTTATCGGCATTGGCTAATGATGCGTTATCTGTCTTGTTTAATGAAGAGCTTGGTTGTGTCATTCAAGTGAATAAAAAGCATAGCGAGAAAGTGATGCAAACGCTTGAACAATTTGGATTGGCAGATGAATCATTTATTATTGGTCAGCCTAATGAAAAGCTAAGTGTTAAAGTGACTCATTCAAACCGCACCTGGATTGAGCGAAAGTTAATGGATTTAAGAGCGGTATGGTCTGAAACGACCTATCAAATGCAAGCATTGCGTGATAATCCGCAATGCGCGCAAGAAGAAAAGGAACTACGACTCGATGCGGATAATCCGGGAATTAATCCTCAGCTGACATTTGATACTGCTGAAGATATTGCGGCTCCTTATTTGAATCTTACAAATAAACCTAAAGTAGCAGTATTACGTGAGCAAGGCGTTAACAGCCATCTGGAAATGGCCGCGGTATTGCTTAAATCAGGGTTTAATGCTATCGATGTTCATATGAGCGATTTAATGGCTAACCGAGTAAATCTTGATGACTTTATTGGTTTAGTTGCCTGTGGCGGATTTTCTTATGGTGATGTACTTGGCGCAGGTGAAGGCTGGGCAAAATCTATTTTATTTAATGAACAATTGAAAACAGCATTCACCCGGTTCTTTGAGCGTGAAGACACTTTTGCATTGGGCATTTGTAATGGTTGTCAAATGTTGTCAAATCTGCGCAGTATTATTCCTGGCACATCACATTGGCCGCATTTTGTCAGAAACGCATCAGAACAGTTTGAAGCGCGTTTTTCAATGGTTGAAGTGATGCCTAGTCCATCAATATTTATGCGTGGCATGGAAGGTTCTCGAATTCCTATTGCTGTTTCTCATGGCGAAGGGCGGGCAGAGTATGACAATGAACAAACTGCTCAAGCTGCCAACCAGTCGGGATTGGTCACAGTGCGATTTATTGATAATTATGGTCAAACTGCAACACATTACCCAAGTAATCCTAATGGCTCATTGTTTGGTATTACCGGACTGACTAATGAAAATGGCCGAGTGACCATTATGATGCCACATCCTGAGCGGGTAGCACGCACGGTGCAAAACTCTTACGCTCCAGCTGAATGGGGTGAAGATGGCCCTTGGACCAGAATGTTTCGAAATGCCAGAGTGTGGGTTGGATAACACTGCAGGAATGTTGCCAAAGCCGAGCTGTTTAGTTCGGCTTTTTTGTTATGGAGAAAAATAAATATTTTATTGCTGGTGATAAGTAATAAGTAATAAGTAATAAGTAATAAGTGATAAGTAATAAGTGATAAGTAAATTTTTAAAATGCAAATAGGAGTGTCAATGAAATCTTGTGCGATATTATCAATGGATGATTTATCAAACCATTGTGTATACGATGATTTGTTATTTACGCCACTAACAAATGCCGGCTGGCAGTATGAGGTTATTTCCTGGCGTCAAACGAACGTCAACTGGTCTCGCTTTGATCAAGTGATTATTCGTTCTACTTGGGATTATCAGCAGGATATTGCTGCATTTTTAGCAACTTTAAAACTTATTGATGCTTCTCGTGCTAGATTAGAAAATAGTCTTTCACTAGTGGCGTGGAATATCAATAAACATTACTTAAGACAATTGGCTGAGCAGCAAATACCCATTATACCTACCTTGTGGTTTGACTGTTTTAGTCAGGCCAATTTGACAATGTGTTTTGAACAATTTCAAACAGATGAAATCGTCATCAAGCCCTGTGTCAGTCTCGGAGCGATTGATACTTTTCGTATCGATGTTAACTCTGCTAAAAATAGTGAAAAACAATTTCAAAAAATATTTTATCAAAGACCTTTTATGGTTCAGCCCTTTGCGGCAAATATTATTGCAGAAGGGGAGTTCTCATTATTTTTCTTTGACAATCAATTTAGTCATGGCGTATTAAAAAAACCAAAGGCGAATGATTTTCGCGTTCAGGAAGAGCATGGTGGACAGTTATCGCTGATAACACCAGATGAAAGCCTTTTAAAACAAGCTGAACAAGTGATGGCTTTATTACCTGAAATCCCTTTATATGCAAGATTAGATTTTGTACGCTGGCAAAACAAGTTTGCGCTAATGGAAGCCGAACTCATTGAACCGTCGCTGTACTTTAATTTGGATCCAAATGCGACAATACGTTTTGTTGAAGCAATGGAACGTCGTTTTAATCGTAGTCATTCGTCGCCAAATATTAATTTACATATCTCTTCCTAAACAGGTCATATTGCCTATGTCTTCTTTAAAATTTAACAACCGATTTACTCAACAATTACCAGCCGATAGCGAAACATCCAATTTTGTGCGGCAAGTAAGTGGAGCCTGTTTTTCGTGGGTAAAACCAACTCAGGTCTGTAATCCACAATTAATCAGTGTCTCTCCTGATGTTGTTGAATTATTGGGGATGAGTATCACTGAAACCCAAAGTGAGTGGTTTTTACAGGCGTTCTCGGGTAATCAATTATTACCTCAAATGAAATCTTACGCCATGTGTTATGGCGGTCATCAGTTCGGTCATTGGGCTGGACAGTTAGGCGATGGTCGCGCGATTAATCTGGCAGAAGTTGTCGATATTCACGGTAAAAATCAAACGTTGCAATTAAAGGGTGCTGGCTTGACTCCTTATTCTCGAACGGCTGATGGGCTGGCTGTACTGCGCTCATCTGTCAGAGAATTTCTGTGTAGTGAAGCCATGTATTATTTAGGTGTGCCTACTACTCGTGCATTAAGTTTAATGCTCAGCGGAGAGCAAGTATGGCGAGATATGTTTTACGATGGCAATCCTCAACAAGAACCTGGAGCGATTGTTTGCCGAGTTGCACCGTCATTTGTGCGTTTTGGTAATTTTCAAATCCTTGCTGCCAGACAAGAACAATCATTACTTAAGCAATTAATGGATTATACAATTTCCTACGATTTTCCACATTTGGGAGCGCCAGACATAGAAGTTTATGAGCAATGGTTTCGTGAAATCTGTCAGTTAACTTTGCAGATGATTGTTAACTGGATGAGAGTTGGCTTTGTTCATGGTGTAATGAATACTGACAATATGTCTATTTTGGGGTTAACGATTGATTATGGACCTTATGGCTGGCTTGAAAACTACGATCCACAGTGGACTCCAAATACCACTGATGCCAAAGGGCGTCGCTATAGTTTTGGCAATCAACCTGGCATTGCACAATGGAACCTATTTCAATTAGCCAACGCAATCGCCCCTGTCATTGGCAGAGCCGATGCGTTAGAAGAAGCATTACAAGAATTTGGCGTCTTATATACGCAACTTTCACACTCGATGTATTGCCAAAAACTAGGTTTATCAGTGGTTGCGGAGCAAGCTGTTGAGCATAAACAACAAAGTGAACTCATTTCTCAACTGTTGGATATATTAACGCTTTCAGAAATAGATATGACGATTTTCTTTCGCCTGCTGTCAGGGATTAGTCAAAATATGGATGAGTCTTTTACAGACAATCATGCTAACTGGATGGATTTTTTCGAGGCAGCTATTTATCAGCCAATACATTTTAAAGACAATGCCCTTGAATCTTTAAATGAGTGGATGCGCGGCTATATTAAACAAATAAATCAACAGCCTATAACTGATGAACAACGCCAGACGCAAATGAATCAGGTTAATCCCAAGTTTGTTTTACGCAATTATTTGGCGCAACAAGCAATCGATAAAGCAGCCAATGGTGATTACTCTGAAATTGAAAAGTTGCTAAAAATAATGCAAAAGCCATATGATGAACAACCGGAAAATGTTGCTTATGCGAAAAAGAGACCTGACTGGGCAAAACAAAAAGCAGGGTGCTCGATGCTCTCTTGTAGCTCTTGATTATTAACAAATGCTTGATTTTATCTTTCAATAAATAGAATAATAAAAGGAAAAATAATAAAAACATTAAACAATCAACCAAAAATAACCAAGAGCAACCATTTAAATATGCAAAAATATCGAATGATACGAAACAGAAAACAGGCATTTGTTTTGACAGACAAAATAAATGATCCGCTAGATCTGTACGAACACTTACCTTTTCAAATTGCGGTGGTAAGCAACTTACTGCAACTTAATCGAGACTTAGCTATTCGTGAAATTGTCGAGCTCGATCCGCGCGAACTACGAGTTATTCTAAACATTGGTTCGTATATGCCAATAAAAGCTGCTGATATTGCCTATCAATCCAGACTTGACTCATACACGATTAGCCGCGCCGTAAAAGTTTTAAAAAATTTAAAAATGATTGATGTCATGCAAGATGAGTCGAATAAAAAGGTTAAGTTTTTAGTGCTTACTGATACTGGAAAAGCGGTTTATCAACAACTATGTGAAGTAATTAATCGGCGCACAAAAATTTTAGAAGCTGCGATTAATGAAGATGAAAAAGCATTGCTGATGGAGCTGCTAGCAAAAATTGAAGATAAAGCTGAGAGTATGTTAGCTGCAACTGCAATAAAAGAATTAGAAAAAGGCAGAACGATTCCTGCAGATCAAAAAGAAATTATTCGTTGGTCAAAGCGTGGCTAAGAGATTAATAATGAAATTTTTTTGCTTGTGTTTATTTATCGCTTTTGAATGAAGTTTAAAGAAACTGTATTTTTGTTGCAAAAGCCTTATATAACTTTAATTGAGAGTACTACCTAGATGCTTTTGTTTAACCTTGTTGACAAAATTGTTGTTATTTCAACTGTGGGGTATTCAGCGACTTGATATGTTGTTTAAAAGTTAATCATTAAAAATAGTAAACTTAAGTAAGCAAAGCATTAGTAAAGTCAAATAAAGTATCAAAGCCGTTGTAGATTATAAAATAAGCATCTGCATTGGTTTTAAAAAACTAAGAACAATTAGTCTTTTAACAAACGGCGTATTTACTTGACTAATTGTTCTTTAGATTAATTTATCAAAATTACCTTATTCAGTTATATAAAACTGGCGATTTCATCAAGTGATTTTTTGATTAAGGCATGTTCTGGCACGGTTGCACTTTCTGCCGGATAACCGGTTACTAACAAAATATAAGCTTTCTCTGATTTTGGTCTTTGACAAATATCATTTAAAAATGTCATTGGTTTTGGCGTATGGGTTAGTGTTGCCAGACCGCTGGCATGGAGTGCATTAATTAAAAATCCGGTCGCTATGCCAACAGATTCACGCACATAATAATTTTTGCGATCATCTTCAACGCTCACACCTCCGCGCTGTTGAGCAAAAATTGCAATCAAATAAGGCGCTTTATCTAAATAAGGCTTGTGGGCATCGGTACCCAATGGATTAAGTGCATCTAACCATTCCTCTCCCGCGCGTCCCTCATAAAAAGCTACTTCTTCTTTTTCTGCGGCTTCACGAATAGCTGATTTAATTTGTGGATTACTAATCACACAAAAATGCCAGGGTTGATGGTTAGCACCGCTTGGTGCTGTTCCAGCGGCTTTAATACAGTTTTCAATAATACTTTTTTCAACCGGTCGATCAGAGAATTCTCGAACAGTATGACGGCGTTTTATTTCCTGATAAAAATTAGCAGAGCGTTGCAGCATTTCTTGCGGTGGATATTCAATATAATCAGGCAGTGCTCTTGAGTCATGTTCTTGCATGGCTTACCCTTATGTTTATTATTTCATTAATTTAGTTATTATTGTTTCTAGCTGTTTATTTTGTGCGCAAAGCCAGGAATTGGCCAATTCAACTATCTAGCATATTGTTGCATAAGCAATAATAATAAATCAACTATATTTTGGCCGATTTGACTTGATGCTAGCAGACAAATGGTAAGGAAAGCGAAAAATAGGGTAGGTTAATGAGTCGGTAAAGCAAAGTCGGTTGAACGCTGAAACTCATATGACGTAAATGAATGTTAAAGCGCATAGATATTGAAGCTTAAATTGACCAGGTTGTGGTTTAACAAAATGGCAACTTAACCCGTTTTAAGATGGACAAAGTCGTTACTTTGAAAAACGTTTAAATTAACAATATGAATAACTTTAAAAGTAGGAAAAAATTAGGCTTGATAAACAGATTATTTGTTTTATGGATTATCTCTATCGTTTTTCCTTTGACTGGATGGACGTATGAGTCATCGGTGCAAACTGACTTTATTAATAGTGGTAACGGTTTTGAGGATAGAAAACTTGCTGAGCAAAAACAGATTAAGCGAGCAGAAAATCATGCTGAAACTGTGCTAATAAATAATCAGGCAACCGTCGTCAAACCGCAAAGCAAACAGCAAGATGAACAACAGCAAAAGCAACGAGAAGAACAAGATAGTCGTGAAGTTATTTATCAATCGGCGGTTGAATTTGCTAACTTTATTGATCAATTTTTTGGACAAAGTGAAGCGTTAGACAGAGCCAGCTATGATTACTTAAGGTTAGTTAGTCAATCGCATTGGCAGAAAACCAATACGATGGATTTTTCTGCTAAATTAAAAGCCAAAGTTCATCTGCCAAAAATTAATAAGCGATTGAGCTTAATTTTTTCAGAACAAGATGAAAGTATTGTTGATGGCTCACAAGATAGCCTTGATAGCTGGCTTAATACCCAAGGTAAAGAAGAAAAATCATCGGCCGCATTAAATTATGAAGCGGTTGCAAATAAGCGTTCCAGTTATGATATGCGAATAGGTATTACTTCTGGTGTTGAACCTTTTGTTCGCGCTCGTCATGTCTATCGATTATTGCAAACGCCATCTTTATTATTAAAAAATGAAACCTCTGTCTTTTGGCAAGACTCACTGGGTTATGGCAGTCGATTTAAATTAGAGATGGATAAAATTATGGATACAAATAATTTAATGCGCTGGAAGTATTCAATATTAAGAGCTGAAAAAAGTGAAGGCAATGAGTGGCGCAGTCAATTTTCAATTATTAATCATGCCGCAGCCGAAAGCTGGACTTCATATGACTTTTCTGTCAAGGGAAAAACGCAAGCTGAGTATGAAATTGATGAATATCGAGTGGCAATACGCTATCGACGTCAGTTACCGGTAAAGTGGTTATATTTAGAAATAGAACCAGAAGTGCGTTGGAAACCACTTCCTGGCGAAATTCGTAAGCAAATGACGCCGGGCGTTATTTTTCGATTTGAAATTCGTTTTGAAGACTAAGTCATTAACATATTTCATTAACCGAAACTATGCTATTTTGTGAACCATTTCTTATTTTTTTATGTTTGATTCGCGTAAGCTCGTACCAGTTTACTTAATAGCATATAAATAAATACTTATTCAGAGGATTTTTAAAATGAGGGATTAATCTCAATGGAATCGGGATACAACTGGACTTTTTATAGTTATTACTTTTGCTATTGTTGTAGCTGTCTTTCTTTTCTTTGATTACTGATTAACGCCCTTCTTTTATTATACTTAATATCACTTAATTGGCTTTTAGTCTGATAACTTTGCTATGGCTTTTTTAGATTACTTTCAGTTTTATTTGTTTTCTGCGGTTAAGGGACGGGTGCATGATAATGGTACGCCGTTGGTGGGGGCTAAACTCACTCGAACAGCGCAGGATGCATTTAATGGTAAAACTTATACAGATTATGCGATTACTGATGATGACGGACAATTTGAATTTCTACCGATGAAAATCTGGATCTTTCGTCCTTTCATGGAGCCACGCTCATTTCAAGAAATTAGAATCGAATATCGAAGTGAAGAAAAGCTGGCATGGAAGTTAACAAAGGGATGTTTATGTCATGGTTGTGAAATTGCTTACCAAGAAGACGCAAAAATGACACCAGTTGAAGTTGATTGCAATTGGCAAAATTCTGAAGATAAAAAGCAAAGTATTATAAAAAAGAAAATAGTTTCAAAATATTTTATAGGTATAGGAACATTATTAGGTGTGCCGATGAAAATAAATTGAAATAATATTAGCAATATGATGAGTAATAAAGATACTAATTTTTTGATTTTATAAATAAAAGAAAAATGGCTTTTTTAGATTACTTTCAGTTTTATTTGTTTTCTGCGGTTAAGGGGCGGGTGCATGATAATGGTACGCCGTTGGTGGGGGCTAAACTCACTCGTACAGCGCAAGATGCATTTAATAGTAAAACTTATACAGATTATGCTTATACCAATGACGACGGTTATTTTGAGTTTGCACCGATAAAAATTTGGATATTTCGACCATTTATTGAACCTCGTTCATTTCAAGAAATAAAAGTTAGATATCAAGGAAAAGAAAAATTAGCTTGGGAAATGACAAAACGAGACTTTACGCATGGCTGTGAAATTGCTTTTAGTCATAAAGCTAAAACAACACCGATTGAAGTAGATTGTAACTGGAGCTCTTCTGAAAATAAGATTCAAAAAATCCTTTTGAGTATTGATGCAACGACTTTGCTATTAGGTTTTGCTACTATTTTAAATGTTAAAAATAAAGATTAGTTCGAATGGTTGGGCGGCGTATGTTGCATACGAATCAATAAAAATAATGTGGTTTTGTTAGTAAGAAATAAATATGGCATGAATTTTTTTAAATATTTCCAGTTTTATTTGTTTTCTGCGGTTAAGGGGCGGGTGCATGATAATGGTACGCCGTTGGTGGGGGCTAAACTCACTCGCACAGCGCAGGATGCATTTAATGGTAAAACTTATACAGATTATGCTTATACCGATAGTGAAGGGCAATTTGAGCTTTCATTCATAAAAATCTGGGGTTTTCGACTTTTATTAGAGCCTCTCGTATTTCAAAAGATAGAGGTTGAATATAAAGGTATTAAAAAGTTGGCTTGGGATATGACTAAGCATAACTTACATCATTATGGAGAAATAGCATACGAAGAAGATGCAAAGATGATACCTATTGAAATAGATTGTGATTGGAAAAACTCGGAAGATAAAAAGCAAAAAATTATTAAGGAAAGAAAAGTATATGCTGTTAGTTTTGGTATTGCTACTATTTTAGAAAAAAACGCAACAACAACCAAAACGGTAGCAGTATTAAAAATGATATATTTTAATATAAAATTAGTACAAGTATTTAGGTAAATGATAGATGGCTTTTTTAGATTATTTTCAGTTTTATTTGTTTTCTGCGGTTAAGGGGCGGGTGCATGATAATGGTACACCGTTGGTGGGGGCAAAGTTGATTCGAACCGCACATGATCTAGCTACTGATAAAGTTCATAAAGATTATACGATTACTGATGATGACGGACAATTTGAATTTTCACCGATGAAAATCTGGATTTTTCGTCCATTTATGGAGCCGCGTTCATTTCAAGAAATTAGAATCGAATATCAAAGCGAAGAAAAATTGGCGTGGAAATTAACAAAAGATTGTTTATGTCATGGCTGTGAAATTGCCTATGAAGAGGATGCAAAAATGACACCTATCGAAGTGAATTGCAATTGGCTTGAACCTGAAGAGAAGCAGCAAAGAATAATGTTGGGTATAGAAGTTAGTCGTTTATTTCGAGGAATAGCAACTATTTTAGGTGTTAAAACTAAAGATTAATATCTATTTGAATAATTAAGGAGTTAGATGATGGTAAAAACATTACTAAAACCGAACGAAGCAGCAAATGCAGCACGAACGGCATACGAATTTAGGGGAAGTAATGATTTATTTAGTGTATATCAAGAATATGAAATTTCGGAGTTATTTAGGTCGGATCATAATAGTAGTGAATTATTTTCTGGAAAAGCGGGGGCCTTCGGCTTTAAAACCTCAATTGGCTTTGGCGTTTTGGCAATGGGCAAAGGCCGATTTGAAAATCAAGCATTATTAGCTTGTCGTGGCACTGCTACTTTTCAGGACGTACTTACCGATCTTAATCCATCACCACGTGGTACGGGGACGGGTTCGGTTGCGCATAGTGGTTTTGTCAGAAACTTTGCCTCATTTAAAAGTAATATTCACCGCTTTATTAGCATACACCGCCCCGAGGTGATTCATTGTGTTGGGCATAGCTTAGGTGGCGCGCTCGCGACACTAGCAGCTGACAGTATTATACATAGCAGCCAAGCTACACAAACGGTACTTTATACGTTTGGTTGCCCACGCGTGGGCACCCAGGGCTTTGCGCAAAAACTCAGTAGCCATCGTTTATTGGGTAAAGATAATATTCATCGTGTTTATCATTCCAGTGATCCGGTAGCTATGCTGCCGTTATGGCCGTTTGTACATGTGCCGTTACCTACTGGAGAGTGCTATATTGGTTGTGATGGATTTGCTTTTAATCCAATGAAACATTCAATGCTGCAATATGCAAAGAGTGTGAGTGGAAAAACATGGCTTGATTTAAAGCGTCCGCATCCAACCTGGAATAGTCGTTATCAAGGTTGGGTAAAGGCGATGGAAAATGCCGGTGGCGGTGGTCTTTCATTAGCCAAATTATCGATTTTAAATGTGGCTCTCAATTATATGTCGCGTAAAGTATTTAAGCTCAGTTTTCAGGCATTTATTACGGCAGGAATGGGCGTCATGACACCTTTAGATCAGATTTCTTATTTATTAGATAAAGCGGCGCATGTTTCTACCGAAAATAAAGGACTAGTCGCCAAAATTGTTAGCTATGTGTTAAGAATATGTGGTTATTCTGGCTTGGCGTTACCGACTTTAACCCTTGCTTCAATTTATCATGCTTTTCGCACTTTAATTCGGTTATTAAATGGTATGGCTCGATTGGCAATGAACGCCGCACATTAGAGTTAAGTCAAAGGGGTTACTCGCGACTATTAGCTCAAGATAATTTTAAGAGTATTTATTCAAGAGTATTTATTCACATTTGCTGCTGCAAAAGCAAATGTCTGATTGAAAAGAGAATGGCATAATTGATGGGGTTGTAATTTAGCCGGTTATCATTCAACTGGTATGATTAAACAAGTACGAGTAATTGAATTATAAGCCAGAAAAAAATAACCCAGGCGATTATGCCATAATTTATTAATGATTAAGCATTAATGTGTTACTGCAAAAGTGCGTTGCCACAAAAAAGTCTTATGATAATATGCCGCTAGATTGTTGCCGCCTTCATTTGTTGAATAAATTCCGCTAACTCTACATAAAGTTTATCGGGCGTTGCATGGTGTGCTTCGATAATTTTAACAACAGCTGAACCACTAATTGCCCCATCGGCACCTGACTCAATTGCCTTTTTCACTTGTTCCGGCTGTGAAATACCAAAGCCGAGTAAACTCGGTGGGGCTGCAAAATCGCGCAATGCCGAAATGATTTGTTGGATAGGCATTTCCGCTTTTACATCTGTACCCGTTACGCCTGCTCGACTGAGTAAGTAAGTATATCCCTCACCTAGTTTTGCGACTGATTTTAGGGTGTTATTATCAGCATTAGGGGTGGCAATAAATATGGGTTGAATCTGATGAGCCTTGGCCGATTGAATAAAGGGTTCTGCTTCAATAATCGGGACGTCGGCTACCAATACCGAATCAACTCCAGCATCTTGTGCTTGTTGATAAAAATGATCTATCGAATGGCCTGCAACCAGATTAGCATAAACCAGCAAACCGATTGGAATATCATGATATTCAGCACGAACTTGCTTAATTAAATCAAAGCAACGCGCCACTGTTGCGCCATTATCTAAAGCGCGAATAGCTGCTGCCTGAATGACTGGACCATCGGCAATTGGGTCGGAAAAAGGAATACCCAATTCTAAAGCGTCAGCACCATTATCAATAAGGGTTTTGATAATTTGTAAACTGATTTCCAGTGTGGGATCACCCAGCATGACAAAAGGAACAAAAGCGCCTTGCTGTTTTGCTTTTAACTGTTCAAAACATTGTTGATATCGTTGAGTCATGAATACCATTCCTTATTGTTGCTGTTGTTGTAAAACTTGACGTACGTGACTTAAGTCTTTGTCGCCGCGTCCAGATAAGTTAACCACGATAATTGAACCATCAGCAACCTGGTCGGCAAGTTTAGTGGCATAAGCTAGTGCATGAGAAGATTCCAGTGCAGGAATAATGCCTTCGCTCATTGATAATCGCTTAAATGCGGCAATTGCTTCGCTGTCGGTAATTGCAACATATTCTGCGCGACCAGACTCTTTTAAATAGGCATGTTGTGGGCCAACGGCTGGGTAATCGAGTCCTGCTGAAATCGAATAAGATTCTTCAATTTGGCCATCTTCATTTTGCATAATGAAAGTATGTGACCCATGTAAAATGCCTTTAGTGCCTTTGACCAGTGTTGCACCATGATGGTGTGTGTCGAGGCCTTTACCGCCAGCTTCGACACCGATTAATTTAACAGATTCTTTATCGAGAAATTCGGTAAAAAGGCCAATGGCATTGGAGCCACCACCAACACAAGCAATTGCGTAATCGGGCAGTCTGCCTTCCGCTTCAATAATTTGTGAATGAACTTCTTCGCCAATCATTTTTTGGAATTCTCTAACAATGGTGGGGAAGGGGTGTGGGCCTGCGGCTGTACCCAATAAGTAGTGAGTGTTTTGATAAGTTGCTGACCAGTCTCGCAGTGCTTCATTTACGGCATCTTTGAGCGTTCCGCTACCGGCGGTTACTGGAATAACCGTTGCACCCATTAACTCCATTCGAAACACATTGGGTTGTTGGCGTTCGCAGTCAACTTTGCCCATATAAATACGGCATTTGAGTCCAAGCAGTGCACAAGCTATTGCAGTGGCAACGCCATGTTGGCCCGCACCGGTTTCTGCAATGATTTCTGTTTTGCCCATGTATTTGGCGAGTAATGCCTGGCCAATAACCTGATTGGTTTTATGGGCACCACCGTGTAATAAATCTTCTCTTTTCAGATAAATTTTTACGTTTTTGTTGGGTGAAAAATTTCTGGTTAAGGTAAGCGGTGTTGGTCTGCCCGCATAATTTTTCAAGAGTGATTTAAATTCCTGAACAAAGTCTGGATCTTTACTGGTTTTGTCGAATGCTTCTTCGAGTTGTAGCAGCGCTGGAACGAGTAGTTCGGGAACAAACATACCGCCAAATTCACCAAAGTATCGATTGAGTATAGTCATGTGTAATTGCCTGTTCTCAGTTTAAGTTTAACGAATATTTTATTCATGATTAAGCATGTAATTGATCAAAAATACGCTTAATCAAAGCGTGATTTTTTATTCCTGGTGAACTTTCAACACCAGAGCTTAAATCAATAGCATAGGTGTTTTGTGCCATTGCTTCATTGACGTTTTCTGGATTAATGCCACCAGCAAGAATAATTGATTGGGTATTTAAATTGTCTAAAAGCTGCCAATTAAACTGGTGACCTGTGCCGCCTTGTGCAAGTGGCGAATAGGCATCTAGCAAATACAGCGTTATGTCAGGGTGTGGTGTAAAATTAATATTTTCACCAACTCGCTCTGCTTTCCAGATGGGGGTGTTAGGTAGTTGCTGTTTTAATTTTGTAATATAATCGGCATTTTCTTCACCGTGTAGTTGTACGGCATATAAATTTAATTGTTCAACATAATTACAAATTAAAGCAATATCGGCGTTAACGAAGACACCAACGTAATTTAAAGGCGCCGCTTGTGTTATTAATTGAGCGGTTGACAGATTGATATTGCGCGGTGATTTAGGGTAGAAAATAAAGCCACCATAATATCCGCCACATTGATCTACCATTTGAGCATCATCTACTTTGGTTAATCCACAAATTTTTACGCGGCCAAATATTAGCGCTTTACAGTGCGAACGAATGTCTTGCTGTGCCATGATGCTTGAGCCAACTAAAAAGCCGTTGACTAATGGCGATAGCCGCTTAACGTCGGCATGTGTTTCAATACCTGACTCTGAAATAATAATTCGATCAGATGAAATTTTAGGTGCCAGTTTTTCTGTAACTGCTAAATCAATCGTCAGACTTTTTAAATCACGATTATTAATACCAATAATTTTTGCGTTTAATGCCAGTGCTCGCTCCAACTCTGCTTCATCATGGATTTCTGTTAATACATCCAGGTTAAGCGATTGTGCAACTTCTGAAAGTGTTTGATATTGAGCATCATCAAGTACTGATAACATGAGTAAAATTGCATCTGCGCCATATGAGCGAGCTTCGTAAACTTGATAAGTATCAATAAAAAAGTCTTTACATAATACCGGAACATTAAGGACTTGAGAGGCTTTACTAAGATAACTGAAATCACCTTGAAAATAGCGTTTGTCAGTTAATACCGAAACGGCACTGGCATAGTCTTGATATTGCGACAAAATATAATCTAGGTCGAAATCTTCTCTGATTAATCCTTTGGATGGTGACGCTTTTTTACATTCTAAAATAAAATCAGCTTGTTCATTCGATAAAGCATCAAAGAAACTGCGTGCCGATGGTTCAAGCTGGGATTTAAATTCACTTAAAGGGCGTGTAATTTTTCGCTCTGCAACTTCTTGTACTTTGTGTTGTACAATTTCAGCTAATACATTTTTCATTGCTTTATTCCTCACTTTGGCTGACTTTAGCCAATGAAAGTAAAGTTGTATAGGCTTCGCCTTTGGTAATGAGGCTTTGTGCATCAGTCACACCCTGTTTGAGTGATTGACTTTTTCCTGATAAATAAAACAATGCTCCTGCATTAGCGCAAACCGTATTTAAAATATCTTGGTGTGCTTTGCCTTGTAAAATATCAACAAAATTTTGTGCATTTTCTGCGGGAGAACCACCAACCAAAGCACTTAATGGCACTTCTGGTAATCCAAAATCTTCAGGCGTTAACTGGTATTCTATGATGTTACCGGCTTTGAGTTCAGCGACATGGGTTGTACCTGCGAGAGTAATTTCATCACATCCAGAACTATGTACAACCATTGCATTGTGACAACCTGAAAGACGAAGTGATTCGGCTGCGGCAAAACAATATTCTGGTGAATAGACGCCCATTAATTGAAATTCGGGGTTGGCTGGATTAATTAGCGGGCCTAAAAGGTTAAAGATGGTACGTGTTTTTAGTGTGTTTCTAACAGGCATAACATGTTTGACCGCGGTATGATAGAGTGGGGCAAACAAAAAGGTGACACCCACTTCGTCCAGGCAGCGTCTGGCGATAGTTGGTGACATGTCGATTTTAACACCCAGTTGTTCCAGTACGTCTGCTGAGCCACATTTGCTAGAGATTGAGCGGTTCCCATGTTTCACCATTTTTAAGTCAAAAGTGGCAGCTAAAATAGCAACTGCGGTAGAAATATTAATAGTGTGTTTTCCACTACCACCAGTTCCGCAGCTGTCAGCGGTAAAATAGTTCGGTTTATTAAAGGGATTCGCATTTTGTCTTAATGCAGCCGCTGCACCAGCAACTTCAGATGGCTTTTCTCCTTTTAGTTTTAGTGCAACCAGATAAGCACTAATTAAAATAGGATCAACATTTCCTGAAATCAGTTGTGTAAATAAGTCAGCAGATTCTTGTTGTGTTAAATCCTGCTGTTGAAATAGTTTTTCTTGTAAATCGATTAAATTTTGCATAAATAACCCCTGAATTTAATTTGAAACGCTGACTGTTGATTGGGGCAATCGCTGACTAGATTGCGCAGATGATGTTAACCAGTCTAACGAAGCTTTGAGTAATTGACTGCCAAATGTGGTTAATACTGACTCGGGGTGAAATTGATAGCCAAGTATTTTTAAGTCTCGGTGTTGTACTGCCATCACTTCATCTTCTGTTTGCGCAATAACTGATAAACATTCTGGTAATTGACTGCCGACTAGTGAGTGGTATCTGGCAGCGCGAAACGGATTGGGTAAATCAGTAAAAACTGGGTGAGGCTGGTAAAAAATATTATCGGCTTTCCCATGAATAATTTGTTTGGCTTGAACAACCTTACCGCCAAAGTGTTGTACAATTGCTTGATGTCCGAGACAAATGCCGAGAATAGGAATTTTTCCTGCAAATTGCTCAATGATTGCAAGAGAGTTTCCGGCGCTATCTGGGTTACCCGGCCCCGGTGAAATTACAATGACTGAATTCTCGTTATTAAAAGCATTGATATTTTTACGATTAAAAATTTGTTCGATTGGTGTGTCATTGCGATAAACAACCACTTGAGTTTCAAGTAGGCGAAACTGATTAACCAGATTATAAGTAAATGAATCATAGTTATCGATCATGATTAGAGTTAACGGCTTTTTCATATGAAATTTTCCTGTCACAGACTGGCTTGTTGATTGGCTAACAGTATTGCTCGAATGACAGCAGCCGCTTTATTTTCGGTTTCTTTGGCTTCACTGGCTGGAACTGAATCATAAACAATACCCGCGCCAGCTTGGATGTAAGCTGTACCATTTTTATAAAAAGCAGAACGGATGACAATGCAACTATCCATATCGCCACGCCCATTTAAATAACCGACAGCACCGCCATAACTGCCTCGGCGTTTACCTTCAACCTGGCGAATCAATTGAGTTGCTTTTATTTTGGGAGCGCCGGTTAATGTTCCCATATTCATACAGGCTTGATAGGCGTGTAAGGCATCCAGATCGCTGCGCAGTGTACCTCTGACACAAGAAACCAGATGCATTACCTGTGAATATCGATCGACTTCTAATAAACGTGGTACATATGTTGTACCTGATTCTGCTATTCTAGCGATATCGTTGCGTGCCAGATCAACCAGCATCATATGTTCAGAAACTTCCTTTTGATCCAGTTTAAGTTCAGCTTCGATGCGTGCATCGAGATCCAGATCAATTTCATGATCGGTAAGTCTACCTCGAGGTCTGGTGCCTGCAATCGGATAGAGTTCTACGCTTCGGGTTTCATGACAAAACTTTAATGAACTTTCTGGTGATGCACCAAATAAAATAAAATCCTGATCTTGCATGTAAAACATATAAGGACTTGGATTAGTGTGTTTAAGTGTAAGGTAACTGTTAATGGGGGAGTGGCACGAAAGCGAGAAGGTTCTTGATGGGACTACTTGAAAAATATCCCCTTGAATAATGTGTTGTTTTAACGCTTCAACTGTTTTTTCATATTCAGCATTTGGTATGTCAACATTAACTGATGAAAAGTCTAGTTGGCTTGAACTTGCACTTAAGCAAAATGGCTTATCGAGTTTTAATTGGTGGATTTTCTGTTCGATATTTTCGAAAGAGCGAGACATTTCAAAATAGGTCTTTTCACCATCTTTGCCTGAAAAGTGGTTACTGAATAAGCGGTTTTGATTGAGTCTGTGATCAAATACCAGTAGTGATTCAGCAAGATAAAATACATAATCGGGACAATCATCTGCTTGTTCACTGAGTTCAGGTAAGCGTTCAAAATTTGCAATAAAGTCGAAAGCAAATAACCCCGTTAGAAAAACTGAATATTCATTTGCTATTGCTGATTTAAATGCATTTTGTACAGTACGCAACGCATCGATTGCGTTTGCTTGTTTAAGCCTGCTATCTTCATCGAGATAACCTTCATGGGTTGGATAACGAATGATAAGTTGATTTAAGGCAGATGCTTGACCTGTCTGTTGATTCACTGATTGCAAATCATACTCGGTAAGAATCGCTTGAGTTTTTAATAAGTGAGCTATGTGATCTAATGCATTTTGACCATTCGTAGTTAAAGCAACAAACTTAACTTGTTGACCGTGACACTCAATTCTAATGGCAGCCTGTAACATTAAAATGCTTTTAACATTTTTCTTTGATTCAATTTCGCTGGATTCAAGTAATACAGCATTATTTAATGGGCTAATCTGATTAAGTGCTTTAAATAAAGCAACAGGCTCCAGATTAATATCAATCGCTTTGCTGATCGTGTTTACCTTGCCCGGTTGTAAGTGCGGGTTGGATTGACGGTTTGTTGTCTTATCCTTTGAAGGTGAATCGGTATTTAATGCGTCATTCATAATCGGTTGTCTTAATTATTATCCGTTAAAGTTTGTTGCTGTTAAGTTATTTTATTGTCGTTTAATCGTGTTAGCTAAACTAATACTTTACCTGCGGCTTGCACAAAAGGATTAAGTTCGCTCATCAATTTGGCAAAATGATTTTCATCTAATGATTGTTGACCATCTGAGAGGGCAATTTGTGGATTATAGTGAACTTCAACAATAACGCCATCTGCGCCACATGCAACGGCTGCTTTTGCCATAGGAGCAACAAGTTCTCTAATACCTGTACCATGAGATGGATCAACAATAACAGGCAAATGACTTTTGGTTTTAATATACGCAACTGCATTTAGGTCGAGCGTGTTGCGGGTTGCTTTTTCATAGGTGCGAATGCCTCGTTCGCAAATAATCACGTTTTTATTTCCTTCGTTATAAATATATTCGGCAGCAAGTAATAATTCTTCGATAGTGGCAGACATACCACGTTTTAAAATTGTCGGTTTTTGAGATTGTCCCACCGCTTTTAACAGCTTGAAGTTTTGCATGTTGCGCGCGCCAATTTGAAAAGCATCAACGTAAGACTCCATCATTTCAACATGTCCTGCATCGATAATTTCAGTTACACAGGGCAGTCCATATTCGGCAGAAGTTTCTTTTAAGATTTTTAACCCTTCTTCTTCCAGTCCCTGAAAACTATAAGGTGAAGTACGCGGCTTAAATGCACCGCCACGTATTCCAACGGCACCATATTTTTTGACGATTTCTGCAGACTTAAACATTTGTTCTTTGCTCTCAACCGCACACGGACCAGCGATTACTGTAAATGTACCGCCACCAATCGTATTACGACCAAAGTTGACCTGAGTATCATGGCTTTGCATTTCGCGACTGACTTGTTTATAGGTACTTAAAATGGGTTTGACGTTTTCGACCATAGGGTGGGCAGCAATATTCAGGTTGTGCAGAACTCTTTCATCCCCGAGTGCGCCTAAAACAATGCGCTCAGTACCTGGCATATAGAGTGGTTTAAGATTAACTGATTCAATCTGGTTTAAGATTTCTTTAGCATCAGTCTCAGTTGCTTCTGGCTTTAGTACAATAATCATTGGTTTATCCTATATTTCTCAGTAGTTAATTTTAAAGTCATTGTTGTTAGTTGAATAATAAAAAACCCGCTTGGTTAGAGCGGGTTTTGTTTAGCTTTTTAAGCACAATCGAACCCACTCAATTTAATGAGTTCCACCACCAGTTACCCAGGCTGATTGCGACTTGCGCATTATTTTGGATTGATTGATTCATGCTTAATTGTCTGTATCCGTTAGTTGTTTAATATACAATAAAAATATTTTCGTTTGGTTAAAAAAAAGCCCGCGTTTAATGCGGGCTTTGCTTTGATTCTTTTACTTAATTAATCAACAGGCAATAACCCACTAAAGTGAGTGACGCCACCACCATTGACCATTAACTAATACAACTTCAACAGCATGAAGGCTGTTTGATTGATTTTGTTGTATTGGCTGTTTTGGGTTCATGGCTTAATTTTTCAGTTAATTAGTATTAATTGTACAAGTGTTATGCTTTACATTAATTAAATGTCGCTTAAATAATAGTGTCTTACCTAAATAAACACTAACACTTCGTTAGGAAGCAAGTTAATTGATTTAGTGAGTCTTTGTCAAGCGTCAATTTTTTGGTATAGCTAATTATTATGATTTATCGATTAAAAAGCGCAACTTTTTCAAAATTGGCTATAGTTATACTGTATGGCTACGCAATGCTCATGTGTTTGTTATGCTTAGGCAATTTGCCTGCCTGAATGTTGCTATTCGGTCTTTAAACAGCAGATTTTTTGATAGGAGCTTTTTCATCACCACTACAAGTCCTCTGACCTTGAGAAATTGGTATGAAATATGCCTTATCAACTAAAACGGACCAATAAGCGTAAATCCGACAATAATCTGACAATTTATAGGAATCTTTGGTTGTGAGTGCAGATGACAAGATTTTGACAAATAGCGATAGTGATGACGATGCTGTCTTACAGTGGGTCACTTTTCGATTATCGAACGAAACTTACGGCATTAACGTTATGCAGGTTCAAGAGGTATTGCGGTTTACCGATATTGCGCCGGTTCCCGGGGCGCCGCCTTATGTGTTGGGGATCATTAATTTGCGCGGTAATGTCGTTACAGTTATCGATACTTGCCAACGATTTGGTTTGCAACCTATTGAATTAACCGACAACACTCGGATTGTGATTATTGAAACTAATCATCAGGTTATCGGTATCTTGGTTGATGCTGTTGCCGAAGTGGTTTATTTGAAAGAGTCGGAAATCGAATCGACGCCAAATGTTGGCAATGATGAATCCGCTAAATTTATTCAAGGGGTTTCGCACCGAGGTGAAGAACTTTTAATTTTGGTTGATTTAAATAAATTACTAGGCGAAGAAGAATGGGATGAGCTTGATTTTCTTGATTATTAATTTTTGTTGGACGGTGATTAGTAACTCTCTTTTAGTTTTAGAGGTATTATTTTTAATCAAAAATCTAGTCAACCTGGAATATAGTAAATAGAAGCATAGTAAGCAGATGCATAGTAAATATAGATAGGAAGAGTGATTTTGTGTTTTCATCATTAATCGAAATTTTAATTATCAGTGGCACGCTAATCGTTAGTGCAGCCATTGCTTTTTATATCGTTAAACTCAATCGTAAAATCACTCACTTGCATCAGTCGGTTAATCGATTAGAAAATGAGATGCGAGCGATTAACAGTGGTCATTTAGGGATGGGGCGCGAAATACAGCGTGTTGTTCAAAATATGGCTAATGTTGAGAATCGCTATTTCGACAAACAGCAAGAGCAGCATCAAACATCATCGCGCAGTTTTGAACAAGCTGGATTGCTACTTTCACGTGGGGCATCGATTGATGAAGTTGTTGAAGCATTTGATATTTCTCCGGCAGAAGCCGAATTGCTGGCAATCATGCGTAATTCTGCACCTACCCACTCACATTAAAACCACAACCATTAAATTTTTATACAAAGGTTTTCCGTTACTATTGAGCTAGTCTGTTAAACCGGCCTATTTAACTGTTTTTAGAAAGTTATATCTAATTTAAACCTATCTGCCATATCCGATATCCTAATAATTTATAGCGAGCAATAAAATGTAGGTTTTTTTACTTTTATTTTGAGTTTTTATTGAACTATTTTGGGGAAGAAATCTTTTTTGCAATTTATTTTGAATGACCTCACATTATTACTAGATATAGATTTTTTTTATAATCAGGCAGGCTTTATATTCAATAATTAGCAACAATTAATATTCCAATACTTGACCCAAAGGGCGCTAAGCCGCAAACTTAGCTATCCATTGTAGTACCTGCTGATTGACAATTCTGTTGGCCAGAAAGGTCTGATATAGCGAGAAGATATGCAACCGTTAGAAATACCTGATTTTTCTATTGTTCAATCACTAGCTGAGCATTTGCCTGGGATAAAACGAGGAATCGAAAAAGAAAGTTTAAGGATTACGCCACAGGGGCGTTTGTCACCAAAAGCCCATCCAGTGGAACTCGGCGCAACACTCACCAATCCGCACATTACTACAGATTATTCAGAAGCCTTGCCTGAGTTTATTACTAAAGCAACGGCAGAACGAACCCGTCCTATTGAAGAACTGACAGAAATCCATCAGTTTACCCATCAATTTTTACAAGATGAGTTGTTATGGCCTTTGAGTATGCCGTGTTCAATGGGCGAAGAAAAAGATATTCCAATTGCACGTTATGGCCGCTCAAATAGCGGACAGATGAAAGAGATTTATCGAATCGGCTTAGGATATCGTTATGGTCGTTTTATGCAAACTATTGCCGGTGTTCATTATAATTTTTCATTGCCAGACTCTTTCTGGCAAGCACTTTATCAACAACAAAACTCGCAACAAGCTAATACGCTTGATTTTCAGACTTTTGTCTCTGAAAAATATATGGGGCTGATTCGCAACTATTTAAGATATTCTTGGTTGATTCCATTATTTTATGGTGCATCGCCAGCGTTATGTGAAAGTTTTTTAAAGGTACGTAATATTGATTTGGATGTGTTGTCACCAGGTACGCGCTATGGTCGACACGCCACTTCACTGCGTATGAGTGATTTGGGGTATCAGAATAAAGCGCAAAGCCGTTTGAATATCAGTTACAACTCACTTGCAGAATATATTCAGGGACTAGAGTCGGCCATTTCGACTCCTGATCCTTACTACGCCGAGATTGGGGTAAAGAAAGATGGTGAGTATATTCAGTTATCAGATAAAATTTTACAGATCGAAAATGAATTTTATAGCAGTATTCGACCCAAGCGTGTTACCCAATCCGGTGAAAGACCCACTAAAGCGCTCAAGCGTCGCGGGGTTGAGTATATTGAAGTCCGAGCTCTCGATCTGAATCCATTTTCTCCCGTCGGTGTCACTCAATCACAAATAGCGTTGATTGATACTTTTCTTGTTGCTTGTTTATTTTCTAATTCGCCAGGAATTAATCTGCGCGAAACCGCAGAATATCAGGATAATTTTTCAAGAGTTGTGCGACAGGGCCGTCATCCTGATTTGAATTTAATGTTGAATAATCATTGCATATCACTACAAGAATTCGCTGGTAATCTTTTAAACCAGCTTAAACCTGTTGCTCAATTACTCGACGAAGTTTATCAAGTGAATGACCATCAATCAGAAGTTAACCGCTTGACTCATCAATTATCTGATCTGAACAGTACTTTTTCTGGTCGGATTGTCAATCAAATAGAAAAACGTGAAGATAGCTTTTTTGGCTACGCGATGGAAATTTCACGCGAACATAAAAAATATTTCGCACAAAATCAGTTAACGCCCGATAAATTGAAACAATATCAGCAGGAAGCTCAACTATCTCATACCAGAAAATCGGAGATTGAAGACGGTGATACTTTATCATTTGAAGAATTTCTGGCAAGTTATTATCGGTAATCCGCTTACATAACTTCCCTTAAGGGGCAAAACAATAACAATAGAGGATTGTTCTATGGAGCAAACGGCAACTATTATTACTTTTTTGATCTATTTGGTCATGATGTTGGGAATTGGGGTATATGCCTTTAAACAAACCGAAGATCTTTCTGATTATATTCTAGGTGGACGAAAACTCGGGCGCTGGGTCACTGCTTTAAGCGCCGGCGCATCAGATATGAGTGGCTGGCTGCTGCTTGGTTTGCCGGGGGCAATTTATGCCAGTGGCCTGAGCGAAGCCTGGATAGGATTGGGACTTTTTCTTGGGGCTTATCTTAATTGGCGAGTCACTGCACCAAACTTGAGAGTGTATACTCAATTTGCAAACAACTCACTGACCTTACCCGACTATTTAACTAACCGCTTTCGTGACGAAAGCAAATTAATTCGAATTATTTCTGCGACAATTATTCTGGTCTTTTTCACGGTTTATGTGGCATCTGGCTTAACTGCTGGTGCTAAATTGTTCGAGGCTTCGTTTGCTATGGATTACCACGTTGCTTTGATTGCTGGAGGTATTGTTATTATTAGTTATACCTTTCTTGGTGGCTTTTTGGCTGTCTCCTGGACAGACATGGTACAAGGTTTGTTGATGGCCGCGGCTTTAGTGGTCGCTCCTCTGGTAATAATTGCTGAACTGGGCAGTTTAGATGAAACCATGAAAATTACCCATCAAATGGATGAAGCGACTGGTACATTGAAGGCATCTTGGTTTGCTGGCAAATCACCTGCTGATTATATTTTTTCAGTTTCTTTTGTTTCTTTGATGGCTTGGGGATTAGGGTATTTTGGGCAGCCACATTTATTAGCAAGATTTATGGCAGCTGAGTCTGTAAAAGAAGTGCACGGCGCAAGACGAATCGCCATGAGCTGGATGTCTATCAGTATGGTTGGATCACTATCTGTTGGTTTGTTTGCAATTGCCTATTTCGCAAATAAACCAGAGGCGGCATTATTAGCCAGCGATCCTGAGCAAGTTTTTATATTAGCCACTAAAATCCTGTTCAATCCGTGGATTGCCGGATTTTTGCTCGCTGCTATTTTAGCTGCGGTAATGAGTACCATTGACTCTCAACTATTGGTGTCTTCCAGTGCTGTGACCGAAGACTTTTATCGTGGACTGATTAAACCTGGTGCATCGGATAAAGAATTGGTGTTGGTTGGCAGAATTGCTGTTTTAGTAGTTGCAGCGATTGCCATGTTTATTGCCACTGACAAAGACTCAAAAGTTTTAGCCTTGGTTGCTAATGCATGGGCAGGTTTTGGTGCTGCTTTTGGACCCGTTATTTTATTTTCGTTGTTATGGCGCAATATGACCTTGTGGGGTGCTTTGTCAGGCATGCTAGTTGGTGCATTTACGGTTATAATCTGGATTCAGATTAAGGCAGATCTTGGTGTACTTGCTGGTCTTTATGAAATGATCCCAGGAGTATTGCTGGCCAGTTTGGCGATTTATACGGTGAGTTTATGGGGACCAAAAAACAGTCCATTAATTGGGGAAGATTTTGACCGATTTAAGCTGGCAATGCGCGAAGATTAATCGTTTGCGCAGACAACACTGAAATAAAAAAAATGGCACTTGGTAGTGCCATTTTTTATTTAATACGTTCAATAAAACTTCTGATTTATGCCAGATAATATTGAGTAAATTATATTATCCAGCATGGTCTTATCTATGTCGGTCAATTTTAGTGTCGGTTAATTTAAGTCGATTAAGCTAAATGGCTAATCTATGCCAGTTTAATGGCCCGACTTTGACTGACTTTCTTCCAATAAGCAACTTTCGCCTTTCCAATCACCGCCCAAAGACAAGCATAACTGCTCTGCGGTATGGTGCTTTATCAATCCACTATCTTCCATCGCATGAGTTGCTGTTTGCAAGCTGGTTAATACCATTATCAATCCCACAGTGCTCATGACGATTGTATAAGGGAATGCCATGATAACCATTTTAACATAGGATAATCGAACAAGCGGGGCAATGGCTGATGTTAATAAGAATAAAAATGCAGCTTGACCATTTGGCGTTGCTACACTGGGGATATTGGTGCCAGTATTAATTGCAACCGCCAACATATCAAAAGTATCGCGGGAAATGGTGCCATCAAGTACTGCTTTTGCAACCTCATTAATATAAACGGTCGCCACAAAAACATTGTCACTTATCATCGATAAAACCCCGTTGGCAATGTAAAACATGGCGATTTGAGTATTACCATCGAGTGCTAATACAGCGTCAGTAATAGGCTTAAATAAATGTTGGTCTGCAATAACGCCCACAATAGCAAAAAATACAGTTAATAATGCAGTAAAGGGGAGGGCTTCTTCAAAAGCATGGCCGATTTGGTGCTCTTCGGTAACACCACAAAGTGCAGTCGCAAAAATGATTACGGATAAACCAATAAGGCCAACAGGTGCAAAGTGAAAGGCTAGTGCAATAATTAACCAGACTCCGGTAAGAGCTTGGGCAATCAAGGCCGCTTTATCGCGATTTGTTCGTTGTTCATTTTCATATTCGGCATATTCTTCCATGACGGTGCGTACTTTTTCTGGGAGTTTATGTCCATAACCAAACCAGCCGGTTAACTCCAGAATGACGGTCGTAGATAAGCCACAAATTAAGACAGGAATTGTTACTGGTGCCATTCTCAAAAAGAACTCGATAAATTCCCATTTGGCTTTTTCTGCAATTAACAGATTTTGTGGTTCTCCTACCAGTGTACAAACCCCGCCAAGTGCTGTCCCAACCGCAGCATGCATAATTAGACTTCGTAAAAATGCTCTAAAGGCATCGAGATCTTCTCGGTGTAATTCGTGCACTTCATCGTCAGTGCCGTGATCATGATCGGAGGTAAACTTTTTACCTGAAGCAACTTTATGAAAGATGCCATAAAAGCCGACTCCCACTGCAATAACTACTGCCGTTACTGTTAAAGCATCTAAAAAGGCCGATAAAAATGCCGCAACAAAGCAAAACATGACTGATAATAAAACTTTTGAGCGAACACCAAGTAATAACTTGGTGAAAATAAACAGCAACAGGCTCTTCATAAAATAGATACCTGCCACCATAAATATCAATAACAGTATAACCTCAAGCGCATTGACTATTTCATGTAACACGGTGGCGTGAGAAGTTAAACCAATTAATACGGCTTCTATCGCCAATAAACCACCAGGCAGGAGCGGATAGCATTTTAACGCCATAGCAAGAGTAAAAATAAATTCTAAAATTAATACCCAGCCAGTAATATAGGGGCCTGCAACTGCAAGTAACATTGGATTAACAAGCAAAAATAATAAAATTGTGATTTTATACCATGCCGGCGCGTTACCAAGAAAATTTGCGATAAATGCTGAGGGAATTGAGCGGCTCATGATGTTTCCTTATTCAATATTTGCATTTTTATTCACCTTTAAATTTAAGTTTTTATGCCTGAGTGATGGTATACTTACACCAATTCAATACATATCTTGAAATTTTAGACGTTAATGCCCTGTTTTCAAAGCGCTTTAGTATAAAAAATAATAGAAAATTACTTATAAATTAAATGCTTGAGTTGGAAATTTTAAGTAAACAGCGTATTTTATAAAAGGATTGTTAACTGATTAAAAGATATTTGTTGCTATAAAAGTATATTTTACAAAGGCTTTTCTACAAATTTGCCTTGCATAGATTACACAGGTATTCCTAATAATTAAATCGTTCCTTTGATTGGTACGTAGTTTTAGTTTGAGCAAGATTTAAACCTGAGAGAAGTTTGGAATTAAGAGAGATTTTTGAATTAATAAAACTCTGTGATCAAGAAAAATATATTACCGCAATACTAACGAGAATAATGCGGTATTTAACGACAACACAAATATAGTTATCAAGATAGGAATGTTAAATGACTAATATTATAACAGCTCGTAGTCCTGCTGCTTTTGCCGAAGAATATATTGTTGATTCAATCTGGAATGGTAAGTTCGCGCCAGGAACAATTCTACCCGCCGAAAGAGAATTGTCTGAATTAATTGGTGTTACCAGAACGACATTGAGAGAGGTTTTACAGCGATTGGCTCGCGATGGCTGGTTAACAATTCAGCATGGAAAACCAACGAAAGTTAATGATATTTGGGAAACTGCTGGATTACATATTTTAGAAACTATTACTCGACTCGACGATGAAGGCTCAATTAAACTGGCCGACCAATTATTGGATGTTCGCACGCAAATTGGCGCAGTCTATTTGCGATTAGCAATGAAAGAAAATCGTGAAAAAATGGCAGAAGTACTTTCTAAAATTGAAGATATTGAAGAAAATGCCGAAAGTTATATTGAATTTGATTGGTGGGTTCAGCATGAATGCGCCACTTTATCGGGTAACCCTGTTTATATTTTAATCCTTAATGGTTTTAAGAAAATATATTACCGCATTGGCCGGTTTTATTTTACCAATCCTGAAACGCGTAAATTTGCCAAAGAGTATTATCGTAATCTTAAACAGATAGTTTTAGCGAACGATGTCAATAAATTAAACGAAGTTATCTGGAATTATGGTCGTCGCTCTGGTGATTACTGGAATACCATGCGTGCAAATTTAACCTCGTTAAAACAAATTGATGAATTAGCTGCCAGCTGATTTTGTTTTTATTCGACTCAATTTAATTAGAAGCAAGTGTGTAGAAGGTCGTTCTAATTATTATTTACTCAAGACAAATTTGTTTGGATAAATTCAGCAGTATCATAGATGATACTGCTGAATTAATGATGACACTGAATCCGTATATGTATTTAAACTTGTCCCTCAGCTAATTCTGGGCATCTACCTATCTCTGATAAATTCCCTTCGATATCTTCAGCTTTGAGTTTAACGCTAAAACCCCATAAACGGTGTAAATGTTTAAGAACTTCAGGAAAGTTTTCTGCTAGTGGTGCTCTTTGGTAGGGGCGGTAGCGCAAGGTTAAAGAGCGATCACCTTTTAAATCGACGTTATAAACTTCGATATTAGGTTCATTGATACTAAGATTATATTGATCAGAAAGCTTTTGTCTTATGTACTGATAGCCTGCGTCATTGTGAATTGCAGAAACCTCCAGCTCTGGCTTTTCATCATTATCGAGAATCGAAAAGAACTTGAACTTTCGAATCAATCTGGGTGACAGGAATTGTGCGATAAAACTTTCATCCTTAAAGTTTTTCATGGCAAACTCCAATGTCTCGCGCCAATTTGAACCCGCAATTTCTGGGAACCAGCGTTTATCTTCATCATCAGGATTTTCACAAATTCGGCGAATATCACACATCATCGCAAAACCTAGTGAATAAGGATTTATGCCATTAAAATAAGGACTATCGAAGTCGGGTTGAGCAACTACATTGGTATGGCTTTGCAAGAACTCCAGCATAAATCCTTCGGTAACATGCCCACTTTCATAGAGTTCATTCATGATGGTGTAGTGCCAGAAACACGCCCAACCTTCGTTCATTACCTGTGTTTGTTTTTGAGGATAAAAATATTGCCCTATTTTTCTGACAATTCGTACAATTTCTCTTTGCCAAGGTTTAATAAGAGGAGCATTTTTTTCAATGAAGTACAGAATGTTTTCTTGAGGATGCTCAGGAAAACGCTTTTTATTTTTATCTTTGGTATTCTGCTCACTTTGTGGAATGGTTCGCCAAAGTTCATTGATTTGTGATTGTAAAAATTCTTCACGATCTTTTTGGCGCTGTTTTTCTTGGCGCATCGATACCGGATAAGGTCGTTTATATCGATCAACACCGTAATTCATCAAAGCGTGACAAGAATCGATAACATTTTCAACGGTGTCTACACCGTATTGTCTTTCACATTGTGCGACAAAATTTTTGGCAAATACCAAATAGTCAATAATTGCTTCGGCATCTGTCCAGGTTTTAAATAAATAATTACCTTTAAAAAATGAATTGTGTCCGAAGCAGGCATGTGCCATTACCAGTGCCTGCATCATCATACTGTTTTCTTCCATTAAATAAGCAATACAGGGATCGGAATTAATCACAATTTCGTAAGCCAGTCCCATACGCCCGCGGCGATAGGATTGTTCATTATGTATAAAGTGTTTTCCAAATGACCAATGGTTATAGCCAATCGGCATACCTATGCTGGCATAAGCATCGAGCATTTGTTCTGCACTAATAATTTCCAATTGATTGGGATAAGTGTCTAGTTCGAAATCTGCCGCAATACCTGCAATAACATCGTAATATTCCTGGATTAATTCAAATGTCCAATCTGCAGTAGTCGAAATAGGTTTGGCCTTTTTATTACTCAAAAGATTCTCCTACTTAAGCGATTGTTTTTGGAAAAACTCTCGAAATACGGGGTAAATATCCTGTTGTTCTGCAATTTTTTGCATTGCAAAATTATCATGATTTTCCTTAATTCTGGTATATTCATGCCACAAATTTTGTGGTTCGCGCTGGGTAATTTCTACATAGGTATAGTAACGAATATTTTTTAATATTTTACTCGTTAACAAGTCATGACAAACTCGTGAGTCATCATTCCAGTTATCACCATCTGAAGCTTGCGCTGCATAAATATTCCAGTCATCAGCAGGATATCGCTCGTTCATCACTTCCACCATTAATTTCAGTGCGCTTGAAACGATTGTGCCGCCAGTTTCCTGAGAGTAAAAAAACTCTTCTTCATCAACTTCCTTAGCTTGTGTGTGGTGGCGAATGTAAACTACCTCCACATCTTTGTAAGTCCGTTTCAAAAACATATACAGTAAAATAAAAAAGCGTTTTGCCATATCTTTAGTTTGTTGATCCATTGAACCTGAAACATCCATTAGACAAAACATTACTGCATTAGTGGTTGGTTGAGGGAGTTTGTCGAAATTTTTGTAACGTAAGTCAAATGTATCTAAATAAGGAATTCGAGCAATACGTCTTTTTATTTCTTCAATTTCCTGTTCCATCTTTAGGCGTAATTCAACTTGATTGGTATTGATGTATTCTTCAAGTAGTGCCTGTTTTTCTTTTAATTGCTTCTTTAATGGTGATTGACAAGCAATCCGGCGCGCTAAAGAACCTTTTAACGAACGAACAATATCAATATTAGAAGGTGTTCCATCCGTATTAAACCCAGAGCGAATTGGTTTATAGTTAATGAGTTTTTTTAGTTTGTTTTTCTTGAGATTAGGTAACTCAAGATCTTCAAACAAAATTTCCATGTACTCATCACTAGAAATTTCAAAAGCAAAGTTATCTTGTCCTTCTCCCTGATCACTGGCTTGCTTGCCGCTTTGCCCACCACCTGGCGGTGGACGTTGAATTCTATCACCTTGTGCAAACTCTTTGTTACCAGGATAAACTCTTTCTTTAACGCCTCCTTGAGCACTACGAAAGGTCGGTTCACTAATATCTTTAGAGGGAATCGAAATATTTTCACTCTGATCAATATCAGTGACACCACGCTGGCTGATTTGCTTGGTTATGGCCTGCTTGATTTGTTTACGGTACCGCCTTAAAAAGCGTTGGCGGTTTACCGTGCTCTTGTTTTTCTGATTTAAACGCCGATCAATAATTTGCATATCAAGTTCCTTCGTTTAAGAGGACTTACGAACTCGCAAATACCATTCACACAATAATCGAACTTGTTTTTTGGTGTAACCCTTTTCAACCATACGATTGACAAAGTTATCATGTTTTTTACTGTCTTCTTTCGACGATTTAGCGTTAAACGAAATAACTGGTAGCAGATCTTCTGTATTAGAAAACATTTTCTTCTCGATAACACCACGCAGTTTTTCATAGCTGGTCCATTTTGGATTACGGCCTTGATTATTGGCTCTGGCACGTAAGACAAAGTTAACCACTTCGTTACGAAAATCTTTGGGATTCGATATACCAGCAGGTTTTTCGATTTTTTCAAGTTCTTCGTTTAATTGACCTCGGTCGAAATTTTCACCTGTTTCGGGGTCTCTGAAATCTTGGTCTTGAATCCAGAAGTCAGCATAAGTAACGTATCGATCAAACAGGTTTTGTCCATATTCAGAATAAGATTCCAGATAAGCTGTTTGAATTTCTTTGCCGATAAATTCAACGTAGTTAGGTACTAAGAACTCTTTTATAAAGGCCAAATATCGGTCATGGGTGTCTTGCGGAAATTGCTCTTTTTCAATTTGTTGTTCTAAAACATAAAGCAGATGAACCGGGTTAGCAGCTATTTCCGTTTGATCATAGTTAAATACGCGAGATAAAATTTTGAATGCAAAACGAGTCGAAAGGCCATTCATGCCTTCATCGACGCCGGCATAGTCACGATACTCCTGATAAGATTTGGCTTTCGGATCGGTATCTTTCAAACTCTCACCATCATAGACTTTCATTTTTGAATAGATACTGGAGTTTTCAGGCTTGATAATACGTGACAATACACTGAACTGAGCCAGCATTTGTAAAGTATTTGGTGTGCAGGGCGAGTCATGTAGTGAAGAGTTAATTAACAGTTTTTGATAAATTTTGACTTCTTCTCTAACACGCAAGCAATATGGGACTTTAACAATGTAAACCCGGTCTAAAAAGGCTTCATTGTTTCGGTTATTTTTAAAGCTGGTCCATTCTGATTCATTAGAGTGAGCAAGTATGATTCCTTGAAATGGCATAGCTGACATACCTTCAGTACCATTAAAGTTGCCTTCTTGAGTGGCTGTCAGTAATGGGTGAAGGACTTTTATGGGAGCTTTGAACATCTCAACAAACTCCATAATACCCTGATTCGCACGGCATAGAGCACCATCATAACTGTAAGCATCAGGATCATTTTGTGAAAAGTCTTCTAGTTTACGAATGTCAACTTTACCCACTAGTGAAGAGATATCCTGATTATTTTCGTCGCCGGGTTCAGTCTTACTGATGGCGATTCGATCTAGAATGGATGGCTTGATTTTGACCACTTTGAACTGAGAAATATCTCCACCATATTCATGTAGTCGTTTTACTGCCCAAGGTGACATAATGTTGTTTAAATAACGCTTGGGAATACCATACTCTTTCTCAAGAATTTCCGCATCTTCGTCTGGGTTAAACAGACCTAGCGGTGATTCAAAAACAGGTGAATCTTTAATCGCATAAATAGGTTGTTTTTGCATCAGACTCTTTAGTTTTTCTGCCAATGAGGATTTACCCCCACCAACTGGCCCCAATAAATACAAAATCTGCTTGGTTTCTTCTAACCCTTGAGCCGCATGAGTAAAGTAAGAAACAATCTGTTGAATCGCTTCTTCCATACCATAAAACTCTTTAAATGCGGGATAAGTCGAAATGACTTTGTTAGAAAAAATTCGGCTGAGTCTTGGGTCTTTGGATGTATCAATTTTTTCTGGTTCCCCGATTGCAAGCAACATTCTTTCTGCGGCATTGGCATAAACGGAGGGATCCTTTTTACATAAATCTAAATACTCTGAAAGTGTATATTCTTCTTCTTGTTGGCTTTCATAGCGTTGTTGATATTGATTAAAAATACTCATATTTGTCTCCACAATTTTAAGTGTAGAATCACCAACTTACTCAAGCTCGTTTTATTTGATAAAAGCTAAAATCGGGCATTCGATCTGGTCAAAAAATGCCACTTTGTCAAATTGGTATGAGATTCATACAACAAAATGACTGGGCTTACTTTAAGCTTAGCTGTGTTCATAAAAATTTGCTGTATTAGATCCAAAATTTTTAATATTTTTTATGAACTCGTGATTTTCTACTTAAAGTTAAGACACTTTTAGTAGAAAATGTGTTACAAATTAAAAAATTTAAAGCCAAGGATAAAACCAGAGAATAAAGTCTGTTCGCATCAATGGCTTAATTATGGTTTATAAATTTTATTTGGTGCATTACAACAATATGAATACCAAATATTTAAATTTTATTAATTTACCTGGGTTTAATGGGGGAATTAAATGAGAGTATCAAATTAACTGGTCTGAACACTTGATATTGTTGTGGTGTTTTTATTAGGATAGCAAGATTAGCAGTGATTGAATTGTTTGTTTAGTATTCGTTCATTCGTTGCACAGTGTCATCAATTTGCTGCTATTTATATTGGTGATTCTGTTAATTAAAATTATCCTGTAAGTCTGTCATGTGTTCAGATTAAAATTAAACTAATCAATTAAAACTAATTCAAGATTCATGTGGCCAACATGAATTGAGAGGAACAATTTTCAGTTTCGAAAGGTAAGTGTTGAACAAATAATCATCTCTTTTGATTGATAGGGACTGTTTTGTTTGGTCTATCGAAACCTTTTGCAAATGGAAATAATTGCTGGGAGAAATATATGAAAAACCTCATGTTAGGATTTGCTTTTGCTACCGGGATGGCATTAGTTGGTTGTAGTGACGGACCGAAAGAACCACTTATTCCTGATGGAACAGATGGTTCTGGAGGCGTTGGTGGTGTTGCCTTAACTAAACCAGTGTTCATTCCGAGTGAAGGTAAACTGCCGTTACCAAACGACATACTGTTTTCTGGTACACAGAATTTGACACTCAATATTCCGGTTGCAGATGAGTCAGATTTTAGCAATCCTTTAGTGGCCATAAGTTCACTGGATGGTTGGTCAGCCACCGCACCTTTCAGTATTGCTTTTTCAAATACACGGGGAGTTGATTTAAATTCTTCAACCGTGGTTGCCGGAACTACTATCCGTATTTTTCAAGTGAATGTGAATCGACCTGAAGCCGTTCCAGGAACCGGGATTCTTGCGCCTACTGGGCCAGTTACGGGGATTGTTAAAGAGCTTCAGCCTGGGACAGATTTTGTGGTGGCACATGCTGCCAAATTGACGGTAGCTGTTGTGCCGACCAAGCCGTTAACACCGCAAGCTAGCTATATGGTGGTTGTGACAAACGGTATTAAAGATGCCAATGACAACGCGATTATTGCTGATGGTCAATATGCGATTGCCAAAGTTGAAGATCCAATTCCGCCTGGCAACTCAACTTCTGCATTAGAGCCATTACGGCAACTGGTTAATGCAATGGAAAATACCGCTACTTCGGCTGGCATTGCAAAAGAGAATATAGTGCTGAGTTATCAGTTTACGGTACAGTCTGTTGGTGATGTGGTTGCGACTGCTAAGCTTGCCTACATTGACACGCCTTTAGCTCTAGGGGCTCGGCCTCACACGGCATTTAGTTCATTAATGACTGATACAACACCGTTTACTGGTAGAGGAGAAGCAAATCTCTATAAAGGTGAAATTGGCCTTAATTATTATTTAACTGCCCCTGATAGTTTACTCAATCAATCGCATCCTGGTTCACCCGATCCCTTGTCAGTGTTAAATGACTTTTTCTTGGGGGCTGCCGAAATACCTGTGTCGGCTGAATTATCTGTGCCAAATCCGTTTGCGGGTGATGTGGTCACTTATGCCAATAAGCTACCAGCAATTACCGGCGTTGAAATTGCACCTTTATTAGTTTCAATGCCCAAGGCTGAGAATTGTCCAAAACCAGCAGCGGGTTATCCGGTCATGATTTTTCAACATGGGATAACTTCGAATCGAACTTCCATGTTGGGTATTGCCGATACCATGGCAAAGTCACC
The DNA here is from genome assembly GCF_040719265.1 of Aliikangiella maris. Lineage (NCBI taxonomy): Bacteria > Pseudomonadati > Pseudomonadota > Gammaproteobacteria > Oceanospirillales > Pleioneaceae > Aliikangiella > Aliikangiella maris. The sequence continues at coordinate 34,149 of NZ_JBFDAH010000018.1, read as the reverse complement.
GGTTTGTACCGCCGTGGTTGCGATGGATTTGCCATTGCATGGAATTGCCGCCGATAACGCTGTGCATAGAGGCTTGCAAATGGCTTCTAATGGTCTGTTAGGAATTTTTGCCGGTTATGACGCGGGTGACGTCCGTGAAAGAACTTTTGGTGTTGACTATATATCAAACTCTGATGGTGCTCCTGGCCCAGATACATTACCAGATCCATCCGGTGCACATGCGATTAATTTGCAAAACTTATTGACCACTCGTGATAATGGGCGTCAGGCTATCCTTGATTTATTAGCCCTTGAAAAAGCCATTCGCTTCATGGATGTTGATGGCGACACTCAACCAGATTTTGATTATCAGCAAATCAAATTTATGGGACATTCATTGGGTGGCATTTTAGGAACGGGTTTTATTGGGCATTCTGACTATGTGAAGGCTGCCGTGTTGGCTAATCCTTCTGGTGGTTTGGCATTAATGTTGAGTGCTTCAGAACAGTTTGGAAAAAGAATTCGTGATGGATTGGCTGCTGCGGGTATCGAGCCATACAGCGCCCAATATCAGGCATTTTTGTTCGCAATGCAGACCGTTTTAGATCCGATGGATCCTGCTGCTGTTTCGAGTTATGCGGTAGCTAATGGTGTACCAACGCTGATGTTGCAAGTGGCCAACGATACAGTGATTCCTGCATTAGTTGCTAATGCACCGCTTTCGGGTACAACACCGCTGGCAGCTATGTTGGCACTCGATCCTGTCAATGTTGCCGAGCCTGGATATGTGGCTGGTGCTCGTTTGTTCTCCAGGTTTAATACAGGAACTCATTCATCGGTATTGTCACCGGCGGAAGGCGGGATTGAAATAACCACAGAACTTCAAACCCAAATTGCCAGCTTTTTGGCTTCTCCCGAAAGCTCTAAAGCGGTATTAGTTGCTAATCCGGCATTGTTACTGACAGAATAAGCTGTTTATTCGTTACAGCTATTTACAATTAAATCAATCAAAGCCGCAGTGATGACTGCGGCTTTTTGTTTATTCAATAGCGGTTTTACCGTAGAATCAGTCGATTGGTAGTATTTAAATTTATTAAATGATTAATGGTTTGAGGTGATTTTTGGACTTTTTAGCAGAATATGGCATGTTTCTGGCGCAAGCAATTACGATAGTTATTGCTATCATGTTGGTTATTGGCGCAATTGCCAATGCCGGACAGAAAAACAAAAAGCAGCCTGCTGGACATATAGAGATAATTAATTTATCTGAAGAATATTCAGAAGTTAAAGACGGCATGCTAAAAGAGATTTTATCGGACGAAGAGTATAAGTTATTACTTAAAGAGAAAAAGAAAAAGGATAAAGCAGAACAAAAAGAAAGGAAGAAAGCTGCCAAACTTGCAGCAAAAGCTAATGCTAAAAACACCGCGGAGAACGAAACTGAAGAGGATGATTCTGATAGCGATGAGCAAAGTAAGCGCTTATTTGTTTTAGACTTTGATGGCGATGTTGAGGCTTCGGCTGTTGAAAATTTGCGCGAAGAAATTACCGCGATCATCAGTGCGGCTGAAAAAGGCGATGAAGTTTTGGTTAAGGTAGAAAGTCCTGGCGGAATGGTACACGCCTATGGGTTTGCGGCTTCTCAATTGTCACGAATTAAGGATGCCGGGTTAATCTTGACGGTTGCCGTTGATCAAGTTGCGGCCTCCGGTGGTTATATGATGGCTTGTGTTGCCAATAAAATTATTGCTGCTCCGTTTGCCATTGTTGGCTCAATTGGCGTGGTGGCGGAAATACCCAATTTTCACCGTTTGTTAAAACATAATAAGGTTGATTATGAGCAGCATACAGCGGGTGAATATAAGCGAACCTTGACCATGTTTGCAGAAAATACCGATGAAGCTCGTACTAAATTTAAGCAGGAGCTTCAAGAAACACACGGACTGTTTAAACAGTTTATTAATGAAAACAGACCGGCGCTTGAAGTAGACAAAGTTGCTACCGGCGAACACTGGTATGGTTCACAAGCATTAACGCTTGGATTGATTGATGAAATTAAAACCAGCGATGATTATTTATTATCTCAAGCTGAAGAGCGAGAGATTTTTGGAATCTCATATGAAGTGAAAAAACCTTTGGCAGAACGGCTATCTTTTTCGGTGCAATCGGCTATTGAAAAAGGGGTTGCTGTGATTTGGAAGAAAAATATTGAGTCACGTTTGTTTCGCGGCTAATGGAATAGAGGCGGGTAGATGACGCAGTATTGGTTAGATAGATGGCAGCATAATGAAATTAACTTTCATATGCAGCGTCCTCATCCTTTATTACAAAAGTTTATTGCGCAATTTACTGGTTCGTTAGCCATTAAGGCTAAAGTTTTTGTGCCTTTATGTGGTAAGGCGCTGGATATGATATTTCTGACTGAACAGGGGTATCATGTTGTCGGTGTCGAATTAAGTGCTTTAGCTGCTGAATCTTTTTTTCAGGAAAATAATCTCAAATTTTGGGTTAGTGAACAGGCTGATTTTAAAATTTATCAAAGTGATAACATCACTATTTACTGTGGTGACTTTTTTAAGTTGAGCTCCGAGCAAGTAGGCGATTGTGAATTTATCTACGATCGAGCATCAATCATAGCTTTAACATCTGAGGTGCGCGCGCAATATGCGCGGCATTTACGCGTTATTTTGGGCAGTGCTCGCATGATGTTAATTTCAGTTGATTATAATCAGCAACAACTGGCCGGTCCCCCTTATAGTGTAAATTCTCAAGAAATTTCTCAACTTTTTGATTTTGCACAAATTGAAAAAGTGTATACCAAAGATATAATTAAAGCTGAACCTAGATTTGCGAAAAAAGGTTTAACCTTTTTTAATGAATGTGTTTATTTAATTCAGTGGTAAATGAATAGTACGTTTTGACGTCTTTCAAATTGCCTGCAACTATTTCATCACTAGAGAAAAAAATATGAAATCAGTAAAACCCCACGGCAGTTGGCCATCTCAATTAACCGCAAATATTCTAGCCAATAAAGGTCGACGTTATGGTCATATGGTTGTGGATGGCGATGAGTTATATTGGCTGGAAGTGCGTTCTTCGGAAAAGGGACGTGGGGTAATTATTAAATGCGGTGCGAATAAAGTCCGCGAAGAAGTACTGCCAAAGCATATTAGTGTTCGCAGTAAAGTTCATGAATATGGTGGTGGAGACTTTTTAGTTGATGAAGGGATTGTTTATTTTTCAAATGCCGAAGACGGACGAGTTTATCAATTTAATAGCCGGCTAGGAGGTGAGTGTGAGGCAATTACACCAACCGAGTCAGGTAAAGAGTTCCGTTTTGCCGAGTTTTGTCTAGATAAGCAAAAGCGATTTTTATTTGCAGTGAGAGAAACTCACCAGGCTGATTTAGTTATTAATGAACTGGTGCGTATCGATATTCAAAACAAAACGGTGATTGTCATTGATGATCGTTTTGATTTTTATATGTCGCCCCGAGTTAGCAAAGCTGGTAATCGTATTTGCTGGACTTGCTGGCGTCATCCTGATATGCCGTGGGATGCCGCACAATTATGGTTGGCTGATCTCAATGGAGATGGCGATGTTAGCGCCAAGCATCATGTGACTGGTGGTGATGGTGTTTGTATTTTTCAGCCTGAATGGAGCCAGAGCGGTATATTACATTATGTTAGTGATGCCAGTGGTTGGAGCAATATTTACTCGCATCAAAATGGTATACTCAACGCGCTGACTCCGATTGATAGGGAATTCAGTGTTCCTCAATGGGAGCTTGGGCAAGCAACTTATGTGATTCAAGACGATGGAACTTTGTATGCGCTTTATTTTGAAAATGGACAGCAACAGCTAAGCCATATTGATCCTAAAACTGGTCACATAGAACCTATCGCTTTATCATTAAAGCATTTTCAAGGGGCATTATTAGGCGATAGAGACTATTTATACTTCTGTGCAGCTGGCCCAGCAGTTGATATTGGTATTTATCGTTTTCATATTAAAACGCAAGTATGTACTTTATTGACCGAAACAACCAGCTTTCCATTACCAATTGAAGATATCAGTATTGCTCAGCCGATCGATTTTTTAGTTAAGCAAAATCGATTGTGCCACGCATTTTACTATCCGCCCAAAAATTCACAATATACAGCTCCAGAAGGAAGTTTACCGCCATTAATTGTGATGAGTCATGGCGGACCTTCGGCCTATACAAATAATTCACTTGATGGGGGAATTCAATTTTGGACAAATCGTGGATTTGCTGTAGTTGATGTAAACTACAGCGGAAGCACAGGCTATGGTAAAAAGTATCGCCAGCGCTTGTATGGTGAATGGGGAATTATTGATGTTGAAGACTGCGTTGGCGCGGCACAATATCTAGTTGAAAAACAATTAGCCCACCCCAAACAATTATTGATTCGAGGAGGCAGTGCTGGCGGCTATACCACATTGTGTGCGCTAACTTTCACCGATGTGTTTGCTGCAGGTATGAGTCGTTATGGCATAGCTGATTTGGAAACACTGGCTTCAGATTGTCACAAATTCGAATCACGTTATCTGGACACTATGGTTGGGCCGTATCCTGAAACCAAAGCAATTTACCAAAGTCGCTCTCCCATTCATTTTACTGAACAATTGTCCTGCCCAATTTTACTATTGCAGGGGCGCGAGGATAAGGTTGTTCCGCCTAATCAAGCAGAAGCAATGGTTGCGGCACTTGAGGCAAAGAAATTACCTTATGCTTATTTGCTTTTTGATGGTGAGGGGCACGGTTTTCGTAAAGCTGATACTATCGTTAAAGCATTAAATGCTGAGCTGGACTTTTATCGACAAATATTATCAATTCAATCCGAAGAAAATATTGAACGATTAGCAATTAATAATTTATAAGTTTTTCTCTGGCATATGCTGTTAACGTGATTAGTATTGATTATATGGAAAATAATAAATGCTGATTGAAAAGTTGTTGATGAAAAGTTAATTATTGTGGCTGTTCAATGGTATTTTCCAAGTTAATTTGCCTGATTACTATAGTGATTGCTGGTTACTTGGTTAATGAAATTAATTATTGAATAACTTGTTTTGTTTTTTTGATTGAAAATTCAAGTAAATATAAGGACAAGAACCGATAAAAAATAACCGGGTTATGTTTGTTAACTTTTAGTTGGGCTGAATATCTGACTAATAAACGGATTTAAATGGCATTAGATCCGTCTATTAAGTCAAAAATAAATTCATCGATTTTTATTTACACATTGCGTGCTCTCGGCAAATCAAATAGCCATCTTCCCACGGTAATTCTTCCTTGGTTAACTCACAGTAAAATTCAGATGGTGATTTGGGAGAGTTAAAAACACAAGTTTTACAATGTGAAAATCCAGCTCGCTTATTACACTTTTGTATGCCATTTAACAGAGTATCTAAAAGGCGGTGCAGATTATCGACTTCATCTTCAGAAAATTTTTCTAAAGGTGAACGAAAGCTGGTTGGTGGCATTGAGTTTTCGATGAGCTGCTTGCCTTTATCTGTTAGGTTAAGGTGAACAACGCGTCGATCTTTTTCGTCTGCTACTTTTTCTAATAACTCTTTCGATTCTAATAAACTGATCGATTGAGAGATGGTTCCCTTGGTAACGCCAAGATACTCAGAAACACTGGCCGGTGTATTACTTAAACGGTTACACCGTGACAGATACGAAAGTACCTCGATATGTACCGGGTGCAATCCGTGCTGTATTCCCGCAAGTCTGATCTCACTGCGGAACAGTGTGCTTATACGTTCGAGGAGATTGTATGTTTTATCAATTTTATTCATTCTTAATTAACCTGTCGTGTATTCATTTTATTTTTGTTTTAAACAATTTTGACGGGTAACTCACCACCGTTAAACTAAACGGTATTGATGCGAAACCTGGTTAGTCAATTGTTCTATCTTTGTACGCAAGGGACTTTATTATAACTCTTTTGTTATTTTATTGTTCTTTTTATTTTTAAAATGAGATAAAAATATAAGTTCAGAAAATATTATTACTATTTTAGGTGACTGGGTTTGTCGATTGTGGTATTAAAAATTTTTTTTGTAGTATAAAAAAATAATCTATTCATTTTATCTGTTTGATTATTGAATCAACCTAAAATATCTATTTACTTTTTAACAGAATTTTAGTGTATCAGTGATAAACAAACCGATAAAAAGCACCATCAGACTACTGAACGGATACTACCTAATAAACTAATTGTTATTTATGTCTGCCTGCGATATTTGTTCCGGAATATTTCTTACATTTGCTCAAAAAAATATTTAGTAATTAATAAAAAAACTTACTTAAAAAAAGTTGAACACGATGTTAAAGCGATGACTTTGATAAGCCAGCAAACCAAATGGTTGGTTTTGTTTTTTTTTCAGGTTTAACAACGCTTCTACACTTTTAAATATATAATTAAAACGATTGCTAATTATCGCTAGGTAGAATGAACAAATTATTAAAATGACATAATTAAAGTCGGATTGAGTTTTCAATTAGGTAAAAAATCTGTGAGAGCCTGACTTTGTTAAAATATGTAAAAAAAATTAAGTATGCCTAGTTTTAAAGATTTAAAAAAGCTCACAAAAAAACAAAAATAACAAGTTTACTATTTACGATTTTAGCGCTGATTGAATAATTGGACTGAAGAAATTGAAGATTTGTGTAAAACGACTTGGGTTGATGATGTGGTATGCTGAGCGGCAGATTACAAAACGTCAAGTAAATTTAAACCGAATAATAAATATAATTGAAGTCATAAGATAATCGAAGTCATAAGATAATCGAAGTTATAACGCAATTGAAGTTACAAGATCATTGAACAAAGATAACTATAAATATTATGACGAACTTACTAAATTAAAATAAGCTCGTCTTTTAAATTTTATTTAGTCAGGTATCAATTGGATTTTAATTCGGTATTTTCAAATTTATGTCCAGCATCTTTATCATTGTAAACATCAGTCAACAGATCTCCATTACTTTTGCTCACTATTGTTGCAATAGTCGCATCACCGGTAATATTAACTGTCGTTCGCATCATGTCCAATAAGCGGTCGACACCAAGTAGCATAGCAATTGCCTCAGTTGGCAGGTTGACTTGAGTCAATACCATAGTCAGCATCACTAAACCAACACTAGGCACACCTGCTGTTCCTATTGATGCAAGTGTTGCCATTAAAATAACGGTGAGGTATTGAGACATTGTTAAATCAACACCAGATATTTGGGCAATAAATACCGTCGCAACACCCTGCATAATTGCTGTGCCATCCATATTAATTGTCGCACCCAAGGGAAGCGTAAATGATGCCGTCGTTTTATCAACACCTAATCGTTTACGAGCAACTTCCATCGTAACAGGTAAAGTTGCAGCGCTCGAAGAGGTTGAAAAAGCAAATAACATAGCTGGACGTAATTTGGTTAATAGTGGTAAAGGGCTAAGACCGGTAAAAACTAATAACAATAGTGGGTAGGTAATGCTCATATGAATCAATAGCGAAACAGCGACCAAGATAAAGTACTTGATTAGATTTAAAATGGATTCAGTACCTGTTTGCAATATAACAGCACTCATAATGCAAAAAACACCATAGGGCGCTATTTGCATGATTAAGGTAACCAGTTTCAACACAACTTCATTAAATGAATTGAATAGTAATGCTATTTTTTGACCACTTTCTCCGGCTCGAGAAATGGCGATACCGAATAAAATGGCGAAAATAATAACCTGAAGCATATTCCCATCAGCCATCGCTTTAATTGGATTATCGGGCACAATGCTACTTAATACTTCAGTTAATGCTGGGGCTTGCTTGGCAACATAATCAGTTGTTTGGGTTGTGATATTGGCACCGGGGTCAAAAATATTCGCCAAAGTTAGTGAGAGTGTAATAGCTATGGCGGTCGTAATTAAATAGAGTGAAATGCTTTTTCCTGCTAAAGAGCCAAGCTTTTTTGGATCACTTAACGGCAAGTACCACAAATGAGAGAAACGAGCACTAATGGGACGACAACCATTTTTAGCGCATTGACAAAAAGTTTTTTAATAATATCAAATGCGCCAATAATATAGGTAGTAATAAAGTTGGCTAATGTGTCGTTAAATGAACTTAGCAGAACTAGAATAAAACCAAAAATTATTCCACCAATTAACCCAACAAAAATTTGTGAGCTCAAACCTAAATTAGAAAACCGAGCGAACATGATATCCTCAATGCATTATTGTTATTTTATTAGCCTAACAGGAATAAAATGGAAACGAAAGCGGGTTAATGAATATTAATAAAATTAAGAAATTGAGATGGTTAACTTTGGGTGAAAATGCTTGGAAACCAAATTATCTAACGGATTGTAGTATTCAGCTGCGGCATATCCATAGTTAAGTTAATTGAATAAGTGATTGAATGAATGGCTATTGAGTTTTGGTTTACGATACACAAAAAAGGTCGTTTAACGACCTTTTTGGTTGATATTGTTGTGCTCTCACTATGATGAAATTGTCATTATTTTTATGTTGTCACATAAATAGCATAGTGTAAGTTCATCATCGCTGAAATGGATAAACCGAACCCAAGGCTAGAATTTTGGTGAGTTCATCCAACGCCTGGCGACATTCTATTAGTAAGGCCGGATCGGCCAGATCTTTTTCAGTTAGTGAATCCCGATAGTGTTTATTGACCCACTGACATAATGTCTGATATAGAGTGTCATCCAGATAAACAGCCTGATTTGAGGCAGCAATTTCTGCTTCGTTTAATACGACGCGTTGGCGCAAACAAGCGGGACCACCGCCATTTTGCATGCTTTGTTTTACATCATATATTTTGACTTCCTTGATGGGACCATTTTGACTAACTAGTGAGTCCAGATAGTCTTTTACATTTGAATTTTCCTGACATTCTCCTGGTGCTATTAATGCCATATGTCCTGGCGCCAGCGTGACTAACTGACTATTAAATAAATAAGAACGTACTGCATCATAAACGCTGACTTGATTTTCAGGCACCATGACAAAGTGGAGGGGAGAGTTACCGTAGGCGTTTTGTAAGTCCTGTTTTACTTGTACCGTATTTAAAAAAGCTTTTTCATGGTAGAAGAGGCAATTTTGATTGCCAACAGCAATCACATCATTATGAAAGACGCCTGCATCAATAACATCTGGATTTTGCTGGGCAAAAACTGTTTTAGCTGAACTGAGTTCATGCAATCGGGCGACGGCTTGTGACGCTTCAAAAGTTTGTCGTGCGGGAAATTTTACCGGAGCTTGTTTTGTTGTGTCGAATGCATACTTGCCAAAGACAAAAAACTCGACACCGGCTTGCGCATAATCTTCACAAAACCTAGTATGATTTGCTGCGCCTTCATCACCGAAGTGATCGCCAAGTGGCAGAGGAGAGTGATGTTTAAAAAATTGCTCGTTACTGAATATTGCTTCAAGAATTTTTGCAGTAGTGGGGGCTTCAATCGACCGATGAAACTTGTTTGCTAAATTAGCCGCAGTAAAATGAACTCGCTTGTCATGGGTGTCTGCACTGGGTGAGACAGTACAGGCGTTGGCTGTCCACATGCTCGAGGCTGAACAGGTTGCTGCATAAATGCTGGGAGCATCACTGGCTGCGCGTTTAATAACTTGTTCATCAGAACCAGAAAAACCGAGTTGTCGTAAAACATTAACATCGGGTCGCTCTAGCGGTGGCAGTACTGCCTGCTTTAAACCCAGATCAGCTAATGCTTTCATTTTTGCAAGACCTTGTAGGGCACCTTGCTTAGGGCTTGATGCTTGGGCTGCATTTTTTAATGAGGCTACATTGCCGACAGAAAGTCCCGCATAATTGTGGGTGGGTCCAACGAGACCATCAAAATTCACTTCAAAAGCTTTCATGTGAATACCTTTAAGTTTTATAGGTTGATTTTCTTACGTGGTCGCTTGGGTAAGTGGAAGACCATTCACTTATAAAACCGGAATTAAGCCATTTAATCGGGAGCAGGTAAATGAGGCTATTTGAATTACCATCATTCTATTTTGACCCGATGGACTTTTCTTCAATGTGTAGGCTTTAATGTCTGTTCTTTATTCTCAATTCTAGAATCTGAACCATTATAGCCGAATGATTAAATCGACAAATTACACTAGAATCTTATTTTTGTTAATAAAATCTGACTCTGACAATATCTCCCGAATTTACCATAAGCGCAGCAGCAGTTTCATCATTAATTATCACTTTGTGTCCACTGGGAGCAGCAAGCTTTGCGAGACAAGCTCTGAATGAGCGAAACTGAGTATTACTAATTAGCGCATTAGTTGCAGACTTTGGTAATTGGTTTCCAATAGCAACTTCCAGTTCAATGCTTTCTTTAATCGAATTGACTTCAGTTGCGGGTGCTTCAATTGTTGGGCCGCCATCAAATATATCGACATAACCAGTATAACGAAAACCTTCCGCCTTGAGCATTTGTACTGCAGGACGAGTTTGTGGGTGAACTTGGCCAAGTGCCCGCTGTGCTTCTTCAGAAAGCATTTGTACATAAACCGGATGGTGTGGCATTAGTTCGGCGATAAATTGATTATTTCCTTCGCCGTTAACTTGGTCGGCAGTATCAAAGTCGACACCAAAAAAATGTCGGCCGATACTTTCCCAAAATGGCGAATGCCCTTTTTCATCAGAAACGCCACGCATTTCTGCAACGACAATATCCCCAAAACGATGTGGATGCTGTGCCATAAACAAAAAGCGACATTTTGATAATAATATCCCATTTCCACCACCGCGAAAATCTGGAGATAAAAATAAGGTACAAATTTCTGAGGCGTCGGTGAAGTCATTAGTGAGGGTTAAAAAATTAAGCTTTCGATAGATATCTAGAGATTGAGAATAGTGGACTTCAGTATTAATTTTGTAGGTATAAAATGGTTGTCGACTACCAACAGCAGCAACGATTCCGCTGGTTCCAACAACTTGCCCTGTAGTGGTATCTTCTAAAACAAATAAATAGCATTCGTCAGAAGGTTTACCATCTGGTTTTGCAAATGCATCAAGTGAACCTTGTATTTTAGCTGCAAGATGAGCTGCGTTGTTTGGGAGTGTTGTTAAACCGGTTCCCGTTTTTGCCGCCAAATCTACTATATAATCAAGGTCCTCCATTTTTACTGGACGAATTACCATCATCGGTGTTGCTCTCCAAGATACCTTTTTATTCAAGTCAATATTGCCACATTATACGCAACTTATAGACAGAAGTTAAAAGCCTATTTTTATAAAACATGGCTTCATTTTTTGTCACTAGACAAACTATTTATCGATATGAGAAGTAAATAAGTGCTGAATTAGGTGATATAAGTTTGGGGACTTAAGTTGAGCGGGTTAGACAAATAATTAATAAAGTAAGGTTGGCGTAATTTTATCTTGAATGCCAAAAAATAATGAGATGCATATGAGATTTTTAACCGGATTTAGTAACTTAGGAACAAATTTTTATTTGAACAAGTTCGAATCGCGTTGCAAGATTACGCTGTTTCATATAGTGCCGCAATCGCTATGCTAATTATTGAGTAAGGTTAATCGACATGTCAGCGCAATTTCACCGAGATTCTCATTAATTGGTTTTAAATACTGGAAACTCGTAACGAAATTAGCGATGATAGGGCTTGTTGATTTTCAAATCATTCAAATATTAATAACAGTCATTTTAGTTTACAGGAATAAATATATGTCAAACGTATCTCGGGAAACATTTGATAAGGTCATGGTTCCCAATTATTCACCACTTAAAATTATTCCGGTGAAAGGTGAGGGGGCTCGTCTGTGGGATAAAGAGGGTAACGAATATGTTGATTTTGCTGGAGGAATCGCAGTTAATGCGTTAGGTCATTGTAATCCTGAGTTGGTTAATGCACTTAAATCACAATCTGAGAAACTATGGCATTTAAGCAATGTATTTACCAATGAGCCGGCCTTGGAGTTGGCTGAAAAGCTGGTCAATGCCACATTTGCTGATAAAGTCTTTTTTGCCAATTCTGGCGGTGAAGCCAACGAAGCTGCATTTAAATTGGCGCGTAAGTATGCTTTTGATAACTATGGTGAAGAGAAACATGAAATAATTGCATTTAAGCAAGCATTTCATGGACGTACATTATTTACTGTTAGCGTGGGTGGACAGCCAAAATATTCTCAAGGATTTGGTCCGCTACCGCAAGGCATCACCCATTTGGAATTTAATAATATTGAAATGCTGGAAAAAAGCATTAGCGATAAAACTTGTGCTGTTGTTCTTGAACCTGTGCAAGGTGAGGGTGGGGTTATTCCGGCTACTCAGGAATTCATGCAGAAAGTCAGAGAGTTATGTGACAAATACAATGCAATCATGATTTTGGATGAGATACAAACTGGCATGGGGCGGACTGGTCAGCTTTATGCGTATATGGATTATGGTGTCGAACCTGATTTGTTGACCAGTGCCAAAGCACTTGGCGGTGGATTCCCAATTGCGGCAATGTTAGCAAAAGAAAAATTTGCGACAGCTTTAAATGTGGGGAGTCACGGTAGCACATATGGTGGTAATGCGTTGGCATGTGCTGTGGGGAGCAAAGCATTTGACTTAATTAGCAACCAAGCTTTACTCGATGGAGTCAATGAAAGACGAGCGCTTTTTGAAGCCAAATTACAAATGATTAATGAAAAATATGATGTCTTTGAACAGGTTAGAGGTAAAGGCTTATTAATTGGTGCCGCGCTTAATCAAAAATATCTCGGACAAGCTCGTGACTTTATGGTTGCAGCATTGGAACAGAATTTAATGATTTTGATGGCTGGTCCTGATGTTATTCGATTCGCACCCTCATTAGTGGTTACAGAGGCCGAAATTGAGAAAGGTATGGTGGCATTCGAAAAAGCAGTTGCCAAAGTTGTAAACGGATAACAATACCTTGTGATTCAAGAATGCCTATAAATATTTACCCAGTTGAAAAACAGGTTTATATGACAAAAAAAGAGTGATTATATCGCTCTTTTTTTATGTTTTTTTATACCTGATTTATATTCTTAAAATGACTTTAATTTTAGGTGGTGTTAATTGGATGAGATTTAGGGATTTATCATGAACTGACTGTTAAATTCAAAGTCTGGTTGACTCAGTAGTAAACCAGACATTTGAACTGTTCAGAGGAAAATGATCTGAAAAGGATCATTTGCAAGCATTGAATTAAATTAAATTAAATGCTTTTCGATTTTTATATGACTTGTTTCAGTCTGTTTTCCATTGATTCTAGTGACTGAGCGAGATCGGCGATAATGTCTTCAACATTTTCCAGTCCAACTGATAGCCTAACCAGTGTTTCACTAATTCCTGCCGCAGCTCTTTCTTCAGGCTCATATGGTGAATGAGTCATTGAAGCTGGGTGCTGGATCAGTGTTTCTGCATCACCCAGACTGACCGCAATTGAGCACATTTTCAGGTTGTTCATAAAGTGAACTGCATCATCGAAACTGCCTTCAATTTCAAAAGCCATGATACCGCCGCCCGAACGCATTTGCTGGCCTAGCAGCGAATAACCCTGATGCGATTTTAAGCCTGGGTAGTTGACTTGCTTAATACGTGGATGTGCTTCGAGATACTCTGCAACTCTTTGGGCATTGCTGCAATGTCGCTCAACTCTGACGGATAATGTTTTTAAACCGCGAATGACAAGCCAGGCATCTTGAGGGCTCATGACGGCTCCCATATCTTTTAGCGTCGTTAGCTTGATATTTTCTATCTGTTCTTTACTGCCACAAGTAATTCCTGCAATAACATCGCCATGACCATTTAAGTATTTTGTTGCACTATGTATTATTAAATCAATGCCGAATTTAGCTGGATTTTGCAGAGCTGGCGACATAAATGTATTGTCTACTATCGAGATTAAGCGGTGATCTTTGGCTATTTTCGCGATCATGGCAATATCAATGACAACCAGATTAGGATTTACTGGTGTCTCAAAATAAATAACTTTAGTGTTTTCCTTTATCGCTGCACGAATTTCGTTCTCGTTGGTCATATCGACAAAACTGACCTCAATACCAAAATCCGCAAACTTATGATTTAACAGGGCAAATGTACAGCCATAGAGTGCTGCTGATGCAACGACATGGTCGCCATGACTGACGTTAGCCAGCAAAGTAGCTGATACAGCGCCCATTCCAGAGCCAAATGCGGCTGCATCTTCAGTAAACTCTAATGCCGCCATGCGCAGTTCAAGTTCACGCACTGTTGGATTACCAAGTCTACCATAAATAAAGCCTTCTTCTTCTCCCATAAATCGGGCAGAGCCTTGCTGAACATTTTCAAAGGTAAATGTCGAAGTTTGAAAAATAGGGGTGCTTAATGCACCAAACTGCTTGTCTTTAATTTTGCCAGCATGAATGGTGAGCGTTTCAATATGCTTTGAATCTGTCATAAAGGCTTCCTTTATTTCCCGTTCACTGAACCAAAATAATTGAATTAACAGTGAATAGCTAATTAAAATTGATAGAAAACAGATTTAAAGTATATTGAGATTTAATTAGGCCGCAATAAAATTTTGATGTATTTTTAAAAATAAAAATATAATAATGTTATTGTGTGTTTTTTAAGAATAAATAAAAAGAAAATGCTTTGAAGTTTGGGGTTAATTAGTCATCAACTAAGTACAAAATAGCGATTAAATTTAAATAATCGCATATTGCGGTGGCTATTATCTTATTTTCTTTGGTGTGAGGTCAAATCAGACGTGTTTAATTCTTTTATTAAGGGGCTTAAATATCGCCACACCGTTTGCATTAAAATTGGTTGTCCCTTTGCATTAGGGTGTAGGCCATCTGGCTGCATGAATTCGGGATTAAGTCCTACTTCTGTTAAGAAGCCAGGAATCAAAGTAACATCGTCGGCTAGGCTTAAATCACTGTAAATTTGGGCAAAACGCTGTGTATAGGTTTTTCCCATATTAGGGGGAAGCTGAATTTCAGTTAACAGCACGTGTGCTTGATGTTGGCGGGCTAATTCGATCATTTTTTGCAAGTTCACACGGGTTGTTGCTAAATTAAAGCCTCTTAAACCATCATTTCCACCCAGTTCAAGGATTACAATATCTGGTTGAACTTGCTTTAATACTGCCGGTAAGCGCACTAAACCACCATCGGTAGTTTCTCCACTGATGCTGGCATTGGTAATTACAGCTTGAGGATAAGACTGGTGCACAAAATCTTGTAACAAACTAACCCAACCTTGATCGCGCTGAATGTTGTATGCTGCACTTAAGCTGTCTCCAAAAACCAAAATTGATAGTGAAGCATGAGATTTTGGGCTTTGTTGGTTGGTGGTATTTTGTGCAAATAAATACTGACAAGTGAAAAGTGAGACAAAGATAAAAAAACATCGTATAAAAGTAATTGTTTTCATCAAAAATCGATTTACCATCAAATTAGTTGTGTGAATTAAGTCATTTTATTATTAACAATCTAGCATAATTCATTCAAGCTTGAATATCACAAATGAGTGTATAAATGTTAACCGCAAAAAAATTATCAAAGAAAGTTTTCACCGGCAATAGCGAACTAACCATACTGGATGATATCTCTTTTCAGCTTGAGAGTGGTCGAAGTCTGGCAATATTGGGCGAATCAGGATCAGGCAAAACAACATTGTTAGGTATTTTGGCTGGATTAGATTCTCCCTCTCAAGGTAGTGTAGAAATCAATCAAACATCGTTATTTGAGTTGAGCGAAGAAGAACGCGCTTATTTGCGTAAAGAAACTATTGGATTTATTTTTCAGAGTTTTCAGTTAATTTCTGGTTTGACTGCACTTGAAAATGTCATGATGCCTTTAGAGTTGCGTGGTGACAATAAAGCTCGAGAAAAAGCTCGAGAAATGTTAACTAAAGTTGGATTGGGCGCCCGACTGGAACATTATACCAACCAGCTTTCTGGTGGAGAGCAGCAAAGAGTTGCCATCGCCAGAGCATTTGTAACTCAGCCAAAACTGCTATTTGCTGATGAACCAACTGGTAATCTGGACACTGCGACAGGTGAAAAGATTATTCAGCTAATGTTTGCCTTGAATGAAGAGTTAAATACCACTTTAGTATTGGTCACGCACGATACACATCTTGCTGGGTTATGTCAGGAATCATTAACATTAAATGGTGGAAAAATAATTAGCAGCAGAACAGCGCAGGTGCAAAATAATGAAAGTCGGTAATGGTTTGCTTTTTAATATTGCTCTTAGAATATTCAAGCGCGATTGGCATCGAGGAGATTTGTTGGTTTTGTTGTTTGCCATGTGTATTTCTATGGCATCAATCAGTGTGATTTATTTGATTATCGATCGAATTGAAAGTGCCACTGAACGAGAGGCTGCTGATATTTTAGGCGCTGATCTGGTTATTTCTTCTCCACAAGAAATTAATCCTCAGTGGTTAAGTCTGGCGCAAGAATTAAACCTTGAACAAGCGCTTAGTGTAGAGTTTTCCAGTGTTCTTTTTGCTAATGACAAATTGCAACTATCATCAATTAAAGCAGTTTCCGACAATTATCCATTGAAAGGTCGTGTTGAAATTGCTGATACGCCTTATGCACAAAACCGCCTGATGAATCGCGCTCCTGACAGTGGTAAAATCTGGGTCGAACCGCGAATATTTAATATGCTTGAAATACAATCTAATCAAGCCATAGAGTTGGGTTATGCAAACTTTCAATTTGCTGGCGTTTTGATGTTAAAACCGGGCCAGGGAAATACCTTGTTTAATGTTTCTCCAAGTGCAATTATTAATGTAAAAGATTTACCCACTACTCAAGTGATCCAACCTGGAAGCCGAATTTATTATCAATATTTATTCGCCGGAGAGCCATCTGATATACAATCATTTGCTGCCAAATTAAAACTCCAAATTACTACTTCGCAACGCCTTCGTACTGTTTATGATGAGTCACCAGTAGCCGGTTCTGCAATCACTCGCAGCAAGCAGTATATTGGTTTATCCAGCCTGTTAACGATGATCTTGTTGGGCGTTACGATTGCTATGTCGGCTAACCGTTATGCGCGTCGTCAATTTGATACTAGCGCGTTGATGCGAAGTTTTGGTATGACAAATACTGAAGTCCTCAAAATATTTGCATTGGTTTTAATTTTTGTGTGTGTTAGCGGTGTTTTAGTTGGCAGTTTACTTGGCATAATAATTCAGGAAGTGATCGTTTTCTTTTTTGCGGAACAGTTTGTTGATAATCTGCCTGCGGCTAATTACGCCGTGTTAGCTTTGCCACTGGTTGCATCGATAATTTTATTATTTGGTTTTTCATTTCCTTCATTAATTCAAATAAAAGCTGTTTCACCAATGCGGGTTTTACGCCGTCAATTAACCCCAATGGGATTAAATGGATTGTTAGTTTATAGCATTGCTGTTGCAACGATTACTTTTGTCATGTGGTTGCAGGCAGGGAATATCAAATTAATATTAACCGTCATTCTGGGGCTGGCCGGAGTGACAGTCATCTTTACTTTATTTGCGGTAACTATCTTAAAAATATTGAAAAAAATGGCAAAAAGTAATAGTGCGGCTGTCAATTTCAGTTTACGACAATTAGAAGCGAACAAAAATATTACACTGCTACATTTACTGGCATTTAGTATTACTCTTTTTGTGATTGCCTTGATAGTGTTAATTAAAAGTGAATTACTGACGAAATGGCAACAAAGCCTCGGTAATGATTTACCAAACCATTTTATGGTCAATATAAAGCCTGATGAAGTGCCACAATTACAAAACTTTTTTGAACAAAATCATTTAACTTTCTCTGGCCTCTATCCAATGATCAGAGGGCGTATTGTTGGCATCAATGGCGAAGATATTAAAACTGCTGTGTCAGAGGAAGGGCAGCAACACAATTCTTTGCGACGTGAATTGAACATTACCTGGTCAGAATCACTACCAAAAGGTAATGAAATTGTTGATGGGAACTGGCAGTGGCAGGATGCGACAACAGACAATCAAATTTCAATTGAAGAAAAAACAGCTAAAGCACTTGAATTAAAAATAGGCGATACACTCAATTTTATTATTGGTTCGCAGGCCTGGAATGCACAAATTACCAGTATACGCTCAATTGACTGGGAAACCTTTACCCCTAATTTTTATATTATTACCAAGCCGGGTAATCTCGAGCAATTTAGTGCGACTTATATTTCTAGTTTTCGCTTACCCAAATTACAAAAGCCTTTATTAGCGGAGCTGGTTAAAACTTATCCAAGCATCACAATTGTTGAGCTAGACCTGATATTAGAAGAAGTACAAAGTATCATTCATAAAGTTTCTGGTGCTGTGCAACTCATTATGATATTTGTGGTTACTGCCGGAATGGGGTTACTCTGGGCTGCGCTTGAGCATACTTTTGAAGCGAAATACCGACATTCAGCTATTTTAAGAACCTTAGGGGCCAGCAAATCATTTATTGTGCGAAGTTTCCGTTTTGAATATTTGTGGCTTGCGCTACTTTCTTCAGTGATGGCTATTGCTGCGGTAGAAACAATATCTTATTTTCTCTATCAACAAGTCTTTGAAATACCTTTTGAAATACACTGGGAATTGTGGGCTATTTTACCCGCTGCAACGATTATTCTGATGCTGCTGGCATCCTGGAGAGGCGTTAAAAGAGTCACTTCACCTTCACCTATGGTATTACTTCGTCAGGGAGATAACGCTTCCTAAGGACAATTATCATCGCGAAATAATCGAATTAAATTTGTTGCAAAAATAAACGATTGCACTATAAAGATAAAAAAAGCCAAATTAATGGTTGACTCGGGCTGGGTAATTCGCCATAAAATAAAAAAGGAACATCCCCGAAAATCAGGGAATTATCTTCTCTGGGGGTAGTTAAGTAAGCGTAATTGATATTTTTGCAGACTGATTGCGATTAATTCGCGACGGTTTTATCACTCTGTTGGCGATAAAGATTTTATACTTAACTGGTTTAACTCGGAGACTTTTTAGTCTAAATTTATTCAATTAATTAAATATAGTGTAAGCGTTAAAAAGTAAGTCATTAGAAAACTAAAGACCAATATTTACCGCTATTACTATTTTGGAACGTTGATATACTTCGAATGGGTAAGTCATTAGTTATTGTCGAATCACCGGCAAAAGCGAAAACAATCAATAAATACCTTGGCAATGATTTTATTGTAAAGTCAAGTGTTGGTCACGTGAGAGATTTACCGACCAAGGTTGCTACTTCGCCAGTTGATCCAAAAGAACGCGCTCGAAAAGCTGCGGAAACCCGTAAGCTATCTCCAGAAGCTAAACAAAAACATAAACAAAAGGTTGCTAAAGAAGCACTGTTTAAACGGATGGGAATTAATCCGGAAAAAAACTGGCAAGCAACTTATGAGGTTCTTCCGGGTAAAGAAAAAATTATCAAAGAGCTGAAAAGCTATGCAAAAGATGCTGATAAAATTTTTCTCGCAACGGATTTGGATCGTGAGGGGGAAGCCATTGCCTGGCATTTGAGAGAAGAAATTGGTGGTGCCAGCGACAAATATCAGCGTGTTGTATTTAACGAAATTACCAAAAAAGCAATTCAGGAAGCCTTTTCTCATCCTTCTGAATTAGATATGAACTACGTTAACGCTCAGCAAACAAGACGATTTTTAGATCGCGTTGTGGGCTTTATGGTATCACCGTTACTTTGGAAAAAAGTTTCACGTGGGCTTTCGGCCGGACGAGTACAGTCCGTAGCTGTTAAGCTTATCGTTGAACGCGAACGGGAAATTCGAGCATTCATCCCCGATGAATACTGGACTTTATGGGCCAATACGCTAACGGAAAATACTGAGCCGCTGAAGCTAGAGGTTAGACGTTATCAAAATGAAAAGTATCGTCCAGAAAATAAACAACAGAGCGATCAATTACAGGCGATTTTAAAAGCGCAGTCTTTTGTTATTGATAGCTGTGAGTCTAAACCCTCTAAAAGTAAGCCGGGAGCTCCGTTTATTACCTCTACTTTGCAACAGGCGGCAAGTACCAGATTAGGTTTTAATGTTAAGAAAACCATGATGTTGGCTCAGCGTCTTTATGAAGCGGGTTATATTACTTATATGCGAACCGATTCAACAACTCTGAGCGGTGATGCATTAAATATGTGTCGTGACTACATTCAGGAAAATTATGGCGATAAATATTTACCCGATTCGCCACGCAACTACTCGAATAAAGAAGGGGCACAAGAGGCGCATGAAGCAATTCGTCCTACGAATGCTCGTACTGTAGAAAAACATCTAAAAAATGTAGATGATGATGCGGTCAAACTATACAACCTGATTTGGCGACAATTTATTGCCTGCCAAATGACCGATGCGGTTTATGATGTCACTAGTTTGATTGTGATGGCAGGTGATTTTAAACTAGCCGCTAAAGGGCGTGTTGTGCGCTTCGATGGTTGGACTAAAGTGCAGCCACCTAAATCGAAAAACGATGATGATATTGTGTTACCTGCTGTTGAAAAAGGACAAGTTTTAAAACTATCATCATTAGAACCAAAACAGCATTTTACCAAACCTGCACCGCGTTATAGTGAGGCCGCATTAGTTAAAGAACTTGAAAAGCGCGGAATTGGTCGGCCTTCAACTTACGCATCAATTATTTCTACTATTCAGGATCGCGGCTATGTAGTCGTCAAAAGTCGACGTTTTTATGCAACTAAAATTGGTGAAATTGTTTCTGACCGATTATCTGAAAGCTTTAATAATTTGATGGATTATTCTTTCACCGCCAACATGGAAGAAACTCTGGATATTATTGCAAATGGCGACAAACAGTGGAAACAAACGCTTAGCGAGTTTTATGCTGATTTAACGGAACGGTTAGGTAAAGCTGAATTGCCCGCTGAAGAAGGCGGTATGGATAATGTTAAATCTGTTGAAATGGATATGATTTGTCCAAGTTGTCAGACCAATAACATGATGATTCGAAATTCTTCAATGGGGACCTTCTTAGGTTGTAGCGGATTTTCATTACCTCCCAAAGAGCGCTGTAAACATACGATGAATTTGATTCCTGGTGATGAAATTGAAGCTGTTGATAAAGATGAAGAGGCTGAAAGTCGTAACCTGTTGCTCAAGAAACGCTGTCCAGTTTGCGAATCAGCAATGGATAGTTATTTGATTGATGAACATCAAAAATTACATGTTTGTGGTAATAACCCAACGTGCAAAGGCTACTTTATTGAAGAAGGTAGTTTTAAAATTAAAGGCTATGACGGACCGATAATCGATTGCGATAAGTGTGGTAGTGAGATGCAGTTGAAAGTAGGCCGTTTTGGTAAATATTTTGGGTGTACTAATGAAGAATGTAAAAATACTCGCAAATTATTACGCAACGGTGAAGCGGCTCCACCAAAGGCCGACCCTATTGCGATGCCTGATTTAAAGTGTCAGAAAGTTGATGATCACTATGTCCTACGTGATGGTGCTTCAGGTTTATTCCTAGCTGCCAGTCAGTTTCCTAAAAATAGAGAAACTCGGGCTCCAACCGTCGAAGAGCTGTTGACGGTTAAAGATGAACTCGATCCAAAATTCAGTTATTTAACTTCGGCTCCAACAGAAGATCCTGATGGAAATAAAGCAATTTTACGCTTTAGTCGAAAAAATAAAGAACAGTATGTGATGACTGAAAAAGATGCTAAAGCCACCGGTTGGACTGCGCATTATATTGATAACCGATGGCAGGAAGCTGTGAAAAAGGCGGTTAAAAAAACCACCAAGAAAAAAACGGCAACTAAGAAATAATTATTCTTTGAGATAGAATTAACCGACTTGGCGCGACATTTTAAATGGCTCGCGTTATAATGTCGGTTAATTTTATTTAGCTAAACCCTCACCTCATGATGTTGAATGTCACTTATCCGCTTATTAGAAATTTATTATTTTGCCTAGACGCTGAGAAGACCCACGACTTAACACTTTCTTGGTTAAATAAAATTCAACACTCTGCTTTTAAAGGATTAATTACGCAAAAACTGGTTGAAGATCCGGTTACATTATTTGGCATTCGATTTCCCAATAAATTAGGGTTAGCGGCGGGACTCGATAAAAATGGTGCTTGCATTGATGCTTTTGCTGCAATGGGGTTTGGGCATATTGAGGTAGGTACAGTAACTCCAAGACCACAACCGGGTAATCCAAAACCAAGATTGTTCCGTTTACCTCAAGCCAATGGAATAATTAATCGATTTGGATTTAATAACTTAGGTGTTGATCAATTGATAGCTAATGTTAAGCAATCTCAATATACGGGTGTGCTTGGTATTAATATAGGCAAAAACTTTGATACACCAGTCGAAAAAGCAGTTGATGACTATTTAATTTGTTTGGAAAAAGTTTATCCTTATGCGTCCTATATTACCGTCAATATATCTTCACCCAACACGGCTAATTTAAGACAGTTACAATTTGGTGAAGCATTAAGCCAATTGTTGAGTGCAATTAGAACTAAGCAAGATTCCCTGGCACAGCAATTTGGCCGCCGAATTCCTGTATTAATAAAAATTGCGCCTGATTTGTCAAAGGTTGAAATTGAGTCTTTGGCAAAAACATTTGTTGATCATCAGGTTGATGGCATTATCGCTACGAATACAACTTTTTCACGCGCGGGTGTTGAGCACTTAAAGTATGCCGATGAGCAAGGCGGCTTGAGTGGGCGCCCTGTGTTTGAACAAAGCACGCAAGTTCTTGCACAATTAGTCAAGTTTATTGATGGCGCATTTCCTGTTATTGGTGTTGGAGGTATTGATAGCGTTGCAACAGCACAGCAAAAAATACAAGCAGGTGCTTCATTAGTGCAAATTTATTCGGGTTTCATATACCAGGGACCTGGTTTAATACCACAAATAGCAAAGGGGCTGGCTAAATAATTCTAGGCCAAATAAATTCAGTTTAAATAGCTTGATGTTAAATAACTTGATGTTAAATAACTTGATGTTAAATAACTTTGGATTAAATGACTTACTATTAAATGAATTGGATTTAAATGACCTCGGGCAAATTAAAACCAATGGTTTGGATATCTTTGGATAAATCATTCGCTAAAATTTTTAACATTGTCTTGAGCACTCAATAAAACATTTCTTTTGAATGCCAATGTGCAGAGCTAATCTTGTACTTTCTGCCGATTTAATCGCTCGATCTGTTGAAATACGTTGCTTAAACTTACTCCAAGCTCTTCTAGCCTTTGTTTGACCAGATTTCTATTCTCCTGCCGACAAGCCTGCGTTAAATGATGTGCTTGCTCTGGTAATTGATGAATAAATAAATTTGCTGAGACCCCTTTTAAATTGTGCGCTTCTTTTGCAATATAAGATAAGTCTTGCTTTGCATAGAATTGATTACATCGCTTAATAAAATCACTTTGTTGAGACTTGAATTTATCCAATAGGTCAAAAAATTCCTGGGTGCCTCCCATCATTTCACTACCGCTTTCGACATCAATATTAATATCAGTATCGGTTTCGGTAACTGTTTGCTTTTTGGCATTAGATAAAGTTGTGTTGTCCATGTTATCTAAAGCTTTAGAAGTACTTTTTGTAAGTGAAACAGGTGAAATACTCTGCTTATTATGCTCAAAATTATAATTGTCATTACGATTAATTTCATAATTTAATGCTTGAAACAACTCGGCAATTTTTATAGGTTTTGAAATATGTTCATTCATACCCACAGCAAGACATTTTTCTCGGTCAGTTCCAAGTGCATTGGCCGTCATGGCAATAATCGGCAACTCCAATTTTGAATATTGTTGACGAATTGTTCGGGTTGCTTCATAGCCATCCATAATGGGCATTTGTATATCCATTAATATGCAGTCAAATTTTTCTTGGCAAACTAATTTAACGGCTTCTGCACCATTATTAGCAAGTGTAACCTTACCGATAATTTGTGATAAAATTTCTTTGGCAACTTCTTGATTAATTTCATTATCCTCGACAACTAAAACATGGGCACTTGCTAGCTTTTCCAAAATTTTGGCGGACTCATCTTTATCTGCGTAATAAACCAGACGACTGGATTTTTTAATTGAGTTTTTTATCCCTTTGAGTATCATCAAACCATCGAGAATTGAAGACGGGGTAAGCGGTTTTTTGATGACAAGATCGGGTTTTAAGTTTTTCAACTGCTGAGTTTCTTGTTCACAAATTGTCACGGAGAGAATTACCAGCTGAAATTGATGCTGTTCTTTCAATTGAATTATTGGTAATTGGTATTTTTCTGCCAGCGAAAAATCAATCATTAATACGGGTTTAAAGTTAGGGTTTTGATTTAATTGCGCGACAAATTCATCAAGTGTTGAACAACTAATAAAATGGCATTCAAAGTTATGCAAGATTGATTGAATAATTGAGCCATTTTGTACACTGGTAACAAAGCTGTAAAAACAAAAGTTATTTAATGGCTGATATTTTTCAGCTCGCTGTAAAATATTAGTAGAAGAGTGATATCCCAATTCAACCGTAAATTGAAATATGCTGCCTTGATTAGGACTACTACTGACTGAAATATTACCACCCATTGACTCAACTAACTTTTTGCATATTGCTAAACCAAGCCCTGTCCCACCAAATTTTCGAGTGGTTGAACTATCAGCTTGATCGAAAGGGTTAAATAATTTTTCACAGACTTCTTTAGTCATACCAATACCAGAGTCTGATACTTTAAAGTAAAGCTTTAATTTATCATTCTTGATGCTATCTAATTCAACAGATAATTTAACAAAACCCGAAGCGGTAAATTTCATTGCATTGTTGGTTAGATTGATAAGTACTTGAGTTAAACGAAAAGGATCGCCAATTAATTTTTCAGGAATTTGCGGGTCTATATCGTATAATAGTTCAAGATCTTTTTGTTGTATTTTTATTCCTGTTAAGTGAGTGAGATTATCCAATATTTTGGATAAATCAAACTCAATATTTTCAATAGTCAATTTACCCGCTTCAACTTTTGAAAAATCTAAAATGTCGTTGATGATCTTGAGAAGTGAGTTGGCAGCTGCATCAATTTTTTGAATATAATTTTCTTGCTTGTTTGACAGTTCTGTTTTTTGGGTTAAATGAAGCATACCAATTATGGCATTCATTGGTGTCCGAATTTCATGACTCATATTGGCTAGAAATGATGACTTTGCTTCATTGGCTAGTTGTGCTTGATCTCGTGCTATTCTAAGTGCTTTTTGTGCATTGTTCAGTGCGATGTTTTTTTGCATTAATTCATAGTTAGATTTCTTTCTTGCGGTATTTAAATAAATGATTACCCCGAGAGAAGCACTTATGATTAACAATAACGAACCGACAAAAATTAACCAGCCTTGCTGTGTTTTAATAGTTTCACTTTGTGCTAGCAGGTTGCGCTTTTGTTTTTGTAATAGTGAGTTTTGTTGTTCGCTCGAAATAATATAAGTTTTGTTTGGCGCAGCTGTATTATTTTGTTGCAAATCATTCATTCGAGCATGATATTGACTGACTAAAATCTGCTGTTGCTGTAGCAAATCATTCTGATTAATGAATGCTTGATTAGCGTGTTGCATGAGCTCTTGTTGATTAAGTGTTTTACCACCAAGTTTTAAAAGGGCTGGTGTTAATTTATAGTGACTATTTTCCAAACTTATGGGGTTGATTTCAAATGACTTGATACCGCCGTTTATAAATTGTAAGTTAATTGTTGAGAATATCTTGTGCTGAGTATTTTCTGAAATAACAATGGTATTGCTATCGGCGAGTTTTGAGGTGATGAGCGGTAAAATATGATCATGTTGATTGTGGATAAATAAAATATCATAAGGTTGATGCTTGCGCGATGCGTTTTGTGCGTTTTCTTTAGAGATTAAAACTGGTGATGTTTGTGGGATTTGTTTTTTTAGCAAATCAACCAGCACATCAGATTGTCCAATCACTCCTAAGCGAATGTCTTTTTTTGATTGATGATTAGCCCATTTAATCTCTTTGAGCAACGCTGTAATGACTTTCGCTCGTTCCATGTTAGGTGTGGCTTGTTGTTCCGCATTTACTGGTAAAAGCCAGATTGTCCCTAACATTAGCAAGAGTATTAACTGAAAAATATGTGAAAGAGAGTTTAAACCAAAAGTATGTTGATTTTGTCTATTATTTATCAACAAGCAGGCTTTAGCCTTAAAGTGTCGGAAGTTAAAGAAATAATTAGGTTTGCGGAATTGAGGCTTTTTACGCACCATCTATCAGATTTTCCATAAATCGAAATTGTTTTAAATTTAATCGGTTTGTTAGTGCTATGGCAGGTTTGTGTACTATTTTATAATTACTACGTAATATCATTAACATATTTATAACCAATATTAGCCGATTTTAACTGCTTTTCCAGCCTAACATGTTTTTTACAGTCTGATATAAAATCACCATTATATTATTGATTATTATGTTTGAATAATAAAAATCAAAGTAATTAAACTGTTATTATTCGTGTTTAAACTGTTAGAGCAGCGTATAATCTGGCCTTTATAAACTGTTATCTTTTGTTTTTCTATAGGGCCCTTCTTCATGCCTCAATTTATTGCGACCTGTGCCAAAGATTTGGAGTATTTACTGGTTGATGAACTAAAGTCTTTACAAATTGATAATCCTAAAGAAGGTTTGTCGCAGGTTAAATTTGAAAGTGACTGGGCCGGTGCTTATCGAGTGCTCATGTGGAGCCGGGTAGCCAGTCGATTATTTTATCCAATAGCAACTTTCGAGGCGAAAGACGATGATATGCTTTATCAACAGGCTTCATTGATTGACTGGCTACAGCATATTCCATCGGGTGGTTGTTTTCTGGTTAATTCTCAGAGTTTTCGCTCAAAGTTGTCACATACACAATATATATCACAGCGTATTAAAGATGCTATCGTTGATTATTTTGCTGACAACGATGAAAAGCGTCCCGATGTTGAGTTCCACGAACCCGATGTTGTGATTCATTGTCGCGTCAAGCGAGATAAAGTTACACTATCGATCGATTTAGCTGGTCAGGCACTGCACCGAAGAGGTTATCGAATTACTGGGGGGAGTGCACCAATTAAAGAGAATCTGGCTGCTGCATTGCTGATCCGTGCAGGCTGGTCTGCTGAGCCGCAAGGAGTTATTTATGATCCTATGTGTGGTTCTGGCACATTTTTGCTAGAAGCTGCATTAATGGCCTATGATATTGCGCCAGGATTGCATCGCGAACATAATGGATTGGCAAGATGGCAGCAGTTTAATGCGCCACTATGGCAACAAATAGTTGATGAAGCAAAGGCGCGAGCAGAGCAGGGGCTGAATAAGTCAGGTGTAACCATTATCGGAAGTGACATTAACCCTCGCGCCGTTCGAAATGCACAAATGAATTGTGCTTTATTATCTTTAGAAGAAAAAATAAAGGTTTTTATTGGTGGCATCGATCAGGTAGAACAACTGGCTCTACCTATTGAGCCAGAAGAAAAGGGATTAATTATCGTTAATCCGCCATATAGTGAACGATTGGGCGAATTTGAAGAAGTCAAAGCTTTATATACTCAACTGGGTCAATTGTTGAAAAGTCAGTTTGTGGGATGGCGAGCTTCAGTATTGTCACCTGATAAAGCATTTGGTCACGCACTGGGTGTCAGGGCGAAGAAAATTTATAAATTTAATAATGGTAGTATCCCTTGTGAATTATTGAATTTGTCGATTGAAGAAAAACAATTTGTTCAACGTGTGTCATATAATCAGGTCGAAACAGATTTTAAAGAAAAGCTGACTGACCAAGCATTACAGTTATGCCATCGACTGGAAAAAAATCGCCAGAAGCTAAAAAAATATTTAAACAGTGAAAACATTTCTTGCTATCGAATTTATGATGCCGACTTACCAGATTATAACGCTGCCATTGATGTTTATGGCGATAAATTGCATATACAGGAATATCGACCACCAAAAAACATTGATGAAAAATTAGCGCTGAGAAGACTAAAAGATATTGAACGAGTTGCTGCTGGTGTTTTTCAAATTCCACGGAATCAGGTTTATTTAAAACAGCGCCAAAAGCAAAAAGGCGACTGGCAATACCAGACCCAGCACACGAACAACGATGCACATGCAAATGATTTCTTAGTTGAAGAAGCTGGGCGTCAATTCATTGTTAACCTGAGTGATTTTCTTGATACGGGACTTTTCCTTGATCACCGCAAAACTCGTCAGTTAATTGCTGAGCAGGCTAAAGGACACAAATTACTCAATCTGTTTTGCTATACCGCCAGTATTTCTGTCTATGCTGCCACCGCCGGGGCAACATCAACGACTAATGTCGACTTATCAAACACTTATCTTGACTGGGCAAAACGAAACTTTAATAAAAATCATATCAATTTACAAAAGCACCAATTTATCAGAGAAGACTGTGTTCAATGGCTCGCCGAAGCGGTTAAGTTGGATGAAAAATTTGATGTTATTTTTCTAGACCCACCGACTTTTTCAAATTCAAAGCGGATGATCGAGCATTTTGACGTTCAACGATCGCATCCGGTCTTGATAGAACAATGCTTGCAGTTACTCAATAAAGATGGAATTTTATACTTTTCTAATAATTTTCAAAAGTTTGAAATGATGGTGGAGTCTTCTGAGCGTATTCAAGTTAAAGAGATCACTTCACAAACCGTAACGCCTGATTTTGCTCGGCGTAGCTTACATCGCTGTTGGCAAATAACTTATAAATCAGACGCTGTTTAATCAAATATTAATTAGTCAAATTGTTTATAGAAAAGAATGCGCTATCAATCAAATGATCAAGTTAGTGGTGACTATTAAATTGGCTGAGCGATTGACTGGTGAGTATTCTACTTTTAGCAAATATGCATGTTTTGTAGAGGGATATCTGTGTTAACAATTCAATTAATGACAACTGCTGGTTGTCACTTATGTGAACAAGCCCATGCTATGTTTCAATATCTGGTTGCCAATGATGAAAATATCAAGCAAAACTTTGACTTGCAACTTATTGATATCATTGATAAAGATGAACTAGTTGATGAATACGGAATTCGCATACCTGTTTTCATAAGAGCGTATAATGGTAAAAGGTCAGAATTAGGCTGGCCGTTTGAACTACACCAGTTAAGTGAATGGTTGAGCGGGGATTTGTCTGTTTGATTGTTGGCGTGTTTAGTTTGTTATAAATGTCTTATTTTGAATTTCGTAGGGCAGTCAAATCATTAAAGTAGGTTATTAAATAAAAAACGAATTTAGAGTTACAGGAAAGGTATTAAGAATAAAGCCATAGTTATTCAAAACTATGGCGATTAAAATGATGACTATTGTTCGTCTGTTTTCTTAGTACAAAACTTCTGAATCTGTTCCTGCATTTGTTTAATTTGAGCCGCTTTCTCTTCGTCGGTCATTAAGCGAGTGCCGCCTTGGCCGTCATCTTGTGCGATTCTGGATGCGTTTTGCAGAACATCTAGGTTTTCTGTTGCAATGCGGCAGTTTTCTTTACGCCAAGCCGTGTATCGATCATCTTTTTTGTCAGTTGACTCTTCTATCTTTTCTTCAACTTTATTGACTGGAACGCTAGAAGATGCTTTATTTGATGGCCGACGGACTTTTTCATATTCTATTCCTGGCTCAGGTCTTCTTTCGGTGTAGTGAACCATACCTTCAGAATCTTTCCATTTATAAATGTACTGATCGTCCGAGTCGGAAAGTGCAAATCCCGAAGTTAAAACCAAGAAAATGGACAATAAAATACTTATTTTCATACAAGATACCTGATAAAAAACCAATATGGCTAATATAGACTTAAATAGGGTTAAAAGTTAAGAATTTTATTAAAAAATCTTTAATTTTGAGATGCTTATTACTCTTTTTCTATTTGTAAATGGTTCTTTTCGGCAAAGTGGATTACATCATTAAGTAAATTAGCATGCTCTTGCTTAAGTTTTGAATCAACAATAACGCACTTGATACCTTCGATAACTGCGGGGCGTAATAGTGGAGAATAATACATACGTCGATTTCGAAAAGTACACAAATTACCACATAAACGTTCTGCCCAGTCACTAGGACGAAATTTGCTACCTTCGATAGTGACCCCTTTTAGGATCAATCGAGTGAAATCAACTTGATTCATTGGTAATGACTTCTCATACATTTTTGTTGGTCGCGCGGCATGATGCCAGATTACCTGTTAAAGTCAATAGACCCGAATCAGGTTGCTATCGAATTAATTTAATTTGAAACCCGATTTGAATTTGACTTGAACGGTATTCATTCATTACTAAGTTTAGCAAATATAAAAAGCTTCGCTATTATTTCCTAATTCTTGCGTATATTAATATGCGACATGAAGAACCATAAAATGTCGCTATCGTCTTTTATAGGTATTTCTAAATTTATCGGTGTCCTTGGAATAAAGCAGTTATTTTTCCTTGTAGCGTGTAACAAGTTAATTAGCTTTTAGTCTATTAACTGAAATGGAAATTATGTTGGGTCATAAAATATAAATCGAGGTATTGAATGAAATTTAATTCTGATGAAAAAGAGTTTTCTGTTACATCAGAAAATTTATTTTGGAAACGACGAGAGTTTATTCGTTCTTTAGTGGGGGGGGCTGCGTCTTTTGGCTTAGGTTATGCGTTTTATGCTGGTGCCGACTCAAAAAATAATTTACAGGGAAAAGCGCTCCAAGACCAATTAAGTAGTGAGTATGTTATTACACATCATAATAATTTTTATGAGTTTTCGACGAGTAAACAAAAACCAGCTGAAATGGCAAAAGACTTTAAACCAGGAGATGATTGGAAAATCGAAATTGGTGGTGAAGTTGAAAATGGTGGCAGTTATTCATTGGGTGATATCAAAAGCTGGGTTAATCAGGAAGAACGAATTTATCGGTTACGTTGTGTTGAAGCTTGGTCGATGGTTGTTCCATGGTATGGTTTTCAACTCAGTCAATTAATAGAAAGAGTTAAACCCACGGCTAAAGCAAAATTTGTTGAGTTTAAAACCCTGCACGACAGCAAAGTTTTCCCAGGACAAAAGCGAGGAACATTTGGAATGCATACCTTGCCTTGGCCATATTCCGAGGGGATTACAATGGCTGAAGCGATGAATCCTTTAGCGTTTATAGCCACAGGTGTTTATGGAAAAAATTTGCCGGGCCAAAATGGTGCACCAGTTCGCTTGGTATTGCCTTGGAAATATGGCTTTAAAAGTATTAAGTCAATAGTTTCTATACGTTTTACAACTAGGCAGCCTGAATCAACCTGGAATAAACGCGCTCCAAATGAATATGGCTTTTACGCTAATGTAAATCCCAAGGTTGATCATCCACGTTGGAGTCAAGCTACGGAGCGGCGTATTTCTGATGAGTCATTTTTTGGTGTAAAAAAGATACCGACTAAAATGTTTAATGGCTATGGCGATTATGTCAGTGAACTTTACAAAGGTATCGATTTAACCCGCTATTTTTAGGGAATTTAGGTTAAATATCAAAACTTTTAAGATAATGTTGTTTTAGTCAATGATAAAAACAGTCAGAATTTTTGCTCATGTTGCCGCAATGTTGCCATTAACTTGGTTAATTTTCGGAATTTTCACGAATCAACTAGGGGCCGATCCGCAAGAAAAACTATTACATGAGTTAGGTTACTGGGGGATGGTGTTTTTACTCTTGTCTTTAAGTATGACGCCTGCAAGATATGTAATCCCGAATATTCCCTGGGTTAAATTTCGGCGAATGCTCGGATTATATGCCGCATTTCACTCATTACTGCATTTGTTAAGTTACTTTATTTTTATATTGGATTTTAACTTAAGTGAATTCATCAATGAAACGGTTGAGCGGCCTTACATCTGGTTTGGCATGTTGGCATTTATAGGGTTAATTCCATTGGTATTGACATCGACCAAGGCTGCACAAAGAAGGTTAAAGCAGCGTTGGAAAAAATTACACCAGCTTGTTTATTTCATTATTATTCTGGTATTGATACATTTTATATGGCAAAGCAAATCAGATCTAAATGAACCGCTTATTTATATTATCTGGGCGATACTGTTGTTTATCATGCGTCGAATATATGACAAATCCTTTCTAAATTTTTCATTTAATTTCTGGCGGCGGCGGGCAGAGTAACTATATCAAATTCCAACCTGGATAATTTTTATTTGAGATTATAAACAGGAGTATTATTCAGATTAAACTACGACCGTTAGAGATGGTGCATGCAACAACTCGGTAAATCCAGCATTTTGTGAGTTGGACTATTGGTGAGCTAGTCGATTGCTGAATTATAAATTTGGTGAGTAATTACAGGTAAGCTCTTCAATCTATTTCACATAGCAACTAACTTTTTGCTGTGCTCAGGTACGTGTTTAACTTTTATTCAAGTCGGCCTAATATAAGCTAGTACTTTGCCCATGCTAGGCTATGTTTTATGACCGACCCGCAGATAAACAATCTTTGCTGACATATCTATCTAGCAATTT
Organism: Aliikangiella maris; assembly: GCF_040719265.1. Lineage (NCBI taxonomy): Bacteria > Pseudomonadati > Pseudomonadota > Gammaproteobacteria > Oceanospirillales > Pleioneaceae > Aliikangiella > Aliikangiella maris. Next base: position 1,627 of record NZ_JBFDAH010000018.1, on the reverse strand, counting down.
TAAACTTAATCTCCATCAACCATTCTACCTAAGCCACCTAAAATTGAACCTTCACCCTGATCGCTTCCGCCATGACTAGGGGCATTTTCAAAGATTCTATCTGCAAATCTTGAAAATGGTAGGCTTTGTAACCAGACAGTACCATGACCACTTAAAGTTGCCAAAAATAAACCTTCACCACCAAAAATCATTGATTTTAAGTTGCCAGCTCGTTGAATATCGTAGTCAATACCATTAGTAAAGCCGACAATACAGCCCGTATCTACGCGTAGTGTTTCTCCGCGTAGTTCCTTTTTCACCAAGGTGCCACCTGCGTGAATAAATGCCATACCGTCACCTTCAATGGTTTGTAAAATAAAACCTTCACCACCGAAAAAGCCAGCGCCAAGCTTACGATTAAAAGTAATTGATATTTTGGTACCTAGTGCGGCGGCAACAAATGAGTCTTTTTGGCAAATAATTTTTTCGCCAAATTGAGCCATGTTTAAGGGAACGATCGTGCCGGGATAGGGTGCTGAAAAGGCAACCTTGCGCTTTTGGTTATCCGTATTAGTAAAGTGAGTCGTAAAAATAGATTCTCCCGTTAATTTTCGCTTGGCTGCAGAAAACAATTTCGACATCACGCCCTGATCAGGATCTGAGCCATCACCCATTTTGGTAGCAAAGTCGATTCCCTGTTCCATATAATTCATTGCGCCTGCTTCAGCAATTACGGTTTCGTGTGGATCTAATTCAACCTCAACCAGCTGAATATCGTGACCGATAATTTCGTAATCAACCTCATGACATCTCATATTTATTACCTTTTATTAATTAAACTAGCTGATAATGATTTGAGTTTAAACTCAAGCCTCGTTGTTATTTAATCAAATATGCGAGACTAATCCTAACGAAAAACCAATTATTCCATTCTAAATTCATTACCAAATTGCTTAATCTTATTTAGAGTCCTAGTAAGAGTATCAATTAAATTTAGTATCTGCTTTTAAATGTTGAATGATTTTTGCGCAAAATGTAATGCTATTATGCCGGATAGCTGGTATTTATTTTAGTTACCGATGAAAAAATATAGATAGCTCGAGTTAAATAGCGAATTATTTATCTGTCTTTCAGAATAAATGTCGCTAGATTTTTATTAATATCAACTTAGTAATCTTATCCAAAAAATACAAATGAGATAAAAAACAAACAACCTTTGACCAAAATTTAAACCTTTTAGTATGCTTAATAGCCAAGTTAAAAATAATTTAATAAAAGTTTCATAAAAAGGTTGCGAAGTTGTGAGGAGTGCCTATAATGCGCGTCCACTTCGAGGGGAAACGAAGAAACGAACTGGAAGTTTAAACGCAATGATATAATGCAAAAATAAATGACATTAAATGATTGACAGGTGGCGAAGGCACTGTATAATGCGCGCCACTTCGGGAGATTGAGAAAGACTAAAATCTTCTGGCAAGTCAACGAGTTATTGAAGAAAAAAAGATTTCAATAAAGTGTTGACAAGGGCGAAAGGCATTGTATAATGCGCGCCCCGCTTCAACGAAAAGCGAAAGCAAAGTTGAGGCAAAGGTTGGCGGTTTAAAAGTTAAAAAAACTTTTAAAAATAAACGTTGACAGGGTTGTGAAA
>NZ_JBFDAH010000017.1:0-108819 GCF_040719265.1 Aliikangiella maris | reverse complement strand
CAATGGACGGGTTTTTTTATATCAATAAAAAAGTGCTTTGGTGAGATGGCGTTAGGCTGTTAAATCGTCAAGTATCCTGTCTGAACTTACTGGTTGTTATTGAGCACCCAATCTTACTTCTATACACTGTTTTAAGCTGCTAAGGTTTTTGCTTGGTGTTTCTGAACCAGAGCTTTACGCTGGCGAGTATTATCCTTGATATTTTTACCCGAATGCGATTTGGCTTTCGGAGTCTACTGCGCTTGCTCATACGGGAGAGACAGGAAGGTAGCGAAAGTAAGAGTGGCTAACCGCTTTGACTTGATGTGTTTTTAGTATCGGGATGTTTTATTAGAGCTGGTTTATTCTGAAGGATTTAATTAAATAGTTAACTGCTCACGCAGTATTGAAGCAAGTATGCCACTTAATTGAAATAAAGAAGCATACTTAGATAAATTTTGATATGTTTTAGACTTCTTTTAAAATTGAAGCCAATTATTAAAGGTAATTAGGGTAATTGAATATTTGAGCCAGATTGTCCTGGAACAACAATTTTAGATGCTTGTTCGCGTTGATACTCTTGTATTTCACGCATAGTTTGCTCCATACTTTCTTTGGCTGCGTCACCAAATTTATCGATCGCTTCTTCTAATGTTGGAACTTCAAGCTCGAAATTCAGTGGTATTGCGCCCGCAGCAGTCATTACTTGAGTTTGACCGAAAAAGGATACTTTTCGACTTGAGTCTTGTTCGCCATTTGCTAAAACTGGAATTAATTTTCGGATACTGCCGATTTTTTGATCGGTATAAACTTCTTCGCGAACTAGCGTCTCTTCACTGAATTGAATATCTGGTAATTGTTGATTCATATTGATTCTCTATTTTTGATAGGAAATGCCAAACATTATAGGTGATTGATAAAACAAATACCATGATAGCAATTGTTAACGAAAGGTTTGTATGTAACAATTTATCGAAATATTGTAAGAAAGTAGCTTTATTTATTATTGAATAAATGAGTTAAAAAGATATAAATTAAGATGAATTTATTTGAATGCTTGGAAAAATTTACCTGTTAGTATGAGTCAATTGAGTGAGAAAAAGCAATGCTGGTATGTGTACATTATTAAAGCAACGAATGATAAACTTTATACTGGTATTACTACGGATTATCGACGACGTTTTAATGAGCATCTTAGCACTAATAAAAAAGCGAAATTTTTTCATTTAACCGAACCAGAGGGTATTATTTTCTTGCGTAGTGAAAGTTCTCGCTCGAGTGCAAGTCAACTTGAATACCAAATAAAACGAAAAAACAAAGCGCAGAAGCTGCTTTTAGTTAATTCTAGTGAAAACCAAATTCATAAGATAATGCGCGATGAACTTTAGAAAAAATGCTCGACTTTTTCATCGATATATCGCTTTAATTGTTAGTATACAGTTATTACTTTGGTCGATTAGCGGATTATATTTTTCGCTAATGCCAATAAGTGAGATTCACGGTGATCATTTATTAACTAGGGGTTTGGGAGCGAACTGGTCTGAGATTAATTCACCCTTATCGATTAATGACTTAAAGAAAATATTATTCGCGGAAAAAATTGATGTTGAAGATGTCGTTAATATTGAATTGATTACTAATGAAAAACAGCTTTATTTTAAGGTTAGGTTTAATGCGGATCGAGCTGAATCACTATATTTTGACAGTATTACTGGGGAAAGGTTAGCAAAAATCTCAGAGGAAGAAATATTACGATTAGCGGAACAGCTCATTAGCAATGCTGGAAATCCAATCGACGTATTGTGGCTAAAAAAGGTTGGAAACCACCATGAATATCGAAATAAGGAGTTACCGGTTTATCAGATTAATTTTGATGGGGATGAAAATCTCCGCTTATATTTAGATGGATATACTGGTGAGGTAAAGAGTTTACGAACAGACAATTGGCGCATTTTTGATTTTTTATGGATGCTTCATGTTATGGACTATAAAACAAGGGATAATTTTAACCATATGTTGCTACAATTTTTTGCTTTATTGGCTGTTCTTACATCGATGTCGGGGATTATATTATGGTTGGTTAGCAGAACAAAGAGGAAACGTTTTGGACATTGATTCAGCAAAACAATTGGCGCTAACTCTTAAACAAGATTTAACAGTAGAATATGCTTTTTTACACGATTGGCGAATAGAATTTGATAATGCCAAGCGAAGGGCTGGTGTTTGTCGATTAAAACTTCGTGTTATAGGTTTGAGTATTTATCATGTACGCTTAAATTCAGATTCTGTGATTAGTGATACAATTTTGCATGAATTAGCACATGCGATAGCATACACCTTATATGGTGAAGTTGGCCATGGATTTCATTGGAAGAATGTTGCGAGAAAGATTGGTGCAACACCTAAGTCAACAGGTAAGTTTAATTTACCGCAAGCACCGTGGATTCTGGTTTTATTTTGTCCGACATTTAATCAGCTCGAAGAGGTTAGCCAACGATTTAGACGGAATAAAAATATTCGCTATTTTGCGTTACGAGGACGACCTGAAACTAAAGGGTGCTTATATTATATTTCAAGTAATGAGTTGAACAGGTATAAGGAAGGCCTGATTGCGATAAATCAGTTAAACCTGATTCAGTAATGATAAAAACTAATTTAGAACCACAGCGTAAAATTATACAGAGATTGATTAAACGCTGTGGCTCATCTTTTTAGGTTGAGTCATATATTAGGCCGCTACGTTAAAAGACTGAATAGTTAATGGGCGACGGCTTGGATTCATTTCGTTAGAAAATTCTTTCAAGGCATTGATTTCATCCATAATGATCTTTGCTTTCTGGAGCACCACTTTTCCTTGCTCAGTAACACCAATTAAATTCTTGCCGTTACGTGCGAAAATTTGTATACCTAACTCATCTTCTAACAGTCTAAGCTGTTTGCTGACTCCTGGTTGAGAAGTAAACAGTCTCTCTGAAGCTTGCGTGATATTCATATCACATTCGGCTATTGCCAATATAAACCTGAGTTGCTGTAATTTCATTGTTAATTCCTCATTACTGCTTAAAAATAAAATCAAAGTCCTAAAAAAAACGCCACTGAGTGATTTACTGAGTGGCGTTTTAGAAAAATTTAGATTCTGTCTGCTCTAAGTCACCACTCTATCTCTATGTTTCTTGGTAAAGAGCATGTGCTTAAACATAGAGACCAACCACGCACATGCAGCCACTACGCGCTTGGTAATGCGGGTAATGGTAGTTAGACGTTTATAAGTTATTGCTCTATTGTTCATATGTAATTTAATTCTGATAAATTGCTGGTTTACTATATTTAATAATTAGCTAAATCCTAATGAAAAACTATGTAGTATTTATAATACGAATTTAAAGAATATAAATGTTATAAAACTACTTTTAAACTTAGGTATTAATTCAAATGTGTGAACTTTTATAACATGATGTTTTAGATGCGTCAAGAGGGTAAAATTACTGCAAGTCACTGAATATGCTGAATCATAACCAAAAATTATGCGGCTGACGGTTAAAAATCAGCTATCCTTGCCGGCTTTAATACTCAATCTTCAACTGAATATTTGAGTTATATTAAATTATTTATATCTAATTATATGATGGTGTCAAGCGCTAGGCTTGATGGAGTTTAAGCAATAAATTCCCTTAAAATTAAAGGCTTATAGAAATGAAAAAATATAATGTTGCTATTGTGGGTGCAACTGGAGCGGTTGGACAAGAACTGATTCGAATATTACATTTGAGATCATTTCCATTGGAAAAATTAACCCTGTTAGCATCTAAACGTTCTGCTGGTAAGACCATTGAAACTGAACATGGAAATTTCATTGTTGAAGAATTTTCTGTCGATAAGTTTCAAGGACAGGACTTTGTATTTTTTGCCACAAGTGGCAGTCATAGCTTAGAATTCGCACCAAAAGCAGCAGAAGCAGGTGCAGTTGTTATCGACAATAGTAGTGCATTTCGTCTGGACGACAATGTACCGCTGGTCGTTCCCGAAGTGAATCCTCAAGCCGCACTGACTCATCAAGGAATTATTGCTAATCCTAATTGTTCAACTATTCAAATGGTGGTTGCACTGAATCCTATTCATCAGGTATCGCCAATCAAAAGAATTGTCGTTTCAACCTATCAGGCAGTATCGGGTGCGGGACAAGAAGGTATTAGTGAACTTAATACCCAGTTAGGCGAAGTATTAGAAGGCAAATCACCTAAAATCGAATATTTTACCAAGCAAATAGCCTTCAATGTGATACCTCATATCGACGTTTTCCAGGAAAATGGTTACACCAAAGAAGAAATGAAAATGGTCAATGAAACCTGGAAAATTATGGGTGATCCAAATATTCGAATTTCAGCTACTTGTGTTCGTGTGCCGGTTGTCCGAGCGCATTCTGAAGCAATTAGCATAGAAACGGCTGATTATATTGGCGAACAAAAAGCTCGTGAGATCTTTAGTCAGGCTAAAGATATTGAAGTAATCGATCACCGAGAGAATGGCGGCTACCCAACACCATTAGATGCAAGTGAAACTATGGTGACTTATGTTGGACGAATTCGCGAAGATATATCTTGTGAAAATGGATTGGCGCTTTGGTGCGTTGCTGACCAATTATGGAAAGGTGCTGCACTCAATGCCGTGCAGATTGCTGAACTCTTGGTGAGCGAAAATTAAGATGCGCGTACTAAAGTTTGGAGGTACTTCGTTGGGCGATGCTCAACGAATGCAAAATGTCGCTGAGATTGTCACTCAGCAAGGCGAGGTACTGGTGGTGCTGTCTGCTGTTGCAGGTACGACGGATTCATTGGTAAAAATTGCTGATTATGTCAAGCAAGGACAAGTAGGTGATGCGACCAGCATTATCGACACTTTAAGACAGCATTATTTACAATACGTTGAAGCACTTTATGTACAGCAATCTAATAAAGATTTAGCAAATGAATTAGTACAAAATCATTTAAATGAAATTGCAGACCTTTCTATTGAAACGGTCACCGCTGCAACTGAGTATCATATTTTGGCCAAGGGTGAGATTATCTCTACCGAACTATTTCACTTGTTACTTGCCGAAAAACAAATCGCCAGTCACCTATTATCATCACTCGACTTTTTGAGGCTTGATAATGACAATGCACCGGATGAATCTTATTTAGAACAGGTACTCAATCAACAAATTGCTGCCGTTAATAATATTCAGGTTTTCATTGCGCAAGGATTTATCTGTCGTAATGCTTTTGGGGAAATTGCCAATCTTAAACGTGGTGGAAGTGATTATTCTGCTTCATTATTTGGGGCTGCTATTAACAGTGAGGAAGTTCAAATTTGGACTGATATCGATGGGATGCATAATAATGATCCGCGTTATGTCGAGAATACTTATCCTATTCGTGAGCTTACTTTTGACGAAGCGGCTGAACTAGCCTATTTTGGTGCAAAAATTTTGCATCCTTCCAGTATAAAGCCTGCTCGTAAAAAAAATATTCCGGTTAAATTGTTAAATACACTTGAACCTAAAGCTGTTGGGACCGTGATTTCTCACCAGGTAACACGCTCTGAAAAGGATAATATTATTCAGGCGGTAGCTGCAAAAGACGGTATAACCGCAATTAAAATTCGTTCAAGTGAAATGCTACAGGCGCCTGGCTTTTTACGCAAAGTATTTGAAGTTTTTGAGCTGTATCATACTTCAATCGATGTTGTTACCACTTCCGAAGTTGCAGTATCGGTAACCATTGATGACACAACTTATCTTGAACCGATTGTTAAAACTTTAACTGAGTTTGGCCATGTTGAAGTGGATTCAGAGTTAGCTATTGTTTGCGTGGTTGGAGAGTTTTTGTTAGAGCGAGCAGGCGTTGCCGCCAGAGTCATTGAATCGTTAAAAAATATTCCTTTACGAATGATATCCTATGGCGGAAGCGCTCATAATATCACTTTGCTGGTAGCCCAGCAGCAGAAAGTTAATGCTTTAAAAGCGCTGCACAGGGGATTATTTAATGTTTAGTTCGATGATTATTGAAAAATTTCAACAACAGTCAACGCCTTTTTATCATTACGATTTAGGTTTGCTCAATAAAACAATTGAGCATGTTGCAGGTCTGGCAAAGAAATATCAATTTGATATTCATTATGCACTAAAGGCAAATAGTAATGAGCCCATTTTAAAATTGCTTAAAGACGCTGGTTTTGGTGCTGATTGTGTAAGTGGTAATGAAGTTAAACTCGCTGCAAAAGTTGGTTTTGACGCTAAGAGTATTTTATTTGCGGGTGTCGGTAAAACAGACAAAGAAATTAATATTGCTCTAGATCTTGATATCAAAGCTTTTAACTGTGAGTCAGTGCAGGAAATTGAAATCTTAAATGAATTAGCTGCGGCTAAAAATAAAACGGCTGAAATTTCTCTGCGCATTAATCCTAACGTTGATGCAAAAACGCACAAATATATTACTACAGGACTTGATGAAAATAAGTTTGGGATTAACCAGGCTGATTTAGCACAATTGCTACAGACATTAAAACAGTTAAATCATATTCAATTAACTGGATTACATTTTCATATTGGTTCGCAAATTACCGATCTTAATGTTTTCAAAGGATTGTGCTTACGTGTGAATGAAATCAGTAATTGGTTCAAAGAACAGGGCATAAATATTGAACATCTCAATTTGGGAGGCGGTTTGGGCATCGATTATCAACAACCCGATGAACACTGTATTGCCGACTTTGAACAATACTTTGCGATTTTTGATGAGTTTCTTGAACGAAAACATGATCAGCAAGTTCATTTTGAATTGGGTCGATCAATTGTTGCTCAATGTGGCAACTTAATCACACGTGTTGTATTTATCAAAAATGGATTAAATACAAACTTTGCAATTGTCGATGCCGGTATGACCGAATTGATGCGTCCGGCGTTATATCAAAGTTATCATCAGATAGATAATCTGACAGCAAGTACAGCTACAGCAGATAAAGATACTGAAAAAGTGTTATATGATGTTGTTGGACCGATCTGTGAGTCTACTGATTGTTTTGGCCGGGCAGTTGAATTACCTGAATCAAAACGTGGAGATATTATTGCAATTCGCAGTGCCGGAGCTTATGGTGAAGTGATGGTTTCTAATTACAATTTACGTGATCGTAATTCGCCGCTTTATACTGCATAAGCTTATATGCACAATATCGATTAAAGCAGATCGACTATTGTTGATTGAATAAAAAGCTCACGTAATTCGTGAGCTTTTTTGATAATTGCAATTATTTATTGCTTCCCCAATGTTTGCACATTAATACTAGCATAATCTTTAACTTAAAAATCTACACGTTTATACTTTAAATTGTCCAACTAGCGATTGTAGTTGCTCGCTAAGTTCAGCTAACTGATAACTGGCTTTTGCCGTTTTATCGGCGGCTTGTGAGTTAGTTTCTGAAATTGTCTGAATATTCACGATATTACGATTGATTTCTTGCGAAGTAACACCTTGTTCTTCTGAAGAGGCGGCAATCATAGTATTCATTTCTACAATTGTTGCCACAGCATTGGTGATAATCTCTAAAGATTCTCCCGCTTTTTTAGCCTGCTCAACAGAAACATTAGCACCTTTACGGCTTTCTAACATGGAGTTCACTGCTTGCTCTGCCCCGGATTGTAGTGTGGCTATCAGCGTTTCTATTTCAGTTGTTGACTCCTGGGTACGTTGTGCCAACGTGCGTACTTCGTCTGCGACTACCGCAAAGCCTCGGCCTTGTTCGCCTGCTCTGGCAGCTTCAATTGCAGCATTGAGAGCCAACAAATTTGTCTGTTCGGCAATACTTTTTATCACATCTAAAACTGTACCGATATTTTCACTTTGTCTACGTAATTGTTCGATATCTTGAGAGGAGGTTTCTACATCATTAGCCAAGTTTTTTATTGTTGAAACCGTTGTGTCCACAATGTTACGTCCTGATTTTGCCTGCTGATCGGCGTCACTGGCAGCAGCAGATGCTTGACTGGCATTTTCAACCACGCCTTGTATAGCTTGTGTCATTTCGGTAATAGCTGTTGCAACCTGAAATGTTTGAGCATTTTGATTCTCAACGCCTTCAAAGGTTTCTTTGGTGATCAGATTCATTGTATCGGCTGCTTTAGCGACATTGGTAGTGACGCTCGAAATTTCCTTGATGATGCTTTGTAGTTTATTGGTAAACTGATTGAAGTTTTGTGCTAAATGACCTAGTTCATCTTGACTCTTTACCGGAATTCGTTTGGTGAGATCTCCGTCACCTTGAGCGATATTTTCCAAAATCATATTGGTTTGTTTGATTGGTTTGATAATGCTTTGAGTTACCAATATGGCAATTGATAAGCCTGCAATTATTGCAACAGCCATTGTAGTTAAAATGAGAGAAATTGTTTCAGAAATACTTTGTTCAACTACCTCACCTTGCTCGAGCAGTGATTTAAAAACACTATTACTGAGTGCCGTTGTTGTTTTAGCCATAATCGGGCCAATTACATCTAGGGTATTGTTAATCGCATTATTACGATTATTTATTGCGATAACGACTTCTTTAAATGCTTTTTGGTAGGTGACTATATTTTTTTGGGCTGTCATGGCCAATTCACGGCGTATTGGATTTTCCAAATTAAGTAATAGGTTTTCAATTTCTTTTTGAGTCTGTTGTAATTCATTATCGACACGTTGCTCTGAATCTTTGTCGTTATCGGTTAAAAATCGGAAAGCATATAGTCTGCCTAATAATAGGTGTCTTTGAGCAACACCTGCATAAAATGCGGCAGTTAAATCGCCATCGTCAAAGGCGGACTGCATAATTTGAGATAGTTTTTTTTCTGTTTGTGGGCCAACAACATTTAAGGTGTTATTGACCAGTTCGTGCCGGTGTTGCATATTGTTAACCACAATATTTTTAAAACTATCATTGTATTGCTGATTGAGTGAAATAACCTTTTCCAACATTTCTACTCGTTGTGCATTGCCAATGTCTTTTTGTGCTTTATTGAGTGTCTGCATCAACTCCTTATCGATTTGGTCAAACTCGGTGACAAATTCGCTTTTTGCACTTTTAATATAGTTTTTTACCTGTAAGCGCTTTAAGTAAAGGCCACTTAACATTTGGGTTGCTGTTCCCGCATCGGGAGCAAGATCTTGGGTGATATTCTTGGTGTCATGACTTAATAACTTTAGTTCTGAATAAGATATGCTACCTAGAATAGATAAAAGGATTAATATTGATATAGGTGAAACGAGTGTTTTGATTCGGATTGAAAGGTTATTAAAAAACGACATACGGTAACCTCTGACAAATAAAACTGATTAAGGTCAATAGTTATTAATATTAGTCAGTATAGTCTGTGTTACCAAAAAATAATTTTTATCAGTAGTTTACCGACAATTGATATAGGCTTAATGATTGGTTTAATATAATAATCTGCTTTGCGATATGTAAAAACTTTTAAACTGATTATAAGTAAAAAGGGACTAATTGAGTTAGTTAGATAAAAGGACTTAAAATTTTAATAAAATTTTCAGATAAACGATTTTAATTGGGTTTTTTATAATAAAAGCTTATAAATTTTATTTATTTAAATCAATTTTAAATTTATTCATGGTGTCTTAGCCGGAAATGGTGTCTTAGCAGGAAAAAGTTGATTTCGGTGGGTAAAAGTCATTCCTTTGACTTTTTTGTTTTTTTGTAGTGCATCATCTATTGGTAATTAAATATGGGTAGATGGTAGCGATAATTGCGACATAAATTCCAGAAACTTTCCGTCCAGAATTAAACTCTTAATCCCTTCAATGTCACTAGCCATATAACGGTCTTTTTCATAAAAATCAGCTTTGGTTCGAATAACATCAATCACTTTTTCGCCCTTAGATGAGGACTGTATGGGTTTTCTAAGTTCAACACCTTGAGCGGCACATAACATTTCTACAGCAATAATTCCTGCCAGGTTATCGGCCAGCTCGACCAGTTTTCTGGCAGCAAAGGTTGCCATTGATACATGATCTTCCTGATTGGCAGAAGTGGGTAAACTGTCTACCGAAGCTGGGTGTGCCAACGTTTTATTTTCACTTGCCAGGGCTGCTGCGGTAACCTGGGCGATCATAAAACCTGAATTAACGCCGCTATCATTAACCAAAAAAGGCGGCAGTTGGCTTAGATGTTTATCCAGAAGTAATGCAATGCGGCGTTCGCTGATAGCGCCAATTTCTGCCGCAGCAATTGCCAGTGCATCTGCTGCGATAGCAACGGGTTCTGCGTGGAAATTACCACCTGAAATAATATCGCCCTGTTCGGCAAAGACTAATGGGTTATCTGAGACCGCATTGGCTTCGGTTAATAGCACACTGGCTTGAAAACGAATTTGATCAAGTATGGCGCCCATAACCTGCGGTTGGCAACGCAGTGAATAGGGATCCTGAACTTTATTGCAGTCAGCGTGAGATTTTAGCAAGTCGCTGTCTTTCAAAAAGTCATGATAAGCCGCCGCCGTTTGGATTTGACCAGAATGACCACGCACTTGATGTATGCGCGTATCAAATGGTGCAATACTGCCAAGCGCTGCATCGACCGATAGACAGCCAGCGACCATTGCTGCAGCAAAGGTATCTTCAACCATAAATAAACCGGTTAACGCAATTGCCGTTGAAGCTTGCGTACCATTGAGCAAAGCTAAACCTTCTTTCGCTGCCAGAATTTGTTTCTCCAAACCTGCCGCTGCCAGCGCTTCGCTAGCATTCATTAGTTCGTCTTTATAGAAAACTTTGCCTACACCAATAAGTGCACAGCTCATATGTGCCAGTGGTGCCAAATCACCTGAAGCACCAACCGAACCTTTTTGTGGGATAAAGGGGTAGATATCATGATTAAGTAAATTAATCAGTGCTTGAATCACTTGCAGGCGAATTCCCGAATAGCCTTGTGACAGACTGCTAATTTTGAGTGCAACTAACAGGCGCACTGTATTTTTATCCAGCGCTTTACCAATACCAGCTGCATGTGACAGTACCAGGCTTTCCTGGAGTAGCTGCAATTTATCGTTAGGAATGCTGGTCGATGCGAGCAATCCAAACCCCGTATTTATACCGTAGACAGTACGACCCTGATCAATAACATCTTGTACCGTTTGCGCGGCAAAGTGTACTGCCTCAAAGCAGGTTTCAGATAATTCTAGTTGTACGGCATTATTAAAAATATAGCGACAGTCTTTCAGGGTTAATAAACCAGGATGAATCGTAAACTTTTGCATGTTGATGGCTCCTGTTATTATTGACTGATCATCGGTAAATTCAGCTGGTTTTCGGCTGCACATTGCTTGGCAACTTCATAACCCGCATCGGCATGACGCATGACCCCGGTTGCCGGATCATTCCATAGTACTCTGGCTATTCGCGCCGCGGCGTCATCAGTGCCATCGCAACAAATAACCACTCCTGAGTGTTGCGAATAACCCATTCCAACACCTCCACCATGATGCAATGATACCCAGGTTGCGCCACTGGCAACATTAAGCATTGCATTAAGTAGCGGCCAATCTGACACCGCATCGGAACCATCTTGCATACTCTCGGTTTCGCGATTAGGACTGGCAACCGAACCCGAGTCAAGGTGGTCGCGTCCAATAACAACAGGCGCTTTTAACTCACCCGATTTAACCATTTCGTTAAAGGCTAGGCCAAGTTTATGTCTTAAACCTAAACCTACCCAACAGATGCGCGCAGGCAGGCCTTGAAATTGAATTCTTTCACGTGCCATATCGAGCCAATTATGTAAATGTTTGTCGTCGGGTATCAGCTCTTTGACTTTTTGGTCAGTTTTATAAATATCTTGTGGATCTCCCGAAAGCGCTGCCCAACGAAAAGGTCCAACACCTCGACAAAATAGCGGGCGAATATAAGCGGGTACAAAGCCTGGAAAATCAAAAGCATTTTTAACACCCTGGTTATAGGCTTCCTGACGAATATTATTGCCGTAGTCAACAGTTGGAATACCTTGTTGATGAAAAGCCAGCATTGCCGATACCTGAACGGCCATTGATTGACGTGCTTCAGCTGCAACTTGCTGCGGATCTGATTGCGCTAGTTCACGCCATTGTTGAACGGACCAGCCGATGGGTAAATAGCCGTTAACTGGATCGTGTGCTGAGGTTTGATCGGTTACCAGATCAGGTTTAATGCCTTGTTCTTGTAATTGGCTAAAGATTTCGGCGGCATTGCCCAGTAATCCTATTGAAATGGCTTTGCCTGAAGCCAGTGCCGCGTTAAGTTGCGTGATAGCTTCATCAATAGTTAATGCCTTTTGGTCTACATATCCGGTTCTCAGACGGAAATCTATGCGTGTTTCGTCGCACTCTACGGCAATCATGCAATAGCCTGCCATAGTTGCTGCCAGCGGCTGAGCACCGCCCATTCCGCCAAGGCCACCGGTTAGAATCCACTTACCTTGAGTATTACCGCCAAAATGTTGGCGTCCAGCTTCGACAAAAGTTTCATAAGTCCCCTGAACGATGCCTTGACTACCAATATAAATCCATGAGCCTGCCGTCATTTGCCCATACATCATTAAGCCTTTTTTATCGAGGTCGTTAAAGTGATCCCAATTTGCCCACTGTGGAACGAGATTTGAATTGGCGATGAGTACACGAGGTGCATCGGCGTGAGTTTTAAATACACCGACAGGCTTACCCGATTGCACTAATAACGTTTCATCATGATTTAACTGCTTAAGTTGACGGACAATCTCATCAAAGCAGGCCCAGTTTCTCGCTGCACGACCAATACCACCATAAACTACTAATGCATTTGGATTTTCGGCGACCTCTGGATCAAGATTATTCATTAACATTCTTAAAGGCGCTTCGGTAAGCCATGATTTTGCACTGAGTGAGCTGCCGCGATCAGCCCGGATTTCGCGGTTGTCATCATATCTGGAATCAGTCATTATTTTCTCCTGCATGTGTCCATATGCGTCTCAAAATGGTTTAACTACAATCAGGTTTTTGTACTGAACTTTGTACCTAAACTATAGCGATTACCCGGATGATAAAGACGGGCATAACTGACCAGTTTGTCATCGCACCAGGTGCGTCGTTGGAGTAGTAAAATCGCTTCGTCAGATGAAAGTTCAAGAATTTTGCGAATCGATTGATCACCAATAATAGCTTCAACCTTATGTTCTGCTTCGGTTACCGGCGCAATTGAAAGTAAATATTCGCTTGGTGTTACGCTGGTAAAATCCTGCTGGGCATATTCTGGTACTGCATCAATATTGATCCATCGATACTCTAGCTGTATAGGCTGATCATTCTGAAAATGAACCAGCTGCGAATGTGCGCATAACTGTTCGGGTTCTATATTCAGGGCTTTGGCAATTGAACTGTCAGCAGTTTGTTCTTCGCAACAGATCAATTCAGAACGATGGGTAAATCCCTGTTCCTTGATTTCAGCAGAAATACTGCGGATCTGTAATAAAGAGGATTGCTGTTTTTCTTCAGCTACAAAGCTACCTTTACCTTGTATGCGCACTAGAATCCCTTCTTGGTAGAGCTCTTGCAGTGCGCGCCTGGCAGTCATACGGCTGACTTTACACAACTCGACTAATTCATTTTCTGACGGGACTCGCTCGCCAGCAGACCAAGTTTGCTGACTGATTCCGTTAAGCAGAAAATTTTTGACTTGTGTGTATCGAGTATCTTTACTTTTCATAGAATTATTATGCGACCTTTTGGTTGTATATACAAGTTGATTTTAAAATAATTTATCGTTAGAGTAGCATGTGTTTGGCCAAAATCGACAATTTCACTTTGCTAATTTGCTGTTTTTATTCAGCTTTAGGAGAATCTTATGGGCGATTCAGTAACTGAATCATTTGATTATTTTGACGGTGACATCCCGATATTCATTTCTATTCCACATAATGGCTTTGCGATACCTGCAAACATTGCGAAAACAATGACAGAATCAGCCAGGCAGTCGAACGATACGGATTGGTATTTAGATAGACTTTATAAGTTTGCCAGACAACGCGGTTATTACATGATAATTCCACGATATTCTCGCTATGTTATCGATTTGAACCGACCAAGTAGCGGTGAGTCGCTGTATCCGGGGGCTGATAATACCGAATTATGTCCTACAACTCAGTTTGACTATCAAAAAATCTATCAGCAGGGGTTAGCGCCTGATTCAACAGAGATTAAACAACGTATTGATAGTTATTGGCTGCCTTATCATACCCAATTAAAGCAGGTACTTACTCGTTTAAGTAAGCAAAATAAACGGGTGTTATTATTTGAGGCACACTCTATTGCATCCAGAGTGCCTCGGTTTTTTGATGGTC
Source organism: Aliikangiella maris (assembly GCF_040719265.1). Taxonomy (NCBI): domain Bacteria; kingdom Pseudomonadati; phylum Pseudomonadota; class Gammaproteobacteria; order Oceanospirillales; family Pleioneaceae; genus Aliikangiella; species Aliikangiella maris. Next base: position 94,470 of record NZ_JBFDAH010000017.1, on the reverse strand, counting down.
AGTTGCCTGACTTTAACTTCGGAAACTTTAATGGTAAAAGTAGTGGTTATAAATTAGCTAACCTGGTAGATAATTGGCAGCCAAAAGGTTATAGCAAAGTGTTTAATGCGCGATTTAAGGGGGGATATATTACCCGTTGTTATGGTCAAATTTTGCCCAATGTTGATGCTTTGCAACTGGAGTTGTCACAAGCTACCTATATGAATGAGCAAAACTTAACCTTTAACAAAGAAAAAGCAGCTGAGGTACAAGTCAAAATAATAGAATTTTTCGAAATACTCGAAAATTTTTATGCTAAGTCGTGAAAAAGTCTAAACTTTACCTATGCAACATTTAAAGCGCATCAAAGTTTTCAGCGAAGATCTTAAACCGGGCATGTTTGTCGCGGCGCTTGACCGTGACTGGAGTGAAACCTCGTTTCTACTTCAGGGATTCACTATTGAAACGCCAAAAGATATTGAGATGGTTAAAAGTGAATGTCAGTTTGTTTATGTTGACTTTCGTAGTGATGAACAATTTAAGCTGTATAAACTGGAAACTAGTAAATCAAGGACTTATCGGGAAAAGGTGAAAAAACAGTTACAGTCGGTAGCTCCCGAATATAATCTTCAGGAAAAATTACGTCCTGCGGTGAATCGTCGCAAAACCACCAGTCGAATCGTTAAAAGTGTGTTGGATAAAGTGGCACTTGGCGAAGATTTTGATATTCATGGCGTACGCGATTCCGTTAAGGAAAATGTTGTCAGTGTATTAAGTAATGAAGAAGCCATGCTAATGATGACAATGCTGAAAACACGCAATGAAAGTATTGCTGAGCATAGTTTCAATGTAAGTATTTTAGCGATTGGTTTTGCCAAAGCGCTGGGGTTTTCTGAATTTCAATTAGAAGATTTAGGCATGGCTGCCTTGCTGCACGATATTGGTCAGGTCAAGGTTGATCAAAAAATTGTAAATAAAAAAGGTCGTTTAAATCATAATGAAAAAGCCGAAATAGCCAAGCATACGCAATATGGTTTTGAAATTTTATCGAGTAAGGATGGTTTGACGCCATCTTGCGTTGATGTAGCCTTTTCTCACCATGAACGACTCAGTGGACAAGGTTATCCCAGAGGACTTAAGGGCGACCAGATTTCAACTAATGTACGCATTGTTAGCATTATCGAAGTTTTTGATTCGCTCACCAGCCATCAGACTTATCGTAAGGGAATGTCAGTGATGGACGCATATAAGGTCCTTATGGCAGGTAAAAATACCCATTTTGATGAAGAGTTGATCTTGAAATTCATTAAGTGGCGCAGTATTTATCCGCCGGGTTGTATTGTTGAAATGGAAAATGGCGAAGTCGGTATTGTGATAAAAGCGCACAAAGAGCATAAATTAAAACCTAAAGTTTTATTAGTACTTAACGAATATAAACAACCCCGCCGAGAAAGAATGATTGATATGAGCAAATTAGCGCTTGATCCCGAATCAAAACCCTATAAAATCATTCGCGCTTACGAAAATATGGCTTTTGGTATCGACTTACAGGAATATGCTGAAAAAGGATTAAAAGTCCAATTAGCCGATTAGTTTGATTGCTTTAATCTGATTATATTTCCCAAGGTATTTCAATGAGTTTAAATATTTCTCAATTATATGCTGAGTTATCAGCCGAAGATAAACAGCTGTTCACCGAAATTTTAAATCGATTGACCGAGCATAATGGCGATTTGACAAAACTATCGGTACAAGACCAGCAAACAATTCAACATCTTGAGGCACAATATGCTGGCCAAGATTCATCTGGTGCGCATCAAGATAATACAATTAACGATAATGAGAGCGATTTTCTGACGTTACCATTTGCGCAATATGTCAGACAAATTTTAGCTAGAGATCTTGGTGGTCAGTTTCCTTTGGAAGAAGAGGCGATTGGCTATGCCTTCGATAATAAATGGCTGCCGCTAGAGTGCCAACGTCCAGAATTGATTGAAGAATTATTTGAACGCTTTAAAGCCGATATCGTCGAAATTAATCGGTGGCGGTCTGAACTGGTTGATGTTTCGTCTGATATAAAAATGGCCGTTGGTCTGGCTTGGTTTATGGTAATCTTTCAGTTGAATCAACGAATCAATCAATAAAATCATCTTTGAAACCTGGGTAAGTTTTACTTTTAAACTCACTCGCTTGCTCGTCTAATTCAATAATCCCTCTCATAAACGATGAAAACATTTATTTATTGTATCTGACGGCCAGATTATGGCTGTCTTAGATCAACATTTCTAATTCATATGATTTATGCGTTTTGTTAAACGATATCGCTAGTTGAATGAAAAATAAATAATTGGATTATTTCTATTTTGCTAGGTGTCTTAATATTTATAATGTTTGTCTTAAAATTACTAATTAATAGATTAAATTTTTAATAAAACGTATTGTCACAGGTACGAATTGAAATTTTTATAGTTGTAATTTGTTTAGAGATTGAGGGTTTTAACTATTGAAAATGCTCAAATAGTTTGGCTACAAAATATATTGAAAAGTTATAAAAGTGAGGATTTTTTTAAATTCACTAACGTTCTGTGGCTGAGTATATTATCATTACGCCTGATGTTTTATCGATGATTAGGGACATTAAGGGAGTGATAAAATATGAACATCAATCAATTAAGATTTACCTTGGCATTGGCACAGACCAACTCGTTCAGTAAGGCAGCCGAACAATGTTGTGTCGCTCAGCCAACGCTTTCAAATGCACTTTCGCAATTAGAAGATGAACTGTCTGCTCGTCTTTTTCAACGCACCACTCGTGCAGTGAGCTTAACGCCATTTGGCCAACACATGTTGCCAATTATTGAGTCAGCATTAACTGGAATTAATCAAATTCCACATGCTGCTCGGTTTTGGCAGTCACAACAAACACCCTGTGTTCGAATTGGATTTTCTCCTGTTGTCAGTCGTACAGCATTAACGCTGATGAGCAAGTTATTTAAGCAAGAAAATCCTGAAATTGAATTAAGTTTTCGCGAGTGTTCAATTCGCGAGCGGACGATTATGTTAGAAAATGACGAATTGGATGTCGTAATTAATCCAGTGATTGGTAAAAATGATTATTTAAATTATAGTTTGTTCAATGCCGAGCCATTGTATTTTATTTGCGGTGAGTCAATACATCGGCCAGATCAAAAGATAGCGATTAACACTCTGTCATCAAAAAAATTAATTTTAACAGAGACTTCCTGCGATTTGCATTGGGTTACACAATCACTTTTGCAAAAAGCCGGGGTTAGTCTTCAATATCAATTTGCACAAGCTAGTAGTTTTATTGATGTTGAACAACAAGTCAGTGCTGCGCAGGGGAGTGGTATTTTGCCACGCTCTAAAATAAATAGTAGTGAGCACTTAGCGAAGCCTTTATTATTAAATAATGGTGAACTAGCCGTGATTAATAACTATTTTTTCTGGCACGCTCGGGCAATGGATAAAGCACATGTAGAAAAATTTATCGATTATTTACTGCGTGCTTAATCGTGATTAAAAATGCCGAGTAATTTATAAAAACTCGGCATTTTTACTTTCTTTTTTGTTATAAAACTAATTATTTTAAATCGAAAATTTTTTAATTGGCTTTTGGGCGTTTTGCTTTGTTACCAATGTTTTTGGCTAAAAAAGTTTCAACAGTTTGAAAAACTTTCTGCTGATTTTCTTCTTTAATAAAACCGTGGACTTCCAAAGGTTCAATTAATGATTCATAGGTATAGTTAATGTTATCTAGTGCCTTAGTTAACCCTTCGTAATGTTCAATAGGGCATCGTTTATCTTGTCCGCCGTGAATAAGTAACAACTTTGCTTTGAGTTGGTCAACATGATTAACTGGTGAACGTTCTTTTATAAACTCGGGGTTATCAATTCCCCAAGCATTTTCTAGAAAGTATTGGCCATGCTCATATTCCCAAGTGTCACTGAGTTTCATGGTGTTAATATCATATACACCCGCATAACCAATTGCGCAAGCATATAAGTCGGGCTCTTTAATTGCACCCATCAAGGCCGCATAACCACCATAGCTGGCACCGTAAATACAAATGCGTTGTTTATTCGCGACGCCTTGCTCAACAGCCCATAAGGTGCCATCGGTAATATCATCTTGCATAGTTGCGCCCATTTCTTGGTAATGATCAAACTCAAAATCATTACCTCGACCACCTGAACCTCGGTAATTGATTTGCAATACCGCATAACCTCGATTTGCCAAAAATTGTACTTCCGAATCAAAGTACCAGGTATCTCTCACGCCGTATGGCCCGCCATGAACATATACAACCATAGGTAAATCTTTTTGCTGTGTTGTGGGAGTGGTTAAATATCCGGTAATCTCCAGTCCATCACGGGCTTTAAACCGAATCGGCTTTTTTGCGGCCATGGTGGATGGATCAATCCATGCGCGATTTTTTATCAGTGGTCTTATTTTATTTTTTTCTTGATCATATAAATAGAATACACCAGGATTTCTATCACTATTAACATGGAAAACAATTAGTTTTCTGTCACGAGTATTACTTAGTATCGTTACTTTTTCGTTTGGAAATAATTTAGCAAAGGTTTGATATAAGCGTGCATGATCACTTTGGCTATTTAGAAAATAACTCTGTGGAATTTCTTCATGACGATAAATACCTATCAATTCACTGCTATCAAAATCTAAATTAAATATAGGAGCGTCAATAGTGAAGTCGTCTTTTATTTCCATCCGAAGTGTCATTTCCATTGTTTCAGGGGAGAGTAGGTAGACGCCTTTGCTTTTTTCTTTTCCATCATAATAGATATATATTTTATCTTTGTCGGCGCTATAGCCCAAAGGATTAATGCCACCCTCTCCATTATCGTAGTCAGCTATTTTTTTCCAATCTGAGTCATTGTCGCTGCGATAAAATACCTGAGTGCGCGTGTTTAACTCTGTCAGTCCTGAAGCGATTCGAATATTACCTTCGGTGTCGGCAAATAGATTACCATCTCGATTGGGGCTAGAATCAACTTTTCGCTTGATTCCGGAATAGACATTGAGTTTAAATATTTCTGTGAATTTAGCGTGACGTCCAGGTTTTTGCTGAGCAATTAAAATGTGTTCAGGATCGCTGGGTAATAAGCTTAATATATTAAAGTGATAAGCATTGTCTCCGGCTTTAAATCCTCGTCGCTTGCTAGGCAAGATTTGACGAATTTTTTCTCGATTCCAATTAGCAGCATATAAATAGCCAGTCATATAGGGCTCGCCAATTGATCCGATACGAATATTCATTCGCGCATAAAGTCGCTCGTCGTTGAGCCATCCATATTGACCAATCTCTTCACCATTAGCATCTGCAAAATGGAGAGATGACAGAGGTTTAAGCGTTTTCCTATCAAAAATAGCAATTTGGCTTTTACCATTAATTAAGCCTTTCACTGCCAAGTATTTGCCATTGGGCGAAATACGTACGTCTTGATATTGCTCTGCTTTAGTGAAAGTCTCAATTGGTAGTTGCTTGGCATTAATTGATCACTTGCCGGTCATAAGGAATAATCCGATTATTAGAATTAAATCATGGAGAAGCCGATTAGAAAGTGATAATTTCATAAATACGTCCTTTATTTGTATCGTTACCGGTGCAAGATTAAATAATCGACTGGTAAAATTCAATGATAATCAAAGACAGTAATACATTACAAAAATATAGTACAAGCCGCATAAATATAATTTTAGAATTTTCTTTGATAAATATTGTATCTATTTAATTATTTTCTGTTTTTGCCACGCAGAGGCATTAATTTCTTTACTAATTTAATTTGTTTTTAAGTGTTAAAGCGATATAAGAATTTCATCTATGTTTAGTTTTATCTGTTGAACGGGCTATTTATTTTTAGATAATAAGTAATTGGCTCTAATTAATTACTTATTTGAGCGCTTGAGCAAGTTGATCTCAGTATCGTTATCAAGTTTTGACTGCTCGCTCGAATATAAACGTTCAATATTAATTCCAGACTTTAAACCCAGATTTTAAATTCACATCAAATGCGTTTTCTTGTGATTTTTAGCATACGTTATGCTGTGCACAATCATATGCGCCATAATTTCGCCGTTATTAAGACTCAATTGTGCTCATTTAATCGAAGATTTGTACATATTGGCTTGATTTAATGCTCACATCAACATTAATGGAATGACTGCTTTAAGAAATGGTGATTTAACTCTATGTAGATTTAAGTCTATGGGAATTTAAAATCATCGGTAAGGATAATTCTCAAATTAAAGTAAAAGGTGAAAGAAGTATGCTAAATTGGCCAAAAGATGACAATATATTAAGTTGGGATCCTGAAAATATGGAAGCCTATTGGAAACTGTGTGAACAATATGATCAGTATCCGCAACTAATAGAGTTTTTCGAAGCAACCAGCAGCCAGCAGGAATTTAACTTTGACTATATTGATTGATTTTCGACCAGGTGTTAAATCGACAGAAATATACAATCGAGCATTGTCTAACCACGAATGTTGATTAATTTTTCTTAAATAGAATAATTCTAATTCGAGTCAGCAAATACCAAATTGCACCTAAAAATGCGATAGATAGCTGAATAAAGTGTGAAGGTTCAGTCATACCACGCTCACCAACAAAATACCAGATAATGATTGCCCCCAAAAAGACAATCAGCCCACTCATTGCTTGCATTTGCAGTGAGTAACGTCTTTTCAAATGTGCTAATTTGGCCTTTGAAGCGATTTGTTCCTGTGATTCACCTTGTGCCGTTTGTCCGGTTACCAGATTGAAGTGACAGTGATTGCAAACGGTTGCTTTGTCAGAGATTTTGTCTTTACATGAAGGGCATTGAATAATCGCCATTTGAACCACCGTTAATTGAATATTGAGTCTGATTATAAATCAGACTCCCCGTGCGAACAATCACAATTTTACAGCGCACATTAGTCGTTAATAGGCTGTCATGTATCGTCAATTAGGTACTACAGATAACGGACTCACATTTCAACTCGTTTAATACTTATCGGTTTTTTTGTTGCTCACTAGCCGATAAGCAATGAAGTAAATGATGCAATCTATCAAACCTAGTCAATCAATAGACGAATTGCCAATCCGATTAAAATGATGCCTGAGAGTTTATTTAATCCATTGGTAATCCACAAATTGCATTTTAGTTTTTGTGCTAGTTTGCCACCAGCTAATGAGACAAATAAATCAGAAGGTAAAGCGGTAATTGGAATAAGCATACCAAGAATCAGCAGTTGACTGGTAGTAATGTCGCTAGAATCTGATAGTAATGATGGAATAAAGGCAACAAAAAATAAAATTGTTTTTGGATTTGATATTTCAACTAAGACACCTTGCCAAAATATCTTTTGGTAGCCACAATCTTTTTGTTTTTCAATGATTAAACGATGAGACTGAGCCGAAGATTTAAAACAACTAAAACCTAGATAAGCCAAATAAGTGACGCCAAATATTTGCACTAATAAAAATAGATGATGATTGATTGCGATTATCGAAGCCAGACCGAAAGCTGCTGCCAGTGCATGACATATTCCGCCTACAGCGAGACCAGCAGAGGAGGCCAGACCGGCTCGGGTATTTTGACTCATACTACGTGATAACACATAAAACATTGATGGGCCTGGCGTAACTGCTAGCAAACATCCGGCCAGAGTGACAATTATTAATGATTCGAAAGATGGTAGCATTACTGTTCTCCTCGGGGTTGGGTAACGGTATTTTGAAAGGGGTTAATATCAAGTCTTTGGTTGAGTAAAAAAGAATTACTTCGTTCAACAAACTGTCGTCTTAAATAAGCAAAATCTCGAGTGACCTGTTGCAATAAATGTTCGCCAGCTTTAATTGGTTGGTAGGTTGTGCTTCGAGGAACTCTAATTTGTTTTTCTGTCTGTTTTTTCTTGAAAGGAGAAACTACCGTGTCATAATCCAGTGAAGCGAAATAAGGAAATGAATATCGCTCTTGTCCTTGGTTAATCACTCGATGAAGATTTGATTTAAAAATGCCATCACTCCACACTTCAAGCATGTCACCAATATTAATCGTTAAAGTATCAGGCATAACCGGGACATCAATCCATTCGCCATTCAGGTTTTGTGTTTGCAGTCCCGTTTTATCGGCAAATAGAATAGTGAATAATTCATAATCGGTATGTGCTCCCATATTGATATCAACATTGTCTAAATGAGCCTGGTTTTGCAGGTAATGAATCAATCTTAATTGACTGGTTGGCTTGTGCATTTTTGATAGCATAAAGCCATCAGGCATACCTAATATTTTTTCAAAAGCAGTCGTTAATATATGGCTTAAATTACGAACTTGTTGAAAATATTGTTTCACAGTTAAATGAAAGTTTTTAATTTCAGGCCATTTGACAGGACCATAAAAAATATTGCCTCGTTGATGATCGGGATCGCTTGCCGGTAAATCTAACGACAGATCAAAAGCTTCATAAAGCCGCTTGTTGGCTTCATCTTCACATAAACCATTTTCGGTTAATGGTACATAACCGCAATGACGACCATTTAAACCGATTTGATATCTTCTTTTAAACTTTTCTGACTGGTTAAAAAATGTTTTAGCAACGGTCATCAGTTGTTGATAAAGTTTAGGGTCAACGCCAAAATTTTTGATTGCAAAAAAGCCGGTTTCTCGACAGGCTTTTTCAATTTCAATTAAACATTGATTGTGATAAACAGAACCATTGATTAATGGCGAAATATCAATGATTGGAATTTCGTTTGATGTTTGAGTGAAATGATACGATGAAAGTGTGGTGTTACTAGATACGACGTTTAGCATTTAATAGTCTCCTGATTATTACAGACATAAATGATTAGCGCTTGAATTTGAGGCTTCTAAATTAGTGAAGTAGTAATTTTGAAAAAACGGCCACAACTTTTTAGCTTTGCAATCTCTTATAGAGATTGCTGTAAAAATGAGTTTGTTAACGATAATTAATCGTTTTTCAGAAATGAGAAAGGTGAGGTAAAAATTTTAATTTAATAAAAAACTAAACTAAGCTTAATTATAGAAATGGTCAGTAGAAAAGGCATAAAAAAATAATTTAATAAAATTTGTGTAAAATTATTTGATTTGGTTTTCAATCAATTATGAGTTAATTGTTAATGCAATATTCGTTGTATGTTAGATTGTTATTAGATTAAATGATTTAAATAAAGTTTGAACTTAGTCACACTGATACTGAAAAGTATAGATGTAAACATTAGATAAAATTGCGACTATTGTGCGAGTCTGATTTATACTGCAAACTTGTGAATTTTTGATCATATAAAATATGAATCAAAATTTAAAATTGAAGAATTTTTTAAGGCGATAGTTGAAATACTAAAAGCTGAATTGTGCTAATAGTGGCTAGCATGCAAAAGGAATAATGAGTTCCTTTTGCATCTAAGTCTGTCTTAATTAGCTTGGTGTGGTTTACATTTTAAGTGACTTATCGACAACTTCAAATACATCGTTAGATAAAGCGTCAATTGAGATAATCTTAGAGAGTTGTGATTTAATCAATGTTTGACGATTGCTATCGAGTTTTTTCCATTGATTAAATTGTGTTGCCAGTCGTCCAGCAATTTGTGGGTTGATTTGATTTAATTGAATAACTAAATCAGCCAACAGGGCGTAGCCCGCACCTGAGGCATGATGAAACTGAACCAGATTATTGGCGCTAAAAGTACTGATAACCGAGTGAACTTTATTGGGATTTCCAATAGAAAACTTCTCATGTTCTAATAATGATGAACGTATATAATCAATTACGTTATCTTGCTCATTGAGTACTTGTGCAGAAAACCATTTGTCTAATACTAAATCTTCGTTTTGCCACTTTTGATAAAACTGCTCAACATACTCGGACTCAAAGCCATTTTTTGATTTCGCAATAACCTGTAATGCTGCCAGTTCATCGGTCATGTTGGTTGCATGGGTTATTTGATTGGCGGCAAGTTCAAAATATTGTGCTTCACTGGCAATCAACAAATAAGACAAGGCAACATTCCGCAACCAGCGAGCGCCAGCATTGTCACCTGCCAATGTATTGTAGATTGAAAACCAAACCGGCTCTAACGATTTTGCCAGATGTTGTTTCAGTTGATTTGACTTATTAAATAATTGATCTAAATCTACTTTGTCTGATTGTCCAATCAAGCTGTTTAAGCTGGGTAACTGTACCGCCAGCGCTTTTAAAGCATTATCGAGTTGTTCATCATGTAATATCGCACTAAATGCTTGTTCGACAATCTCTTTGTCAGTGGCAGAAAGTGTGGGGGAGTTACTAAGTAATAACCGAGACATCAGATTTTGACCGGCATCCCATCGATTAAATGAATTAGGGTCGCTGGCAAACTGAGTCGCTAGCTGCGTCAACGAATACTCATAAGCTAATTTTATCGGTGCAGAAAAATCTCTGAGTAACGAAGGAATAATTTGTTCGGCATCACACTCAATTTTAAAGCTCTGCTTGTTTTCGGTTAAAATTAACAGCGCCTCATCAGTCCAATCACCTTGTTCAACTTTAAATTTGAGACTGTTTCCTGCTGCATCCAGAAAACCTGTTTTAATAGGAATCATAAAAGGAGATTTTGATTGCTGTTCTGGCGTTGGTGGACAGCTTTGTTCACAGTCTAAGTGAAACTGACCCGCACCTAGCTGAGTTAACTTGACATTAACTAATGGCGTTCCTGCTTGAGAATACCAGTTTCTAAACTGTGTCCAGTCAACATCGTTCGCCTCTTCCATTGCTCTTACAAAATCTTCGCAAGTCACAGCTTGTCCGTCATGGCGTTCAAAATATAAATCCATCCCTTTACGGAATCCAGCTTCGCCTAATAAAGTGTGCATCATATTAATCACTTCTGCACCTTTGTTATAAACTGTCACCGTATAAAAATTATTCATTTCAATGTATGAATCAGGTCGAATAGGGTGCGCCATTGGACCAGAATCTTCGGCAAACTGGGCAGAGCGAATGATTTTAACCTGATCGATACGTTGCACCGGTTTAGATTGCATATCTTCACTGAATTTTTGATCGCGAAAAACGGTTAATCCTTCTTTTAAACTTAATTGGAACCAGTCGCGACAAGTGACGCGATTGCCTGTCCAGTTATGAAAATACTCATGTGCAATAACGCGTTCAACTCCTTCAAAATCAGCATCAGTCGCTGTTTTTTCGTTTGCCAGTACATATTTGGTATTAAATATATTGAGTCCTTTATTTTCCATTGCGCCCATATTAAAGTCACTAACGGCTACAACCATATAAAGATCAAGATCATATTCGCGACCAAACTTTTCTTCATCCCAGCGCATAGAGGCTTTTAAGCTGTCCATTGCAAATTGACATTGATCCAGTTTGCCTTTATCGACAAATAATTCGAGTTTAACTTTGCGACCATTCATGGTGGTAAACTCATCTTCCAGACAATCCAAATCACCTGCGACCAGTGCAAACAAATAGCAGGGTTTAGGGAATGGGTCATGCCATTCAACAAAATGTCGTCCATCAGTTAAATCACCACGAGATGCTGGATTTCCATTTGATAACAATAAAGGATATTTTTGCTGATCACCTTCAATGCGAACGCTGAATGCTGACATGATTTCCGGGCGATCAAGATAGTAGGTTATTTTTCTAAATCCTTCGGCTTCGCATTGAGTACAAAATTTTCCGCCAGAAGTATAAAGGCCTTCTAAAGATGTATTTTTTTGTGGATAAATTTTGCACAGAGTTTGTAAATTAAATTGTGCTGTTGTTGGCTGTATGATCAACAAATCTTGTTTTAGTTGATAGTCTGAATCTGAGAGTTCTTTGTCATCAATTGAAATTTCCAATAATTCAAGTGCCACGCCATCCAATTCCATTGGTGGTAAATTAACCGATTCTGCACTTTTTGGGTTTGATTCAATATTAAGTGAAGCAGAAACCAAGACATGATCTTCAAAAAGTTGAAAAATTAATTCAGTATTTTTTATTAAATAGGGGCTTGGCTTGTAATTTTTTCGAAATTTAACTACAGGTTTAGTGGAAGATGACATGTCATGATTTTCCTAATTGACGTTACGGTTGTTTTGAATAATTTTGAATTTAATGTGTAATAAACTAAATTTAGGAGTGTAACAATACACTAAAAAATTGCAAAGATTAAGGAATATAATTAGCCATTATGATATAATATCCGTAACGTCAAAAAGCGATTAAATGCACCTAATTGCTTCAAAATTACACGATATTACAGCTAAGTTCCTTAAGTTTTTATATACAAAATAGGTTTTTGAGCTTATTATCCACACCCAGAAAACGAAGCCGAAAAGAACTTAAAGCCATAAGTTGATTATGGATTTTAAGCCAAAATTTGTTCCATTTAAAACACTTAAGTTGGGTGTTAACTGGTATTATTTTACACAATCGCACCTTGTTTAAAGTGTCAATAATAAGGAGACATGACTTTGTCAATTGTTGCTCAATTTGAAGTAAAGTTTTATCAATATCTGGATGAAAATGGTGAACTGACTTCCGCAGATATGCCCGCCGTTGCTAAAGATTTTGAAACCCTCAGAAAACTTTATCGCGATATGGCGATCATTCGACAAATGGATTCTAAAGCTTACGCGCTGCAAAGAACCGGAAAAATGGGAACTTACGCTGCAGCGACAGGACAAGAAGCAATTGGTGTTGGATATGGTGCAGTAATGAACGATGCTGATGTATTAGTACCTTACTATCGTGGTCAAGCTGCAATGATTCAACACGGTGTCAGAATCGAGGAAATTCTGCTTTATTGGGGGGGTGATGAAAGAGGCTCTGATTTCCAAAATGAAGTTGCTCGTCAAGATTTTCCTATTGCCGTGCCAATTGCGACACAGTCATTGCATGCAACTGGCATTGCCAAAGCGATGAAACTGCGCAAAGAAAAGCGCTGTGTATTTACTGAAATTGGTGAAGGGGGTACTTCACAAGGTGACTTTTACGAAGCGCTTAATCTTGCCGGTATCTGGAATTTGGGGGTAGTCTTTGTCATCAACAATAACCAATGGGCGATATCTGTACCCAGTAAAATTCAGACGGCCTGTCAAACTTACGCACAAAAAGCTATAGCAGCCGGAATCGAATGCCTTCAAGTTGATGGGAATGATGTTATTGCGATGTATGATGCTGCACAAAAAGCTGCCGAAAAAGCACGTAATGGTGGCGGTGCAACCGTCATCGAAGCTATCAGTTTGCGTTTATGTGATCACACTACAGCAGATGATGCTTCACGCTATCGTCCAAAAGGTGAACTGGAAGAAGGCTGGCAAAAAGAACCTTTAGTACGCTTACGCAAATATCTAGAACACAATGGCCACTGGTCTGAAGATGAAGAAAAAGCCATGCAGGCTGAAGTTGTCGCTTTAGTGCAGCAGGCTGTTGATAATTATATCAATACGCCCGCTGACAAACCAGAAGCTATGTTCGATAACTTATATGCTGAACTACCCGAAAGAACCCTCGCACAACGCGAACTGGCAATTTCAAGAGGAGCAAAATAATGGCAGCCATTACTTTAATTGAAGCAGTTAATCGAGCAATGGCTTACGAAATGGAAGCCGATAAAGATGTGGTTATTTTTGGTGAAGATGTTGGTTTAAACGGTGGTGTTTTTCGGGCTACCGATGGCTTACAGGCTAGATTTGGTGAAGAGCGAGTTATCGATACGCCTTTAGCTGAAGCGATGATAGCCGGAGTTGCAATTGGTATGGCAGCACAAGGAATGAAGCCTGTCGCTGAAGTGCAGTTTATGGGATTCATTTTTCCTGCGGCTGACCATATTATTTCACACTGTGCGCGAATGCGAAATCGAACGCGCGGTCGAATTACCTTACCAATGGTGATTCGAGCCCCTTATGGTGGGGGTATTCATGCGCCGGAGCATCACTCCGAAAGTACCGAAGCTATTTTTGCGCACATACCTGGATTAAAGGTCGTTATTCCATCTAATCCTTCCCGGGCTTACGGTTTAATGCTGGCGGCTATTCGTGATCCTGATCCCGTTATCTTCCTTGAGCCAAAACGGGTATACCGTATTGAGAAGCATGATATAGAAGATAACGGTGAAGAATATCCAATTGGTGTTTGTTTTGTGGATCGTGAAGGAACAGATATTACCTTAATCAGTTGGGGGGCAATGCTGCATGAAACCAAACAGGCCGCAGAACAATTGGCCCAGCAAGGTATCAGCGCTGAAGTAATTGATGTGGCTACGGTTAATCCGCTGGATATTGATACTATATTAGAATCGGTTGAAAAAACCGGACGAGTCTGTATTGTTCAGGAAGCACCCAAAGCGGGTGCTCTGGGATCAGAAATCGCTGCCGAAATTGCTGAAAAAGCGGTATTAAGTTTACTTGCACCGATTGGTCGGGTTTCTGGTTACGATACGGTGATGCCTTACTTCCGTTTAGAGAAGCAGTATATGCCGAAAGTTGAGCATATTGTCGAAGAAGCTAAAAGAATTATGGAGTACCGATGAAAACATTTAATTTACCTGATTTAGGTGAAGGTTTACCGGATGCTGAAATCGTTCGTTGGTTAGTGAAAGAAGGCGATACGGTCACTCTCGATCAACCGATGGTTGAAATGGAAACGGCTAAAGCGGTGGTGGAAGTACCATCACCATTCAGTGGTGTGATTACGCGCTTATTGGGTAAACCGGGTGATGTTATTGATGTTGGCGCTGTACTGGTAGAGTTTGATGGTGATACAAGCTCTAGTACACCAATTGCGAGCACGCCAAAACCGGCATCAGAACCTGCAGCATCTGCCGCTGTTCAACCTGCGCCTGCTGCGGGTCCACAAGAAATTTTTAAACTCCCCGATTTAGGTGAAGGTTTACCGGATGCTGAAATCGTTCGCTGGTTGGTTAGTGAAGGCGATAGTCTGACATTAGATCAGCCAATGGTTGAAATGGAAACGGCTAAAGCGGTAGTGGAAGTGCCTTCGCCTCATGCCGGCGTTGTTGCAAGATTGCATGGTGCTCCGGGAGACGTGATTGAAGTAGGAGCGCCGCTAGTTACATTTGGCACCGCTGGCGCTGCAACCCCCGCAGCCAGTGAACAGGTTGCTCAATCGGAAGCTGATGAACCAGAAAAACAAGGGGATGCAGGAACCGTTGTTGGCGCGGTGCAAGTGGGTAATCAGGTCGTTGCTGAATCAGCTAGTGCGGTGGTTAAAGCGTTAGCCAAAAAGTTAAAAGTTGATTTAACCAAGGTTATTGGTACAGGTAAAGACGGCAACATCACTCAAGCTGATGTTAAGCAAGCTAAAAAAGATGGCAAACTTTTAAATGCTAGTGCTGAACAAACGCAAGTATTAGCAAATGCGGCTGTTAATGCTGTTGTCGATGATGCTAACCCACTGAATTACAAGGCTTCACCCGCAGTCAGGTCTTATGCACGTGAACAAGGCGTTGCCTTGTCACAATGTATTGCGACGGGTAAAAAAGGCAGTATTACTAAAGCGGATATTGATCAAGCGGCGCGTCAACCTGCTGGTCAAAGAGCGAGTGCACCGGCTGCGGCTGTCGATCGAGCTACTACCGGATTACCCAGCGTACAAGTGAGCGTTGAACCACAAACAGTGCGTGGTGTACGTCGCGCTATGGCAATGGGGATGGCTAAATCTCATGCGACTGTGGTGCCAACTACTTTAATGGAAGATGCAGATATTACCGCTTGGCCAAAGCAGGATTCTCTAGCGCGTTATGTAAGAGCACTGGTCTATGCATGTAAAATTGAGCCTGCATTAAACTGCTGGTTCGATGGCGAAAAGTTTGAGCGATTGGTGCATCCAGCAGTGCATGTTGGGCTAGCAGTTGATTCACCTGATGGCTTGTACGTGCCGGTAATTTTTGATGCAGATAAGAAAAACCCATTGCAAGTCAGAGAGCGTGTTCAAGAGTTACGTGAAAAAATCGAAACCAAGTCGTTAAAGCAAGAAGATCAGCAAGGTGCAACTATTACCTTATCAAATTATGGTTCTATTGCTGGACGTTATGGCACACCGGTAGTGTCACCGCCCCAAGTTGCTATATTGGGTACTGGTCGATTCAGAAATGAATTAAAATTAACGGCTAACGGTATTTCACAGCGAAAAATACTACCATTATCTTTAACATTCGATCACCGCGCTTGTACTGGTGGAGAAGCGGCGCGCTTTTTATCGGCGGTAATTGAAGATTTACAAAAACCGCAATGATGTTAAGTTTAAATAAGTCATAAGTCATAAGTCATAAGTCATAAGTCATAAGATTAAACAGGCTATCACTCGTAGCCTGCTCTCGATTTGGATTGGCTCACTATGAGGTAAGCCAATCCATATTATCCAAATTGCCCAACGGCTAGCATTCTGCTATCTGTAGGGCATTTTATGATGCTCATGCATTTGTTCTGCTAACCTCGTAATTTCCAGCTAAACTAAGAAGTAAATCCTTTTAATCACAAAAAGAATAGCAACGCATGAGTGAATTACCGGCTACCCTGACTTATTTTGGCAATTTGCAAAGTATCAGTCAGGTGCTCAATAAATGTGCATTACCTTTGGTTGAAGCCAGTCAACTGCATAATCCATTTTTGCCTGATAAAAATACACCGCTTGCTTTTACCGTGAGTGAAATGTTTGAGCAATCGGTTAAATTTATCTCTCACGCTATTTTGGGAAAAAGTGCACCAAGAGGCCAGCCCAATCACCCGTTAATCAAAGCAATTGCCCGTTGGCGATTGGAAAATCGCTTTAATGACGAATCAGAAATTCGCGAAGCGCTTAATGGTTTATTACCTGCGATGGTCGAAAAAACCTTTAATGATGCGAAAGTGGCGCACCAGCGTTGGATCGATTTTGTATCACAAAAGCGTATAGTTGTGCTTTATGAAAAATTTCAAGAATTACAACAATGGGAGCGTTTGATTTATCAGCATAAAGGGGCTGCGATTAAATTTAAATGTGCTACTGATGATATTTTTAAATTTGCCCATCCCGCTATTTATCAAAAAAAGCCCATGCAAACGGTCGAGTTGAGTGATTATATTGAACACATGGTTGGCACTAAAACTGAAATCGAATTTAATCCGCTTAATATTCTGCTTGCACAAAATTATAGTCAGCGCACATTCAAAGAATGGCGGATGGTGGTTAATTCAGATGACTATACCGAAAACTTGATAGAGTTTCCGGTGGGGGCTATTCAAAGTGTGTATATTGATGCATTGGTGCCTGCTCAATCCGTCGAGCAACTGAAAAATCATCTCGCTAAAATGAATTCGCATATTCATGTTTATCAGGCTAAATGTAAGCGCAATGAATATGAATTGGAGTTTGTCAAAATTAGTGATAACCATGATGAGCCGCCTGAGTAATCAGGTTGCAACTGCAGTGCTTCCTAGTTTTTAAACTAATTTTATCTCGTTTTTGAATGCCATTGCCAGTACTCATATGGCTTATGGAAAATAAATGCTAAGTGGCATTTGTTAAATTCAAAGTACTCTTAAATTCAAAGTACTCTTAAATTCAAAGTACTGGCTTAGTTTTTCACCTCACATTCGATCTCACCATCACTTAACATCAAACTGAATTGTGAGTGTTGGCGTAATTGTTTTACTTGTGATATTACTGACTTTTTATCTGTTGTTCTGGCAATCGCATAGCCTCGGTGTAAAGTAGAGAGCGGACTTAAATTATTTAAAGCGCCGGCTTGAATACGTAATTGAGTTACTTTCTTTTCAAACAATTTATACCAGACATTTTCTAAACGCATTTGTAATTTTTGATTTTGCTGTTGCGTATTTTTTAATTGAACAATCGGATTGATTCGGTCAAATTTTTGTTGAAGTGAATTAAAGCGCTTTTGTTGCTGCTGAATATTTCTATTTTGAGCAGTCATCAGTTTTTGTGATAGCAAATCCAGTTTGTGCTGGCTGGTGGCAATTGCGCGTGCCGGATCGGCTAATTTTAGCTGAGCCAGCTGCAATTGGCGGTTCGACCTATCGAGCTTATCATTGATTGAACGCATCATTTGTAAACTGCACAAATCGATTTTTTGCTGCAATACTTGTTGCTCGGGTACTAATAGTTCAGCCGCAGCAGATGGCGTGGGCGCGCGTAAGTCGGCGACTAATTCAGCAACTGTTGTGTCCACTTCATGGCCAACCGCTGCAACAATTGGAATAGGGCAATCAAAAATTTCCCGCGCCAGTTTTTCGTCATTAAAACACCATAAGTCTTCTAACGAACCACCACCGCGGGTTAACAACAATACATCACAGGTATGTTGATTTATGGCTAATTGTAAGGCGTTGCTAATTTCTTTGGCTGCAGTTGCGCCTTGTACCTGAGTTGGATAAATGACTACAGGGACCATCGGACAGCGCCGTGCCAAAACATGTAAAACATCGTGAATGGCTGCTCCGGTAGCTGATGTGATAACTCCGATTTTTTTCGGTAGTAAGGGTAAAGATTGTTTATGTTCAACGGCCAACAGTCCCTCGCTTTTTAGTTTATTCACCAATTCATTTAATTGTTGCTGGAGTAGACCCATACCGTCGGGTTCCATAAAGTCAGCAATAATTTGAAAATCGCCGCGCGCTTCATACAAAGTGACCTTGCCTTTAATGATCACCTTATCGCCTTCTTTGGGGGAGAAACGCAAATTTTGTGTTTTAAAACGAAACATGGCGCAACGTACCTGTGCATTGGCATCTTTTAGCGAAAAATACCAGTGGCCAGATACTGCTTTCGTTAAATTTGATATTTCGCCACTTAACCAGACAGCACCTAGTTGTCCCTCTAATAACGATTTCGATTGAGCATTTAACTGGCTCACCGTTAGGACTGTTCTTTTGGGCGGCGTTTGTGGTTGGAGTACTGGTTGAATCATTGTGTCAAAAAAATTAATTGAGAGTGAGCTTGAAATTTTATCTGATTAGCCAAAAATACTCAGCTATTCTTGCTAAGAAGTGAAGGATATCTTTGAAAACAATAGTAAAAAACTATTAAAAATCTTTTTACTTGTCGGAATTTATCTGTATAATCCCGCTTTGGCTGGAAAGCTCTTCTAGAAATGGTGACTTTTAATATGCGTATCACTCAAGAAGCTCTTACATTTGATGATGTTCTTCTTATTCCTGCTCATTCTGAAGTTTTGCCGAATGAGGTCAATTTAAAAACCCAGATTACCCGCGAAATCTCTCTGAATATCCCGCTTGTGTCTGCCGCTATGGACACTGTGACAGAGGCTAATCTTGCTATCGCATTGGCGCAAGAGGGTGGTATAGGGTTTATTCATAAAAACATGGATATTGCCCGCCAAGCAGCAGAAGTACTTAAAGTTAAAAAGTTTGAAAGTGGCGTGGTAACCGACCCAATTACCGTGACTCCCGATACCAGTATTGCCGCACTCAAAGAAATTACCTCAAAGCATGGTATATCTGGTTTACCTGTTGTAGAAAACGGCGAGCTGATGGGAATAGTTACCAGTCGAGATATTCGTTTTGAAACTCATCTTGATAGACCTGTTTCGAGTGTGATGACCAAAAAAGATAAGCTGGTTACAGTAACAGAACAAGCCACGCAGGAAGAAGTGCTGCGTTTAATGCACCAACACCGAATCGAAAAAGTCTTAATGGTTGATGACGATTTTCATTTAACTGGTCTTTATACAGTAAAAGATATTCAAAAAGCCGAAGATAAACCTAATGCTTGTAAAGATCGTTTAGGTCATCTACGCGTTGGCGCCGCGGTAGGAACTGGACCAGATACTAATGAGCGGGTGGAGGCACTGGTTAAAGCTGGCGTTGATATCATTTTGGTTGACACTTCTCACGGCCACTCTCAAGGTGTGATTAATAAAGTTCGCTGGGTCAAACAGACTTACCCTCAAATTCAGGTAATTGGTGGCAATATTGCAACCGCAGCAGGCGCTAAAGATTTAGTTGCCGCTGGTGCGGATGGTGTAAAAGTGGGTATTGGTCCTGGCTCAATTTGTACCACGCGCATAGTTACAGGTGTGGGTGTTCCACAAATTACTGCGGTTAATAATGTGGCAGCAGCACTTGAAGGAACTGGTGTACCATTGATTGCCGATGGCGGTATTCGTTATTCTGGGGACATGTGTAAAGCACTAGCAGCGGGCGCTTATTCAGTCATGGTCGGTTCTATGTTAGCTGGTACCGAAGAAGCGCCTGGAGAAGTTGAACTGTTTCAAGGGCGTTCTTACAAGTCATATCGTGGAATGGGGTCTCTAGGCGCGATGCAGCAAAAGCATGGGTCTGGCGATCGCTATTTTCAGTCGTCAAATGCAGCAGATAAATTTGTGCCTGAAGGTATTGAAGGTCGAGTACCATACAAAGGGCCATTATCGGCAATTGTGCATCAAATGCTGGGCGGACTGCGCTCATCAATGGGGCTGACAGGCTGTGCCGATATTACGACTTTTCGTACCAAATCTGAATTTGTTAAAGTGACTGCCGCAGGTATGCGAGAGAGTCATGTGCATGATGTTCAAATAACCAAAGAAGCACCTAACTATCAGGTTTCAAAATAAGTCTATAATTGACAAGATTGCTATTATTTTTTTCGATAGCCGCAATGAAAGTTGCGGCTTTTCAGTTTTATTTATGGTTCATTAATGATCGTTTATTTCAGTTATTTAAATTTAATAATTTAAATCTGAAAAGATTGCAGGTATTTACAAATGTCGACAGATATCCACGCGCAAAAAATATTAATTCTGGATTTTGGCTCACAGTATACGCAACTGATTGCAAGACGCGTTCGTGAGCTAGGCGTTTATTGTGAGCTTTATCCTTACGATTGGGATGAAGACAATATTAAAGCTTTTAATGCAGATGGAATCATTTTATCCGGTGGTCCCGAGAGTGTAACGGGGAATAACACGCCAAGAGCGGCAGATATTATTTTTAAATTAGGCGTGCCAGTTTTAGGTGTTTGTTATGGTATGCAAACTATGGCTCATCAATTAGGTGGGCAGGTTGCCAGTTCTAATATGCGTGAATTTGGTTATGCTAAAGTCCGCCATGCAGTTAAATCTCGTTTATTTGATGGTATAGAAGATCATTCTGAAAATGGTAATGGCGTGCTTGATGTTTGGATGAGTCATGGCGATAAAGTCATTGGCTTACCTGAGGGCTTTGTTGCTATTGGTGAATCAGATAATGCGCCACTGGCGGCTATGGCAAATGAAGAAAAGCAATTATATGGTGTGCAGTTTCATCCCGAAGTGACTCATACTCGACAAGGTCATCGCATTTTAGAGCGGTTTATCAGTGATATTTGTGGCTGTGAAAAGTTATGGACAGCCGACAGTATTATTGAAAATGCCATCGAGCAAATTAAACAACAAGTGGGTAGTGATGACGTCATTTTAGGGCTTTCTGGCGGAGTAGATTCTTCGGTAACTGCAATGTTATTGCATCGGGCTATTGGTAAACAATTAACCTGTGTTTTTGTTGATAATGGTCTGTTACGTTTGAATGAAGCCAAACAGGTTATGGATATGTTTCATAAAGATTTTGGCTTGAATGTGATTAAAGTCGATGCCGAAGATCGCTTTTTAAATGCTTTGGCTGGAGAAGTTGATCCCGAAGCCAAAAGAAAAATTATTGGCCGGGAATTTGTTGAAGTCTTTCAACACGAGGCTACCAAATTAAGCAATGCCAAGTGGTTAGCCCAAGGAACAATTTATCCTGATGTGATTGAGTCGGCAGGTGCAAAAACTGGCAAGGCACATGTGATTAAATCGCATCATAACGTGGGGGGATTGCCAGAAGATATGACATTAAAACTGGTTGAGCCGCTGCGTGAATTGTTTAAAGATGAAGTCCGAAAAATTGGACTCGAATTGGGCTTGCCGTACGATATGCTTTATCGTCATCCTTTTCCTGGACCAGGACTGGGCGTCAGAATTTTAGGTGAAGTGAAAAAGATATATGCCGACTTACTACGACTAGCTGATAATATTTTTATCGAAGAGTTACACCGACATGAGCTTTATCATAAAACCTCTCAAGCATTTGCTGTATTTTTACCCGTAAAATCCGTTGGCGTGATGGGCGATGCGCGTAAATATGATTATGTTATTGCACTTAGAGCAGTTGAAACTATCGACTTTATGACAGCGCGCTGGGCACATTTACCATATGAGTTTTTAGAGTTGGTATCCAATCGGATTATTAATGAAATTGATGGAATTTCACGAGTAACTTATGATATTTCATCCAAGCCTCCTGCAACTATCGAATGGGAATAGGCGACTGCTTTGTCCTTAGCAAAACCGTCAGATAGCCAACTTGAGGAGCATGAGCTTTGGATGCGTCAGGCACTTAAACTCGCTGAAAAAGCGCGTGATTTGGGGGAGGTGCCTGTCGGTGCGGTTATTGTTGAAAATAATCAATTAATTGGCGAAGGTTTCAATCACCCCATTAATAATCATGATCCCTGTGCGCATGCAGAAATTATAGCGCTGCGCGCAGCCGGTCAGGTGAAGCAGAATTATCGTCTTATCAATACAACTTTATATGTGACTTTAGAGCCTTGTGCCATGTGTGCAATGGCCATGGTACACGCGAGGGTAAAGCAAATTGTTTTTGCCACGCGCGAGCCGCGAACTGGTGCCGGGGGAAGTTTATATCAGCTGTTACAGCATCCTTCACATAATCATCAAATAGCTATCATTGAAGGTGTTCTGCAAGCGCCAAGCGCACAGTTACTACGTGATTTTTTTAAAGCCAGAAGGTGATTAAAATAATAAAATCACTATTTAAAGCTTAAAAAATTTAAACTTATCAAGTGACAGTCAAAGCAAGTGGCATACGAAACTCTGCATGTCACTTAGCCACCAAAAAGCAGATTGATATCATTTCAAATTTACGGGTTTTATAAGATCAAACCAATGTAATGACATCGGTTTGACTATATTTCTGCAACCCGTTCAGGCTAAAGATTAATGAATCATTTATTTAAAAATGTATTTCCAAGATCAAAGATTCGACCAATTTGCTCCAGAAAATCTTCTGCAGTACCTTTACCTAAAAAGAAACTGCTATTTGTGTTTTCAACTTTTGTACTTGGTGTTTTGTTATTGGCGTGTTTAACGTTGAAGTGATTGCTAGATTTCATAGTTTGACCCTCGAACAGCTAAAAAACGAGATTTTTATTAGTCTTTCTTTATGAAAAACGGCTTGGTTAATAACTAACCTAAATTAAGTCTAGTTTATGTTTTGCTAAATACCATGAGAAAAAATCAATATTTTAAAAATAAATTTTTAATTACAGGCTGAGATGTTTAGGGCTTTTTTATTAAGGTATAACCGGTGTGCCCGTAAAATTATTGCAGGTCAACCAAGCCTGTCAGGTTGTAAAATTTAAATCGACTTTCAGATGATAATTATTTTTTGTTTTATTTGTGGGTTAATTATCTTCGGTTTAGGCCGATGCATAATTAGGCATGACAAATCAAGCAATTTCTAAACTTGCCAAGCCAAACTGCTTTCTAGTAAACACAACATTTTGTAATTTATATAATAGTAAAAGGTGTTTTTATTCCGTTTTATGTGGTTTTTAAGTTAATAAATAGAAGGTTTAATACTCACTGGAAAAATTTAATTATATGATAGTGCAAATAAATACTTGAATATGAGTTATTTAAACGTTATATTTGCGCGCTCTTATGTAGTATGAAATTAAACGTTTCAAATTAAGAAATTAAAAGAGGAATTATATCGTGCGTGCAGTATTCTCTTTAAAAAGTACTTGTTCAATTATTCAATTCTTATTTCTTCTCGGTTCTTGTTTTTTAATTGGCTGTGGTAATAGTCGTCAGTCGTCCGATACGCCAAGTGGTGTTAATCAGGAATTAAGTTCTTTGGTGCAAACGCTGCAATTGAGCGGTGATCCGAGTAAAGGTAGAAATTTACCTAGTATTAACGATCCAAAAGCACAACTGGGGATGAAACTATTTTTCACTAAAGCCCTTAGTGGTGATAAAGATACCGCGTGTGTAAGTTGCCATCATCCCGTATTAGGCGGAGGAGATGATTTATCGTTACCTATTGGCGTTGATGCTGTTGATCCAGAATTACTAGGACCTGGTCGTGTGCATCTGGTCAGTGGTGAGCATTATGATGGCGGGCCAACAGTACCAAGAAATGCACCGTCAACTTTTAATATTGCGTTGTGGGATCAGGTTTTATTTCACGATGGTCGGGTTGAAAGTTTAGGCAAAACGCCTCTTAAAAATGGTGATGACGGAATGGGAATTCGAACGCCTGATTCTGCATTTGGTGAGGCCGACCCATTAGCAGGACAAAATATGGTTACAGCACAGGCTCGTTTTCCGGTGACATCTGCTGAAGAAATGAAAAATTTTGGTTTATTTCATGGGTTAAGCAATGCAGAAGTCCGTACAAACCTACAACAACGCTTAGGGGATTATGGCGAGCCAGCTGGTGGCTTTTTAGTGACCAATCATTGGCTAGATGAATTTAGAGCCGGATTTGACGAGCCACAAGGCAGCGCCGAAACTTTAATTACTTTTAATAATGTGGTGGATGCAATTGCCAGTTATGAAAACTCTCAGGTTTTTGTTGAAACACCTTGGAAATCTTATGTTGAAGGTGATGACGATGCGATTTCGACAGAGGCTAAGCGTGGTGCATTAATTTTCTTTAAATCAGTTGCAGATGGTGGCGCAGATTGTGCTTCTTGTCATTCTGGTGATTTTTTCACTGATGAATCATTCCATGTCATTGGTATGCCTCAAATTGGTCGAGGTAAACGGGATGGAGAAAATGGTACCGAAGACTTTGGGCGTTTTCGCGAAACTAAGAATGCCGCGGATAAATATGCATTTAGAACACCTAGTTTGTTAAATGTCAGTGCTACCGGGCCTTGGGGACATGCTGGGGCTTATACTTCACTTAGAGCAACAATAGTTCATCATCTTAATCCACAAGTGGCGCTAGATAATTATGACTTTACCCAGATTGCGCCAAATATTCAGGCTAATCAAATGCGCGTCAATACACAAAAAATCATTGATCAATTAAATGCAAATCGCGCAGCAGGTTTGCCAAGTTTGCAAAATGTTAACTTGAATGAAGAGCAAATTGACTGGCTGGTTGAGTTTTTGATGTCTTTGACTGATCCTTGTGTGGAAGATAAAAGTTGCTTGAATCAGTGGATTCCATCGGCTGAAGACACTAACCCTGATACATTGAGATTAAACGCAATGGATGATTCTGGGAACTATTTATAAGATAAAGTAGTTTTAAATTTGAATAAACTATAACCCGGTTTTACCGGGTTTTTTTATACTGTACTAGAGTCAATACAAAGAGTTAAATCCATCAAATAATCCATAGAAAAAGTGGCTGCATAAAGCCGCTAAATTGGCTAACTTGATTTACGGCGTAATCGAAAATATATTAGTCCAGTAGATAATATTTTAAAGCCAATGGAAAATAATATGCGAACTGTTCAATGGGGATTTATTGGTTGTGGTAATGTCACCGAAGTTAAAAGTGGGCCGGCTTATCAAAAGGTAGATGGATTTAAGGTTTTTGCAGTGATGCGCCGAGATCAGTTAGCCGCGCAAGATTATGCTAAACGTCATCACATAACAAATGTTTTTAGCAGCGCCGCTGAGTTGATTAATCACTCTCAGGTTGATGCGGTATATATTGCTACGCCACCAGACAGCCACAAAGAATTGGCTTTGCAGGTAGCACAAGTCGGCAAACCATGCTGTATTGAAAAGCCTTTGGCACCAGATTATGCGCAAAGTTTGCAAATTGTTGAGGCATTTAATCAAGCACAAACACCGTTATGGGTCGCCTATTATCGGCGTTCATTACCGCGCTTTAATGCCATATTACAAAAGCTTAATGCGGGTGTTATTGGTCAAGTCAGGCATTATCAATGGTGTTTAAATCGCTCGGCAAATGCAGTAGATTTAGCTCAACATTATCAATGGCGGACGGATAAAAAGATTGCTTTAGGTGGTTATTTTGATGATTTAGCTTGTCATGGATTAGACTTATTTGCTTATTTTTTTGGTGACTTCGAGCGGGTTTATGGCGTCGCTCATCAGCAGCAACAGCTTTATTCTGCGTATGACTCGGTTGCCGCCAGCTGGAAACATAGTCAAGGTATTACCGCGACAGCAAATTGGAATTTTGGCGGTTTTACTCGTCGCGATCGAGTAACTATTTTTGGCAGCGAAGGCGAAATTGAGTTTTCGATATTTGATGAGCAGCCTATTGTCATAAATACTGCGGAAGGTGAGCAATTTTATGAAATTGAAAATCCACTTAATATTCAGTTATACCATGTGCAGAAAATCCGCGACTTTTTATTCGATCAACAACCTCATCCATCTACTGGAAAAAGTGCGTTGCACACCAGTTGGGTTATGGAGCAAATATTGCACTCATAAAATGGAAATACTGCGTAGTTAGCATTATCAGGTGTTTTGTAGGCTTTTTCTGGTGAGTTTTAATTTAGACTATATTTTTATGTGTACGGCATTTGACTTGGGAACATTAACTTTTGGTTTGGGATTTTTGTTGCTGCACAATTCGTATTCCTGTTAATACTAAAATTAACCCTATTAGTTGAAGCCAAGAAAAAGGTTCGGTCAGGATCATCCAGCTTAGCACAATAGTAAATATAGGGCCTAATGTACTGATGTTGGCGCTGGTACTGGCACCAAGCTTGGCAATTGAGGCTGCGGTTAGCCAACTGGGTAGCAAAGTACACAGTAAGGCGATTAATGTAATATAAAGCCATACTTCAATTGTTAACTGTGTAAAATTAAAGTGCTGGTAAGTGAGAGCGAAATGAATAAAAGTAAAAATGGTGGCAATGATACCTATCCAGCCCGTAAAACACATGGTACCTAATTGGCGAATTAATCGACCGGCTGATAAATAGTAAAAAGTAAAAGATAAGCTGCTTAAGAAAACCCAACCGACGCCAATCCAAACTTTAGTTGGATCTTGAAATTGAATATCGTGACCAAGCGCCGCGCAAAGACCAAGGTAGCAAATGAAGACGCCACCCCAGGTTTTAGCTGAAGGCAGACGCTTAAATAATATTGCTTCAATTAATAAAACCAGTGTAGGGTAGGTGAATAGTACTAAACGCTCAAGTCCTGCTGAAATGTATTGTAGACCAATAAAGTCAGCCAAACTGGCAAAATAATATCCACAAAATCCTGCCCAGACTAGTAATCCGATTAATTTTAATTGATTGATGATACGATTTGTTGAATCGGTAGCCAAATTGTCTGAAGAGGAAATTAGCGTTTGATTAAGGGGTTTGTAAAAGTGAGCATAAACCACCATACCAATGAAAAAGGGGAGAACAATACTTAATCGTAGTAACAAAAGTTGAGCCGCATCGAGTTCGCTTTGTAAATAGATTAGTTTGACAAATATTGCTTTAAATGACGCAGTGAAAGCTGCAATGAATGCTAAAAAGTAGCCATTAACTATGAAGTGCTTTATTTTGAATGGGTAAGATTGACTGGCCATTTAAGTTCAACTGCTTATATATTTGGTATTTTAGAATTTAACTTAGGTAAATTATTAATCGTAATAAATCGAAAGCTGCTTTAAGTTTAGCGTTGTTACAGGTTAATTAACATTGGTTTATCATTGTTACCTTTCACCGGTTGATTAACGGATACGAGTATTGAATGATGATACATTGATTTTCCTGAGAACCAGTTTAATAAAATTAAAGGATCTATATTCGCAGAAATACTGGAAAGTATATAGTCTATTTCATTTTACCTTGGTAATCATGACAATGCTGTGTTTTACAGCAATTCATTTGTTGATAATTGAGCAAAATGTTAATTCGTAGCCCTATTTATTGAATGACTATTTAAAAAAAATTCTTGATTAAATACTTGTCTGCAAGTTCTAGTCAGTAGGACTATATTTGTTGCTATCTCATGGTTACAATACTTGCAGTTTAAACACATGAAACAATAACAATATTTTAAATATGGATAACTCAACGATGCAATTAGATTATGGGTTCGGAGACACTTCTTTTCATGCCGCTGGTGGTGAGGCTGGAATTTGGAAACTAGTGGATGAATTTTATGACTATATGGAAACCCTGCCTCTGGCGCGAAAAATACTGCTGATGCACCCTGAAGATTTGCAGATTTCCCGTGACAAGCTTTTTCGTTTTTTATGCGGTTGGCTTGGTGGACCAAGACTTTTTCAACAAAAATATGGACCAATTAGCATACCTGGGGTACATGCTCATCTAACCATTGGCATCAAAGAAAGAGATGCATGGTTAATTTGTATGAAAAAATCAATAGAACAACAAGACTATGAGTCCGATTTTAAGGAATATTTATTTAATCAACTCTGTTTTCCTGCCGAAAGAGTTCGTAATGCGGAGTAACCTTTTTTGTTATGAGTCATTATTGTAAATATCATCCTAAACAATTAGCCATATGGTTTTGTCAGAGCTGTGACATTTATTTTTGTGGTCAGTGTGTGCCGCCCGATAAAGCGCGCTATGTGCCCCAATGTACTTTATGCCGACGGAGTTTAAAAAGCTTGAGTGTGGCAGTTAACCTACCGCCATTTTGGCAACGGTTTTCCTATTTGGTTAAGCTGCCAATGAATAAAGTTTGTTTGGGACTTATTACTGGGTTTGCGCTGCTGTTAGGCTTATTTCCCGCTAACCCCATCGGATTCGTCTTGCTATTACTTTTAATGTTACCCATTTTGGAATTAATGTTGGGTAGTATGGAAAAAGTGGCTAGTGGGGAAGGACTAGGGACAAAGTTGAAAGATTTTATGTTGTTTGAAAATAATAATCAGTTTCTTAAAGTCAGCTTTATTTGTCTCACATTAAACGTTGCAATTAGCCGAATCTATGAAATGAGCCCGTCAATTGGCATTGCCATCAGCGCTTTTTTTATATTGGGCGTGCCTGCATCATTAATAATTTTAATGATGGAAAAGTCAATGCTAGCAATGGTCAACCCCATTAAAATTGGTTTTATTATAAAGCAGTTTAAAAGTGCCTATCTGGTTTTATATGGATTACTTTTAGCTGTGGCAGGCCTAATATATCAGTTTCATTTTATTGCTGATGAATCAACATTCTGGCTGGTTAAATCTTTGGTTTATGTAATCTCCTTATACCTTTTGATGGTAGTCAGCGTGATGTCGGGATATTTGGTCTTTCAATTTCATCATGAATTGAATTTTATTGTTAATCGACAATCTATTTATGATTTCGATCCACGTATTGTTCAGGACAAAATGGCGGAAGTTGGAATTTTTATTCAGGAGGGACGCTATGAAGAAGCGCAAAAATTGTTACTGGATAAAATAGCGGAGGACAAAAGTGATTATGATGCCTATGAAAAGTTGATTTTATTGTATGTAGTACAGGATAAAAAATCTTTTATGGTGACAATAGCTAATCAGTATTTTGCACAGTTACTGAAAGATAAAAAGATGTTAAAGGCCGCTAAGTTTTATCAAAAGCTCACAGATAAGTCGATAGCCTTTGTTCCTGAAAATATTGAGGTTGTTATTGGGCTATCGCACGCCATGAAAACTAAAAATTACTTTAATATAGCTTTACCATTAATAAAAGCTTTTAAGCATAAGAATGTATTAGTGCTGGGGTGGGAAAAGCTTTATTTAGTAGAAGCTCAGTTATTGGTTGAATATGCGAATCGACAATCCGATGCAATTGAATTACTGAATTTTATTCTTAAACGTAGTTTTGATGACGATGCTTTGCAACAGGCCGAGGAATATTTGCAATTTGTGCAACAAATTAAATGATCGCTTTGCCTGAAAGCGTTATTTATATGTCAGTAAAATTAAGTATTAATAATGCTTAGTTTAAATAGAGTCAAATACTAAACTCACTAAATTAGGTAACGTTAAGTTAGAGTGCGTTAAATTTAGATAATGTTAAGTCAACTTGTTTTAACTGACCAACAGCGTTTCTTGCTTCACTCGTTTCTGCATAATAAGTGATCAAATATTTTAATTCTTTTTGCGCTAGCAGATATTGTTTATGTTGTATTAATGATTCACAGTACCAAAGTAGTGCCTGCGGGGTGCTAGGTGTAGTATTGTCGACGGGGTGTAGAAAAATATTATTTGATTCTACATGATTAGTATTTTCTGGTTGAGGGAATTGGGTCTTAATCTGTTCGGCCAATTGGCCGGCATCATCAAGCATTGTTGATTGGTGCAAATGAAAAAATAAATTAAATATTGTTGCTTGACTAAATTGTTCGGTTGAAAGTTTTAGTTGCTTTAATTGCCGGTAAGCTTGAATAATCAGTTGGTGAATATGGCGTTGATTAGAACGAAATGCAAATAAGTATTCACAAATTTTTAAAAATCCTGGTTGCTGAGGGCGCTTGGTTTCAATTTGATAAATTTGCTGGATTAATTCAAATTTTCGCGGGTTTTGCTCGAGTAATGAGTAGAGTAGGTCAAGTGCTTTGTCAATTTCCAGTTCACGTAGCCAGTAAAGGGCTTTGTCGAGTGTTTCGGTATAATTGAGTGAACGGGTGGAATTCATGTGATAACTAAAGTGTTTGGTAAAAGTTTATTTTAGTAAAACTTACTCGAAGGCAATAAGCAAGTCAAAAAGAATATTGTCAAACACACCATCGTAAAGGGATCACCAGATATTTGGTAATCCCGATAGTTGTTCGCTTGTTTATCCGCCTATTTTGCCATTGACTATTGGCTGAAAGGCAACCAGGCTGTCGCGCAATGTAGTATTGCCAAGACCGTGGCTCGGGAAAAATCCGGGCTGGTTAAAGAGATTTTGTTCACCATGTAATGCCATATAGTTCAGTATGACTGTTTCAACCAGTAAGTTAGGATTGTTTGCTGCGGGTGAAGAGGCCGTCTCGGTTGAAGCATCTGGGCGCATATAACCAATCTGTTGGTGGATTGCTTGTTCTTCCGCGTTACCACCTACCAGATTAGGACGACCATCAGGACTATAGACCATAAAAAATGAAGCGGCAGTTGATGAGTTATCACTTGTCCAAACGCCTTTTCCGCGACCGTTGATTGAGTCATCAATCATGCCGTTACTCGAAACAGAACCGTCGCTAAACACATAAACCATTAATGGCACGCCAACGCGTGCTGCATATTCCAGACAAGCACCAATACAGCGACCAGCGCGTAAATCTCTGACTTCACCAACAGCTCTGTCTCCCGTGTGGTAGTCATATCCACTCATTGTGACAGTACCAGCCCCCGCAAATCCGTTAACGACCAGTTTCATAACTGAAGCGGTTTTTCTAAATTCGCCATCGGAGTCAAATTCTTCCTGGGTAAATATGCCTGCTGGTCCCACAATATCGGGATCCAATGCGGGATTTAATGTTGAAGGGTTACCAAAACGATCGGCCAAGTCTGCACTTTTTACATAACCACATCGCACCATTTCTTTAATAACCGCATCGGTGGTAACACGAGTGTTAACATTTGCTATCTTTTTATCAGAAATACGATAAATCGACTCCATAACCGAAACTGCGTCATCTTGACTAAGCAGGCCAACTAAATCGCCAACATCAACCAAACCCGTTACATCACTGGGACGATCCACTTTGGTTGGGCGTAGTGCCAAATCTATCATGTTTGCTGGTGCCATTGAGTTGCCACCCGAATCGCTATTGCGCGAACCAATCAGTGTAAGCAGTGAACCATCGGCGCCAACCCGATTTATACCATACATTGGATTGTGAGGATTATTCCCCGTATCATTATCAGAACGAGCAGGTATTACCGCACCATTAGTATTAGCGGCGGTTGCCGGTGCGGTTTTTTCTTGTATACCACGTAAATATCCGCTGTCCGTATGGAAAGATAAACCATAATCAGAATTTACAAATCCCGTACCACTTGGCACCATATCGCCGGGTAGTCCCAGTTTGTTATAGCCCGCAGACGAGAGAAAATCGAGCTGTCCACCAGGGCCGCCAACCAAGACGTTTGAGCCAGCCATACTGGCACCACCCGCTAAATCGAAACAAATAAAAGGGATTTTTCCTGCGCCTTGCACTGCAATCCCACAAGCTGACTTGAGTGCCTCAATATCGGCAGAAAGTGCCGCTTGTGCATTACGTGGATTAGCAAACAAACCAAAAATTGATGGCGCTGCCACGGTAGCTGCGCCAGTCATAAAGCCTTGGGCAATAAAATCCCGCCGTGTTACTGGGCGCTTGTGCGCACCATGCAATAACGGTGCATTGAGAAGTTGCTGTTGAGTGTACTTTTTCTTCATCACTGTTATGCTCCGTTTATTGTATTAACAAGGCGGCACTGCCTAAAGCGGCTGCACACACGGCTTTAACGATGGTTTCTGTTCGGCCAACAGGGCAACTATTGCCACATGAAACCAATTTGTCGGTCAGGCTATCCAGTTCAGTTTTTACATCGACAACCGCTGGTTGTGTCGCAATGCCAGTTCCCATTATGTTAGCAATGAGCGGATCATAAATCTGATTACGTTTTGCCAGCGAGTCAAAAGCTAAATTAGCCGGTGAGGCAAAATTAAAGCCACTAAAATAAGTTGCTCGTTTGCTGGAATCTTCAATGAGCGCATTACAGTATTCAATGGCTAATTGAGTAACCCCCATTTGTTGTGATGATGAGAAGGTGCCGATATCGGTTAATGTAGGCATTTGTTGTTTAACAGCTTCAAAGGTTGCTGCAACATCAGCCTGTGCCATACTGATACCTGTTGCCTGTGACATTGATGCGTGGATTTCATAAAAATCCTTAATACCAATGTCGGGCGCTGCTGCTTGATCGACTGGCAGACTAACTGGTGGCGGAGGAGGCTCAACGAATGGATTTTCGCGGCTACCAATTTTCTCAAAAGTCAGGAAAAATTCATCTGATTGCGGACCTTTTTCTAATGCAATTACCGTTCCTTGGGGTGAAATCATTTGTCCGGTTTCGGGAGAATACTGTGAACTGTTCAAGCGAGTTGTTAAGGTTTTATAAGCTTGTCCATTTTTCGCTTCTTTACCATTGACTGCAATACGAATTTTTTCAATATCAATATCACTTGGTATGGTTTGATTGTTCAGGTTTATGAAGAATGGTTTGTCGAATAAATAAGCAAAACTATCCCATTGACTGACTTCATAAACAATGAAGGATTCAGGTAAATCAATTAAATGTGAAATGCCGAACAACATATAGAATTTTTCACCAACACCCACATCATAATTTTGATTAATTTGTTCTAAATTTAATGCGCGATTATGGATGGCTACCATTCGAAATGTACCTTGCCATAAACGGTTGTTAGAAACTTCGTTGCCAAGTACAAATGCATAGGTGTCGTTCCAGTCGGTGAGTGTGCCGCCAGTTTCAACATTTTCTTCGGCGGCGAGAGTGCCATTAACATAAATTTTTCGACCTTCGGTAGGCGAAAAGGTAGCAACAACATGTTGTAGCGCGGCCTGTAGAATTTGTGCATCATCAGGTGTGGTTAAAGTTTCTTCACCATTGGCATCGGTTTCGCTGCTACGGTTTTGGTAATCATAGTTATATAAGGTTTGGCCTAATGTGAAGTTTCTAGCCATGTTGCCTGCTGAATAACTGACAATGCCTGCTGGACCTTCTTGGGTAACATTATCCGGTACAATCCATGCTTCGATTGAGTATTCGCCGGTTGACTTAATTAAATCGTGAAGTTTTTTACTGCTCGCTGTTGAACCTTGCGCTTTGCCATCGATAATTTGGATGCCCCAGCCGCCAACCCAACTGTAATTGCCGCTGATTGTCAGGTTAATGGCAGGTTCAATCCCGCTGGTATCAAATGCAGTATCTCCTGAGCCGGTTTTAAAATTCCATAGCGCTATGACGTTGCTATCATGTCGACCACCACCGCTGGCAACGATGCCATCAGTTAAAAAGAGTGACTTGCTAAGTAGTAGTTTAGGATCTACCTGAGTTGGGGTGATTTGCTCAGCAAAACTGCGAATGGCAGTTTCCATCTCAGCTGAATTTGCGGTGCAATCACTCCAACAATTATGAAATTCGTTACGTAATCTTAAAACAAATCGAGAATTTTCTGGATTATCAAGATTAATTCTTGCTTTGGCGGCTGCATAGGCGCTATCGATATCTGAATTTGCAAAAAATGGAGAGATAGGAGTCGCTGAGTTCTCATCATGGCAACCGGCACAATAAGTGGTCAGCAGAGGATGAATGGTGCTCGCAAATAGGCTAGGAGATTCGGGAAACGTTTTACTATTTCCGGGATCGCGCTCTGTTGGGGCAATCAGTTCGATAGTTGTTCCTGAGGAAGCCGACTCACCTGCCCATGCGCTAATGTAACTGGTAATGGTGTCGGCACAAGCTGAATCACTGGTTAGCCAGCAGTTATGACCGCCCGCCACTTTGGTTACCATGCGTGATTCAGAGGGACGACTGAGATCAACTATCTTGTTGGCCTCGGTATAGGCGATATTTACATCAGCCAGATTAACAAACTCTGGTGCTTGTCCGCTGCCATGACATTCTCCGCAACGATTTGCCGGTGACAAATTGTCCCAAACATTTAATTTGAAAGCTTGTACATCATCAGTTGCCGGTGGTGGACCATTATAGGTTGAGCTTGGATTATCAGGTGGCACTGGATTAGGTTCGATGTCTGCGCCACCGCCAGAACAAGCTGACAAAATAATTGTCGTCGCAAAAATCAGTACTTTAATCATCACATTGGGGAAAGTACTGAGTGATGAGTGGGGGGTGGGAGTTTTAAATAGCATCATGATTATTCTCCCATACAATAAACGGCTGATTCTGCAAAGGTTCGTTTAAGCTGATAACCATTGCTGACTAGTGAATTGATCATGGTATTAATTTGGTTTCGGTCGGCAGCATCAACGGGGTCACGTAAACAGACATTGGAAAAAACTTTAGTAACCTGACAACGAGCAAATTTAGCACTATGAGCGAGCTCTTGTCCCATCGATTTTGCACCATTTCCTGTGCCTGGTAGTGATTGATCCCAGCCTAATAACTGATTTGGGCCTTTACGCCAATAGTTAATCCAGTTGTCATCGGGAGTAATGTAGCCGGGAGGAAAGTTTAAATTATTGTTAAAGTATTTGGCAACGACTCGAGTACCTGTTACTGGATCGATGGTGCCTTCTGAATTGTAGGTGAGTCGCCCATTTTCTGCCGCTGGATCGACTTCATTATCGTATTCATACTCATAATAGGCAAAGGATTGAATCATGGGATCCAGACCCGCATGACAACCATAACAAGAGTTCATAAATATTCGGCTATCGCCACCTGGACTACGTGATACGTCTTGACGAATTCTGTCAGCAGTACTTTCTGTATCCTTAATTGGTTCTAGGTCGGTGCATAAATGATTCATTAAGGTAAATCGAAACATTGCCCGGTTTGTACCGTCGAGCAAAAACGCTTTAGCAGAAGCGCGACTAGTCATAACACCAGCTGTCGCTGGGGCTTCCAATCCGGTTACACTGGATTGCGTTCTTCTTTCAAGCGTCGTACTCAAAGGCAGAGCACGCGCTTCCATTTGCGCATAGTGATCATTATTACTATTAGAATAAGCGGGGAGACCGGCGCTTGATTGACCGACATATACGATATCACCATAGAGCATTTCACGAATATCAATATCGTCACGAATCATACCAATGACAGTAGCGGTGTAATCATTTAGTGGAGCAAAGACTGTTTGCGGCTCATTTGTCCAGGGGGTAACCCAGTTTTTTAAGGTTACCGTGTAGAATGCGTCATTATCCATCGCAGTATATGCGGCTTCGAGTGGGTTACCTGAGTTAACACTGGATTGCATCGTGTTAAGTGTCGCTTCACTGGGCGGAATACCGGTTAAGCGATCATGAATTCGCTTGGCTTGTTCACGAGGGCCTGCCTGAGCGCTAAATGAAGTGGCAGTAACTAACCCAGCCACTAGTAAACAAACTGCCAGTTTTGCTGGGTTTTGTCTTGATATCGTTCGCATCATAGACTTTACCTTTATTGATAAAAATAGGGAAAGTTCGGCTAACCAAAATACATTGCTTTAGTTGTTGTTGTCTAAGTATTTATGGTTCGTTAGTCGACTGTTTTTATGCCATTTGTCCGAATAATTATAACTTATGCCAATATCTTTTTTCGTGATTGTCCGCACAGAAAAAGTTGTTATTTTTTATGAAAATACCGCTTAACGGGTAAAACGCCCCTTTTGTACCAAAGTTAGTTTTCCTGGCAAGTTTCAAAATTCAATATCTAGCCTTTGGGTTAACCAACAAAAATTTGCTATCCTGTTGAATTAATTGACGCATTAGCGGGATACTGGCAAATATTTCTAAAGCGTTGTAACTTCTGGTGGGACAGTTAATGAATATAGCAAATCGTTTATTGGTTGCTTCGGCCTTTTTAGTTTCATTAATTAACTGCACAGGGAGCGATAGCGGATTAGTGAACTCAGGACAAGATCCTGATCCGGTGGTTGTGGACTTTCCTATCGCTTATGTTAAGCGTCCGATTCCTGTCGAAGCCGATAATAATGGTAATGAGACACCTGTCATTTCTGTATTGCGTGAGCCTATTGCATTTAATCCGGGGGCTGTCCTATATTTGCGTGATCGAGCGACACCCAGTGCCAATGAAGTTGATGTTAGCAGTCAGGCTTTTGATGAAGGTGCATTGTATGATATTCGAGATGTCAGTGTTTCTTATGATGGTAATAAATTATTATTTGCCATGCGTGCACCAGAAATAGAAGATCTCGATGAAGACGAACAGCCTAAATGGAATATTTGGGAGTATGATCGCAGTGAACAGCAACTAAGACGAATCATGGCTTCAGATATTACTGCTGAAGCCGGTGATGATGTTTCTCCCAGTTATTTACCCAATGGAAAAATCGTTTTTGCCTCAACGCGTCAGCGACAAGCCAAAGCAATTTTACTCGATGAAGGTAAGCCTCAGTTTAGTGCACTCGAAGAAGATCGACGGGTAGAGTCATTAGCATTACATGTGATGAACGATGATGGCTCTGAAATTACCCAGATTACTTTCAATCAAAGTCACGATATGTATCCTTCGGTTTTGGATAACGGAAAAATTGTTTTTAGCCGTTGGGATAATGTGGCACAAAATAATGGGATTAACTTGTATCAAGTGAATCCTGATGGTACTGGTCTGGAAATTTTATATGGCCATCACAGCCATGAAAGTGGCACTGATGGTGCGACGGTTGAATTTATTAAACCGCGCCAAATTGAAGATGGAAAAATTTTAACTCATCTTAAGACTGCGCGTAGCAGTCGACTTGGTGGAGAGCTAGTCTCTATTGACTGGCAAAATTATATTGATATTAACCAAGGTGTGGCGGGCTATGAAGCGACAGAGCCGGGTCAGGTAAGTGCAACACCTTATTCTATTCGATCTGACGATGAAGCTTCGTTAGGCGGACGATTTGCCGATATTTTTCCGCTGTTTGATGGTTCTTCACGCATGTTGGTCAGTTGGTCTCCGTGTCGATTGGATGAACTGGATAGCAACGACAACACGTTCAGTGTTGAATGCACCGAAGAAAAGTTACAACAAGATGGTGCCATTGAATCAGAACCTTTGTATGGTATTTGGATTTACGATCCGACTGAGCAAACCCAGTTGCCAGTTGTGATTGCCACAGAGGGCTTTGTTGCGCATGAAGTGGTTGCCATGGCACCACGAAATTTACCGGCTGTTATTGCCGATAATTCACCTGTAAATGTTGATTTGTTATCTGAAAATGTTGGTGTGGTACATATCAGAAGTGTTTATGACTTTGATGGTCAGGATATGAGCCCCGCGGGAATTACAGCCACAGCTGACCCGATGCAAACATCTGCTGCACAACGACCAGCCAGATTTTTACGAATTGTTAAAGCGGTTGCTATGCCGGATGATGACTTAGTGGATTTGGATGGTTATGTTTTTGGACCAAATGGCCGTAACTTAATGCGCGACATTTTAGGCTATGTCATGGTCGAGCCTGATGGTTCCGCTATGTTTAAAGTGCCTGCTGATGTGGCGTTTAATATTAGCGTATTAGATGAAAATGGTCGCAGAATCGGTGCACGCCATCAAAATTGGATGAGCGTTAAAGCTGGCGAAAATAAACAATGTAATGGCTGCCATACAGCTGACAGTACCTTACCCCATGGCCGATTAGCTGCCGAGGCGCCATCGATTAATACAGGTGCACCGGTGACTGGATCTCCATTTCCGAATACTTCCCCCGAACTTTTTGCCGATCAAGGTGAAACGATGGCTGAAGTCTACGCTCGACTCAATGGGGTACGAAGTTTGTCGGTTAATATTAATTTTGAAGATGTCTGGACAGATCCGGGATTACGCACTCCGGATTTAGCGTTTAATTACACTTATGCTGACCTTTCGACACCACTGCCGACTTCTTTGGGGTGCTTGGATAACTGGAACGGACTTTGCCGAATTACCATTAATTACCCCGAAGTGATTCAACCAGTGTGGAACTTAACCCGAGAAGTATTTGACGATATGGGGAATTTAATTCAGGATAATACTTGTACTACTTGTCATGGCCGGACCGATGCTATGGGGCAAGTTCAGATTCCTGTGGCACAGTTAGAGCTCGCGGGCAATCCTTCGATTGATGATCCAGATGTGGTCACTTCTTATCGAGAACTGTTATTTAATGATAATGCATTGGAAATTATTAATGGTGCGTTAATCGATGAGTTAGTTCCGGTATTAGATAACAATGGTAATCCTGTGTATGAAACAGATGCCGATGGTAATCTTATATTGGATGCTGACGGCAACCCCATACCAGTCATGCGAACGGTCGGAGTAACGCCTGCATTAAATGTGAACTCTGCAATACAAAGTAATCGCTTTTTCAGCTTGTTTGATAATGGAGGTTCACACCAAGGGTGGTTGACTCCTGCTGAACTTAAGTTAATATCGGAATGGCTCGATATTGGTGGACAATATTATAATAATCCCTTTGATGTACCACAGTAAGCGGTCATTAATCGACGTGTTTGGGAATAAGTAAAAGTTGATAAGTAATAAATTAGTCATCAGGTGTATGATTTTCGGTTTATTCTGCACCTTGGGAATGATGGTAAAAGCTGAAAATCCAGCCGATTTTTATACCGATAATGCCGCATATCAGCAGGTCGAAATTGCTGATCCTTTTATCGAACTCCATACTGGACCCGGACGAGGGTATCCAATTTTTTATATTGTCGAAAAAGGGCAGCAGGTAACTATTATTAGAAAGAAAACACAGTGGTATAAGGTGGTTTCTCCACGCGGCAAATTTGGTTGGGTTCATGAAGATCAAATGGAAAAAACGCTGCTGCCAGATGGTGAGAATTATCAGATAAATAAGCCTGATCAAATTAGTTACATTAATCGAAATTTTGAAGCGGGTGCATTGTTTGGTGACTTTGGCGGCGCGAATGTCATGACGTTATATGCTGGTTGGAATTGGACGACTAATCTATCAGCCGAATTACAGTTATCTCAGGCATTAGGAAATGTTTCTGATATACAATTTGCCAATTTGAACATTTTGCATCAACCTTTTCCAGAATGGCGGTTTTCGCCGTTTGTAAAAATTGGTAGTGGCATTATTCAAACCAAACCGCGAGCAACTTTGGTTTTACCCGAAGATCGAAAAGACGAAATGGTCCACGCAGGCGTTGGTATGCGTGTTTATGTTTCTCGGCAATTTTTTATTCGAGCCGAATATAATTCATATACCATTTTAACCAGTAGAAATGATAATGACGAAGTAGAAGAATGGAAAATAGGTTTCAGCGTATATTTTTAAAATCGAGTTTTCTGGGATTAATGCTAATTAGCAATTGCCTATTAGCAGCTGAACCGGAAACTGTTGAAGAAAATGAAATATCGAATATTAAGGTCTTTGATCCCAAGGTTGAAAGACGTGAAGTCAACCGAGACGCCATTGATACAGAAAACTGGGAAATTGGGTTGTATTATGGTGTGATCAGCATAGAAGATTTTGGTGCAAATGATATTGTTGGTGCCAACATAGCCTATCACATTACCGAAGATTTTTTTGTAACCGCCAATTATGGTCAAGCTGAAGCTGATTTAACCAGCGCAGAGATTCTTACAGGTATATCAATTTTAAACGATGATAGAGATTATACCCACTATGATTTATCGTTAGGCTTTAATATCTTGCCAGGAGAAGGTTTTTTAGGCAAAGATATTGCCTTCACCAGTAATTTTTATGTATTAACTGGTCTTGGCAGTACCAAGTTTGCTGGGGATAATCGATCAACTGCGGTAATTGGTGGCGGTTATCAAGTTTTATTTAATGATTGGTTATCTTTTAATGTGGTGTTGCGTGATTATATTTACAAAATTGAAATTGTCGGCGCAAAAACCGCCAGTGATTTAGAAATCTCAACTGGGTTCACTGTATTTTTTTAGCTAAAAGCTATAATCGAATTATTTTACAGAAACGGGAAAAGAGTCATGAGTCAATGGTTTAAAATAGCGCCTCTGGTCGTTGCGGCATTTTTATTAGTATTTACTACCTCGTCAATGGCAGAAGATAAAGTAAAAGCGCCAGATTTCACCTTAAAAAGTAATTCAGGTAAAAATGTCCGTCTGTCTGACTTTCGTGGCAAGGTGGTTTTATTAAATTTTTGGGCATCCTGGTGTGGTCCGTGTCGCCAAGAAATGCCAATACTTGATGAAATTCAAAAGAAATATGAATCGCTTGGCTTTACTGTATTAGGGGTGAATGTCGATACAAAAGTAGAAAGTGCTCTTCGCTATTTAAAAGATACACCGGTTAACTTTCCGGTTTTATATGATTCAGAAAGTAAAGTCAGCGAACTTTATAATGTTTCGGCTATGCCAAGTACCGCAATTATTGATAGAGATGGTCATGTGCGTTACATTCATCCTGGGTATAAGTCAGGAGATGAAGAAAAATATCGTCAAAAAATTAAGGCATTAATGCGTGAGTAAAAATCAAATTTTCAGTTTAATGCGTCGTTTTTCTACAGCGAAATTATCTTTTCCTGTTTTTGGACTGATGATGAGTTGTTTGCTGATTTCCGGCTGCTCAATACAGCCCTGGCTTAAGCCTTATGAAAGACAGAATCTTGCCGATCCAATTATGGCATTTAGTCGCAATCCGGTGTCAGATAATTATTTACACCACGTTTTTCAAGCACGAGAAGGTGCAAGAGGCGCAGAAGGTAGTGCCGGAGGTGGTTGTGGTTGTAACTAGTTTTTCGCTGAAAAAATATCTTTGCCACCTGTCGCTAAAGATAATGTTGCCAAAAATAAAGCCAAGCATTCTATTGGTTGTTCTGTTATTTTCGCAACATTCTCTGGGAGCGGTTTTACCAGAAGATCGGGCTGATGCACTTTATCATTATTACGATGGCGG
This sequence comes from Aliikangiella maris, assembly GCF_040719265.1. Taxonomy (NCBI): domain Bacteria; kingdom Pseudomonadati; phylum Pseudomonadota; class Gammaproteobacteria; order Oceanospirillales; family Pleioneaceae; genus Aliikangiella; species Aliikangiella maris. Next base: position 52,872 of record NZ_JBFDAH010000017.1, on the reverse strand, counting down.
TGGTGTTGATATTCAGGGACCTTCCATTCTTGTGCGTAAGTCAATTAAAGATAAAGTTTCTATTTCTGCCAATTATTATATTGATAATGTAAGTAGTGCATCAATTGATGTAGTAACGACTGCTAGCCCATACACTGAAAAGCGTGTAGAAAAGAGTGTGGGTGTTGACTATTTGTATGACAAAACCGTCATGAGTTTGAACTATACCAAAAGTGATGAAAATGATTTTTCGGCCAGATCGGCACATTTTAATGTCAGTCAGGATTTTTTTGGTGATTTAACTACGGTCAATATAGGTTATTCTCAAGGTTGGGATGAAGTAGGAAAACGCGATGAGCCCGAGTTTTCTGAAGATACAGACAGACGTCATTTTCGGGTAGGGGTTTCACAGATTCTCACACGCAATAGCTTGATTAATTTAAGTTGGGAAACAATTACCGATGAAGGTTTTTTAAATAATCCTTATCGCGCTGTCCGTTACTTGGATCCGACAGTGGGGGCGGGATATAGTTATCAAGATGAACGCTACCCCTCAACACGTACCAGTGATGCGGTCGCCCTGCGCGGGATGTACTATTTACCTTACCGTGCGTCACTTAAACTCGAATTGAAACAGTTTTCGGATACCTGGGGAATTGAAGCAGACACTGCTGAAATTGCCTATGTTCACCCATGGAAAGACAATTGGATATTTGATGTCAAGTATCGTTACTACGCACAAACTCATGCTGATTTTTACAGTGATTTATTTTCGCGTATTGACGCACAAAACTTTTTGGCTCGTGATAAAGAACTGAGTACCTTTTCTTCAAACACATTTGGCATTGGGGCTACTTATACTTTTGAACTGAAAGAGTGGGACTCGCTAGATCGTTTTAGCATTCATCTATTTTATGATTTAATTCAATTTGATTATGAAGATTTTCGTGATTTGCGAGCTGAAGTTCCGGTAGGTGAAGAGCCTCTTTATGCATATGATGCAAATGTTATTCGCTTTTTCTTTTCAATGTATTATTAGTAGATTAAGAATCAATTCGCTAAAGGAATAAATAAGGAATAAACCAAGGCGATTATTTCAAGTGAATATTCGAAGAACAAGTTTAATATGAAAAAAAACTGATGAACAGTGGCTTTACACAATTACTAGCCCAGTGTAATTTTGGGTATTTTAAATGTCGTTTCTTCGTCATTAAAGCCAATATCAATTCCACCCAAAGATTGATTGTTATTAACAATATCAATAAACTCATTATAAGCGTATCGGCATTCTGTTTTATCGGTGTAGGGACCATAGTTTACCCCTTCGCGAGTTTTAAAAAACCAGTTTCCAGAAATACGATAAAAACGCCCAGTGCGCTCGAATTTTAAGCAAGGTTCTTCACCACAACGCTGGACATATGCTGGGGATTTTGAATAATCTCGGGGAGAATAGTCTTGAGTTTTTGAGCCATTAGCTCGATTATGTATATTATTCATTCTTGAAGTCACTTAATCCCTCCTTGACGAATTACCGTTCACTGATATGACCAACCTTGCCAGCGATTAAAAAATAGGGCATCAATAAAAAGTACAAGCTAGTTATTTATGCATGTTTCAATAAAGCTTGTATTTTATGTGGAAATAATTCAACCAGCAATAGCCCAAAGGTAAAATTATTTGGGCTAATGGTTAAATTTTTAGCGAAATTCAATGAATTTGTTAAGGCAAATTGAATGAGTTTTAATCGAGCTCAGTCTTATTTTGATAAAGTTCGGGCCATACTCTTATGCTTTTAATCATGTTTGATTTAACTTGTAAAATTTCCATAGGGTAGCCTTCAAGACGCATTCCGGTCCCGGCCTGTGGAATTGCTTCGATATATTCTAGAATCAAACCATTAAGGGTTTTGGGACCGTCAGTAGGCAATTCCCATTTCAGGGTACGATTTATGTCACGAATGGTTGCACTCCCATCAATAATAACGCTGCCATCCTCTTCTTTTTGAATGTCTCGGCTAGAGTCTGCGAAGTCAGTTGTGAATTCACCTACGATTTCTTCGAGAATATCTTCAATTGTTGCCAGCCCCAAAATATCTCCATATTCGTCAACAACTAGGCCAATACGTGATTTTCGCCGCTGAAAATTTAAAAGCTGCGTGTTAAGTGGCGTGCCTTCAGGAATGAAGTAAACTGGGGTCATTGCTTTAAGCAATGCTTCTTTGGTGATTTCATTATCATCATAGGTAAGCAATTTGACCATTTGGCGCGCATTTAAAAATCCCTCGACATGGTCTATTTCGTCGCGATAAATCGGTAATCGTGAGTGCACGGAATTCTTAATTTGATTGATGATTTCATCAATGGGTTGCTCAATATTAATGCCATTTATTTCATTACGGGGCACCATAATATCTTCAACAGTAACTTGCTCTAAATCTAAAATGCTAAGCAACATATTTTGGTGTCTTTTGGGAATTAACGCGCCAGCTTCATTTACAATAATTTTCAGTTCATCTGAATTTAAATGATCATTATCAATATCATTAATTTTAATTCCAAAGATCCTGAGTAGACCGTTAGTTATGGAGTTTAGCCCCAATACAAAGGGATAACATAACTTAAATAATGGCATCAAAATAAATGATGCTGGAAAGGCGATACGCTCGGGGTGGAGTGCCGCTAGTGTTTTAGGGGTTACTTCTGCAAACACCAGTACGATAAACGTCAAACCAACGGTTGCGATTATCACACCCGCATCGGGACCCCAAAGACGAGTACAGATTATTGTGGCAATCGATGCTGCGAGGATATTGACAAAATTGTTGCCAATTAATATCAGCCCAATTAACCTATCTGGTCGTGACAATAGTTTTTGGGTAAGAATAGCTCCCTTATTTTTCTTATTCACAGAATGCTTGAGTTTGTAACGATTCAAGGACATCATGCCGGTTTCTGAGCTCGAAAAGAAACCAGATAACAGAATAAGTAGAACGAGAAATAGTGAAAGGGTCGTGGTTGTTATGTCGTCCAATGCTGTAATAACTCTTTTATTTTCACAGAAACCAGGAATTATCTGACGAGTAAAAACTCAATCACTAATTTACTGCCAAAGTAGCCTAAAAGTAACAAAAATATACCTAATAAGCTCCATTTGGCGGCAAATACGCCACGCCAACCTCTGATATATTGACCAAACATCAGGATCGCTAGTACCAGCCAAGAGGCGCTTGTGAGAATAATCTTATGTAAAACCTGAGTGGATTGTTGTTCTTGTGGTAATAATATCACAAGAACTAATGATATCGTCATTAATACAAAACCGACAGTCAGTAATTGTACTAAATAGCGTTCCATTCCTTGAAGCGGCCCAAGCCAACGATGGATATGGGCGGGGTGATGCCGTAATCCTTTATCTAAATATAAAACTAAAATAGACTGTAGTGCTGCCAGCAATAAAATGCTCATTGACGCGATGCCGCTGAGTACATGTAACAAATTGAGTGGCTTTCCATCGAGAGAAATAGGCGAAATGCTCTTGAATAGAGCCGCTTCAACGATACTGATAGCTGCGACAGGAAGCGACACTAAAAGCAGTGGATGAGTCTGGTGCTTGATTAAATTCCAGCCGACCATGCACATTGCCAGCCAAGTGGTCATACAAAAGATGTTAAATAATCCGACATTTTGACCATTGCCACCATCAATCAAATGGTAAGACAAGTAACCATGGCAGATTACCGCAATAAAAAATGCCGTAGTTGATAACTGGTTAAGTGGTTGCCCTTTAGATAGACTTTTCCATGTATAGATAAACAATCCACCATAAAGTAGAACGATTATCGACTGAAGAGTTACTAAAAGCAATTGATTAATCCTTGGGTAAACATGAGGTTATTATCTGATAGCCACGCTTGGCTGTAAACTATATAAAAAGCATTATTATCGAATAATGATGATACAGCGCAAACTTTCAATCTTTTCTCAGTGCTTGTGGTCAAGCATAATCCAGCTATAATAGCCTACTTCAAAAAAGTTTGTTGAATATTAATTACAGGAATTTTCGATGTTTGATAGTTTAAGTGATCGTCTTAACCGGGTACTCAAAAAGGTTAGCGGAAAAGGCCGAATTACCGAAGATAACATTAAGACGACTCTTCGAGAAGTTCGAATGGCATTATTGGAAGCCGATGTCGCGTTACCTGTAGTTAAAGAATTTATTACTAAAATAAAATATCGGGCGCTTGGAAAAGAAGTCAAATCAAGCCTCACACCTGGCCAAGCGTTTATTAAGGTCGTTAATGACGAAATGGTCAAAGCGATGGGGGACGCTAATGAAACCCTTGAATTAAAAGCGAAGCCTCCTGCGGTTGTATTAATGGCAGGTTTGCAAGGCGCGGGTAAAACAACCTCAACAGCCAAACTTGCACGCTATTTGATGGAGCGAGAGAAAAAGTCCGTCATGGTGGTTAGTGCCGACGTATATCGCCCCGCAGCGATCCAGCAATTAGAAAAAGTTGCAAGCGAGGTTGGCGCCCAATTTTTCCCTAGCAGCGTTGAACAAAAGCCCATTGATATTGCGAAAGCGGCTATTGCCCAAGCAAAAAAAGAGTTCGCGGATGTATTAATCCTTGATACCGCGGGTCGATTAGCTGTTGATGAAGACATGATGGATGAGATTAAGCAACTGCATGCTGCTGTTAATCCAGCAGAAACTTTGTTTGTGGTTGACAGTATGACTGGACAGGATGCAGCCAATACAGCTAAAGCTTTCAATGATGCATTGCCTTTAACGGGAGTTATTTTGACAAAAGCTGATGGTGATGCACGCGGTGGTGCTGCACTGTCAATTCGTCAAATAACTGGTAAACCAATCAAATTTATTGGTATGGGTGAAAAGCTGGACGCATTAGAACCATTTCATCCCGAACGAATTGCATCACGAATTTTAGGGATGGGGGATGTATTATCCCTGATTGAAGAAGTCGAGCGAAAGGTTGATAAAGAGAAAGCTGAAAAGCTGGCGAAGAAGGTCATAAAAGGTCAGGGGTTTGACTTAGAAGATTTTCGTGAACAATTAGTTCAAATGAAAAATATGGGTGGCTTGACCAGTATGCTGGATAAGTTGCCTGGTATGGGAAATATTCCACAATCTGCTAAAGAACAGTTAACTGATAAGTCTACCGTACACATGGAGGCGATAATTAACTCAATGACGCCTCAAGAAAGAGCTGCGCCTGATATGATTAAAGGCTCACGTAAAAAACGTATTGCTAATGGTTCGGGAACTGATATTCAGGCGGTAAATCGATTACTTAAGCAATTTAAGCAAATGCAAAAAATGATGAAAAAAATGAAAGGCAAAGGTGGCATGATGAAAATGATGCGAGGTTTGCAAGGAATGATGCCACCTGGAGGTGGATTGCCTCCGATGGGCCGTTAATTGACACCTCGATATTTTATATCGAAAATTTTGTGTCAGATTAGGTTTTTTGCAATATAAAGTCATTCGTCATAAATGACGTACCTGAAAAAGTAACTTACTCATTTTTCAAAGGAAATTTTTTAATTTTTATAAAAATCGAGTATAAAGCGGTAAAAGTGACATAAATATGTAACTTTAATACTTAAAAGGGTTCCCAAATAACAAATTTAAGGATAAAATGCGCGTCCTTTGTGGTCTGGGTAAATTTTAACTGTTATTTTACCTGGAAAATAGTAGAGAATTTAGAGGAAATACAACGCATGGTAACCATACGTTTAGCCAGAGGCGGTTCGAAAAAACGCCCATTTTATCACATGGTTGTTACTGATAAGCGTAATGCCCGTGATGGTCGTTTTATTGAGCGAGTTGGTTTTTTCAATCCTGTTGCGACTGGTCAAGAAGAGCGTGTTCGTGTTGATAATGAGCGCTTGGAGTTTTGGCTGGGTCAAGGTGCTCAAATGAGCGACCGAGTGAAAAAACTTTATAAAGACAACTCAGCAGCCTAATTTTAAAGTGTCATTGTGATGAAAGACTCTCCAGTTATTATTGGTAAAATAACTGGTGTGTATGGGGTTAAAGGCTGGGTAAAAGTATTTTCACATACAGATCCCAGAATTAATATCATCAAATATAACCCCTGGAGAATTCGTATCGATAACCAATGGTGCGAATATCCATTACTTGATGGTCGTGCTCAGGGAAAAACGATTGTTGCCGAATTAAAAGGTATTAATGATCGTAATTTAGCCGAGTCATTAATTGGTCGCGAAATTGCGATTGATCAAGCACAACTGGAATCGCTGGATGAAAATGAGTTTTATTGGCGAGAACTGGAAGGTTTGGATGTTTTAAATCTGAGCGAGCAAAAAATTGGTCGGATTTCGCATTTAATAGAAACTGGTGCCAATGATGTAATGGTTGTGAAATTGACAACCGAGCAAGCTGAGGTTCATGGAAGTAAGGAAATGATGATTCCTTATATTATGGATGATGTGATTAAAAAAGTTGATCTGCAAAATAATCAGATTCTTGTAGACTGGGATAATGAATATCTCTAAGTCTCATTTCAGGTTTACGGCAATTACTCTGTTTCCTGAAATGTTTACTGCGGTGACCGAGCATGGTGTGGTTGGACGTGCAGTAAAAAAAGGTAAAGTTTGCGTTGATTTAATTAATCCTCGAGATTTTACAACAGATAAGCATCGAACTGTAGACGACAGGCCATATGGTGGTGGTCCTGGTATGTTGATGAAAGTTGAGCCATTGCAAAAGGCGATTACATCAGCCAAAGCAATCGAACCTGGGACAGTTATTTATTTGTCACCACAAGGTCAGAGACTTGATCAGCAACTTGCTTATCAACTTAGCCAGAAATCACACATTATTTTGATTGCTGGTCGTTATGAAGGAATCGATGAAAGACTGCTCGTTGAGCAGGTTGATATGGAAGTGTCATTAGGCGATTTTGTGCTAAGCGGCGGTGAAATTCCTGCCATGGCATTAATAGATAGTGTCAGCCGTTTATTACCCGATGTACTGGGGCATAATGAGTCTGCAATACAGGATTCATTTGTGGATGGTTTGTTAGATCATCCCCATTATACTCGGCCAGAGATATATCATGATGCTGAAGTTCCTCCCGTTTTATTAAGTGGGAATCATCGGCAAATTGAAACCTGGCGTTTGCAGCAACGGCTTGGACGTACTTGGCTTAAGCGCCCAGACTTGTTGGCAAAGAAAGCATTAACCTCACAAGAGCAACAGTTGCTTGAGGAATTTAAAAAGCAGCATCGTATTGATAGCTGATTTTAAAATATTGAAAAGTTTGTTAGAAATTAAAACCCAGGAGTGGACAATGAGTAAGATAATTGATCAACTGGAACAGGAACAAATGAGTAAAGAAATCCCTGATTTTGCACCAGGTGATACTGTCGTTGTTCAAGTGAAAGTTAAAGAAGGTGACCGCGAGCGTTTACAGGCTTTTGAAGGCGTTGTTTTAGGCGTTAAAAACCGTGGTTTAAATTCAGCATTTACTGTACGTAAAATTTCATACGGTGAAGGCGTTGAGCGTGTATTCCAAACTTACAGCCCACTAGTTGACAGTATTACTGTTAAACGCCGTGGTGATGTTCGTCAGGCTAAACTTTACTATCTACGTGAAAGAAGTGGTAAGTCTGCCAGAATCAAAGAAAAGCTGGATGTTAAAAAATAAGTCACACTTATTTTTTAACTACTTAAAAAGCACTCTGTTGAGTGCTTTTTTTATATTTGAGTTTTACACGATTCATTAAGTCATAATCAGTTAATGACTGTTAATCGAATTAAAAGAGTTTGCCATCAGGAACGACTTTGCTAGTATCAAGACGTTTAGGCGTGTCTTTACCTGTGACCAGTCCTTCGCTTGCTTTAGCTAATGTATCTATAATTCGGGTCATCGAATCAATATCAAGAGTTTCTATTTCGTCCGATGATTGATGATAATGGGTGTCTTTATCAATTTGAGAACTTGAAAAACTGTGCGCAGGCACACCCAGTCTTGCCAGTGTTGCATTATCTGAGCGATAAAATAAATTTTGCTTGGGATAGGGATCGGCATAAATTTCTGTATTATCTAAGTTTTGATTGAGTAAATGTGCCAAGTCAGAACGCTCATACCCCGTCATCCAGAGTTTTCCTGGTCCGAACTTTGATGGCTTTCCAATCATTTCTATATTGAGCATCGCAATGACCTTTTGTGGTTCAATATGATTGGAAAAGTATTTTGAACCCCAACCACCGATTTCTTCTGCGGTAAAGGCAACAAATACTAGTGTTCGTTCGTTAATTTTTTGTTGTGCAAAATAGTTCGCCAGGTTGATAATCGCACTCGTACCAGAAGCATCATCATCGGCACCATTGAATATGATGTCTTGATCTTTTAGGGTTTCACTTTTTACATCATTGGGAGTGTGGCTTTTCTCACCAATATGATCATAGTGAGCAGAGTAAATGATCATTTCATCTTTTTGCTTTTTGCCTGGAATAACGCCAACTATATTAACCAGATCATGTTGATCAGCTTTAGTGCGAATATCGATTTTAAAATTGGCCAGGCTAGCAAATTCGCCCATAACAACTACAGCAGACGGGCCTTTATTTTTACTTAGTTTATTTAATCCTTGCATAAAATACTGGCGAAAACGAGAAAAGATTTCTTTGTGTGCGGGATTAACAATTAATAGAGTATTGTTATCTTGATGATTTATCCGAGTAAATATTTCTCTAAAATTATCGTCTTTATCAATGGTGACTATATTTACTTTGTCACTTTGATTCCATTGTAAATGTTCGAAACTGGTTAAAGGTAGAATGTTTTCTGAGGTAATTGGTTGTCCGTTGATTTGGACATTGATTGAATCAGAAACAATACGATAAAGCGTAAATTTTTGTTTAAACTCCTTTTGTCCAGTCATGGGTTGTAATCCAATTTTTTTGAAACGATCGGCAATATAATCAGCTGCAACATGAATTTCAGGAGAAAATGAAGAGCGTCCCTTTAACTTATCGTCAGCTAAAAACTTCACATCATTTTCAATCTGTAAATTTGAGAATGAGTTGGTGTAAGCAGGCGCGCTGAATAAAAATCCACTGATACTGAGTAATAAAGCCATTGCAAATGGGGGACGACATTGGATAGTCGGTAAGTGTGAATTATTTTTGCTGATTGGTTGCTTTTGTTTGTTCATCAATTTGGTATTCGACATTTTTTTCTTCCGCTTTTTAAGCTTGATTATCTGTTTTCCGATGTTTGCTCAAATTAAAACTCATTAGGTTACTCTGTATTGAGTTTTAATCAAATAAACCATGCTCAGTTAAGAATAGCTTTGTTTAATGGTTAATCAAGCTAGGTTAATCAAGCAATAGAGAATGAGTCTAAAAACTGTAATCAGGTAAAACTAAACTGGCAAATTAAAATTGTTTCAATTTATACATTCAATGCAATGGACTGCAAGCCGGAAAGCTTCTTTTACTGAGTCCACAATTTGATAAAGATTTAAATCTTCCCAATCAATATATTCCTGCTCGGCTAAAAATCGAAAGTTAATGACCTTTTGCCAATATTTTGAGCCGTATAAAATAATCGGAATAGGGGGAATCTTTTGGGTTTGTATCAGAGTTAGGACTTCCATTAACTCATCAAGTGTGCCAAACCCCCCCGGGAAAACAATAATAACTTTGGCGCGCTTTAAAAAATGCATTTTGCGCATTGAAAAATAGCGAAAGTTAAAGGAGAATTCTTCACTGATATAACGATTAGGAATTTGCTCTCTTGGAATAATAATATTCAGTCCAATACTTGATTGACCTATTTCGGCAACACCACGATTGGCTGCCTCCATAATGCCTGGGCCACCCCCTGTCACCAACTTTGTGGTTTGATTTTCACAATCATATAAATGTTCGCCGATTAATCGAGCGAGTTGGCGTGCATCTTCGTAATATCGGCTTTGCTTGAGTGTGAGTTCTGCGCTGGCCTTTGCCTGTTTTAATAGTTCGCTTTTGGAAAGATTCGTTTGTGATTGAGAAAGCAGCTTTACCTTTTCTTGAATGAGCTCCGCTTTATGTTTATCTTCGATTCTAGCACTGCCAAAAAAGACAATAGTGTGTAAAATATTGGCTTTATCAAAAGCTTTTTCGACACTAAGCCATTCATCTGCAAGACGTTTTGCGGTGGCTTCATCTGCTGCATCATTGAAAAGATCTTTGGAAGAGGTCGCAATTGATTCTGGCGAGATAGCTGACGTTGATGGTTTATCGATTGAATCAGTCATGAATTAAAATAGATATAAAAAGATGAGCGATTGATAAACACATTATTCACTCTGGTGTCCGTAAGTGCAAGTTATTCCCTGTCAAAAAACTAGTGCCACAATTATCAAATTAATGGTTTTTTCTCAGTTGGTAAGTTTTTTGGGAGTTGAATAACTCGACTATTACACACCAGATCTTGTAATCCGCGTTTATCTTTATCAATTAGGGCCCAAATTGTGCCAATTCCGCCCAAGGAAGCTAAAGAACGCAAATAACCTTCTTTCCAATCCAGTAATTGACCATCAGGCTTGCAGACTTTCAGTCGCCAGGCTCGCATTCCAACCGTTTGTCCCCCTTTAACCCAGCACCACACATAATAATATTGAACGCACAGTAATAAATAGACCGACCATAATGGGTTTTGACTGATCATTAAGGAAAGCTGTTCACCATCAACATTAAATGGTATCGCAATAAGATTAATTAAAGCTAGACCAGCTGTGAGCGCTAATATGAATACTGCCAGACCACCTAATAAGTCATAAACCCAAGCAATTAAGCGCTTAAAAAAAGAAGCCAGTTGCACTGTGATTTTAGTTTGACTGGATGAGGAGGAGGTTGCTTTCGTATTGCTTTTAGCCATTGAGTGTTAATTAGTCACTAAAATTGCGAAAAGGGGAGTCTAGCAAAATTTGGCGACTCCCTCATCGCTTATTTTTTGGTATCTTGATTAAAATTGTCGCATTTAAACTGAATTCAATGCTTTGAATCAACGAAATAACTCATGCATCATCTGCGCAAATTCAGGAATGTGTAGCGCTTGTGGACCATCACTCAGTGCCTCTTCAGGATTTGGATGAAACTCAACCATAATGCCATTAGCACCAACCGCTTTAGCTGCTTTTGCCATTGGAATCACCAGGTCTCTTTTGCCAACCGCATGTGACGGATCGACAATAATAGGTAAGTGTGAAAGCTGTCTGATTAAAGGAATTGCACTGAGATCTAATGTATTGCGTGTTGCAGTTTCAAATGTTCTGATTCCTCGCTCACAAAGAAAAACCTGCATATTACCTTGCGATAAAATATATTCTGCGGCATTAAGCAGCTCCTCAATAGATGCCATCAAACCGCGTTTTAGCATAACTGGTCGATTAACTTGTCCAACCGCTTTTAACAAAGCAAAGTTTTGCATGTTGCGTGCTCCGATTTGTAGCATATCGGCTTGTTCTGCTACGGCTTTGACATCTTCGGTATTCATCACTTCCGTGATAATTGGCAGTTGATATTTTTCACCTGCTTGTTGCATGTAATCCAAGCCTTCAAAGCCTAGTCCTTGAAAGCTATATGGTGATGTTCTTGGCTTAAAGCATCCTCCGCGCAATATATCGACGCCCGTTTCTTTAGCATGTTTTGCGCAGGCCATAATTTGTTCTTTCGATTCAACTGCACATGGGCCTGCTAACACGGTAAAGCTATCACCGCCAATTTTAACGCCTTTAACTTCAATGATTGTATCTTCTGCTTTATGTTCTCGACTGGCCAGATGATAACTTTTACGCTTTTTCACCTCAGTCTTCGTTGCTTTATCACTAGAAGAATTATCTGCTGAGGGTTGTCCTGCGAGCGAGTTAAATTGAGCGCTGTCTGAAGTCTGTAGGAGGTCAGGTGATATATTGGCAACTTTAGCTTTACTCAATGCACTGGTTGATACTTTGGTTGCTGCCACATCTTCAGTAGGATAACTACCAAGCACTTTAAGAAAACGACACAGCTTAGAGATTTCCTGTAAAGCTTCGCTCACTGTTGGATCTGCAATATTTCCCTCGAAATCAATATAAAACATTTGTTCCCAGGGTTTACCCGCAATTGGGCGCGACTCAAGTTTGCTAAGAGGCAAATCTGCATCTCGAAATACTAACAATACTTCCGCTAAAGAGCCCGGCTTTTGGCCAGTAGATAGTGCAACTGATGTCTTGCAAGTAATCTGTTGTGAGACCTTTTGTGCCTCTCGAGTGACAACTAAAAAGCGGGTGGTGTTTTCTTTGAGATTAGCGATATTGGTAAGCAATACTTCCAGATTAAACTGCTCTGCTGATTCTCGGCTTGCAATGGCTGCCAGATTGCCAGATTTATCGTTTTTAACCAATTCAAGTGCTTCTGCGGTACTGGTGACCAGTTTCACTTGGGCAGAAACCAGTTTAGGCAGGTTTTTGTTACATTGTCGACTTGCTTCAGGATGAGCGAGTATGGTGCTAACATCTCTCAATTGAGTGCCACTTTTGGTAACAAGGCAATGATTGATTGGGTATTTTTCTTCGCCAATAATTGACAGGTTTGAATCGAGTAACAGATCATAGACTTCAGTAATACCGCCAGATGTTGTATTTTCAATTGGAATCACGCCATAGTCAGTTTTTCCCTCTTCAATACTTTTTAACACCTTTTCAAAACTGTTAAATCCCTGATAAGCATTATGGCTTTGATTAAAGTGCTTCTTGGCTGCCAGATAAGAATAGGAACCTTGTCCACCTAAAACGGCGATGGTTTTTAGTTTGTCATTATCAACTTGCGGATTAGACTGTGCTTGTAAATAATCACGCTGTACTGCAATAGAATCTTCAATAATGGCGTGAAATAAAGTGGTGACATAATGTGAATCGAGTCCACTTTGGCTGCCTTTTTCAATCAGCATGTCTAATAGCTGTTGCTCTCGTTGTTGATCGCGTACAGGGCGGAGGTCTGAGGCTTTATTAATAGCGACTGCTCGGCTGAGTTCTCGTCGGTAGGCAAATAATTCTAATAATTTATTATCAAGATCACTGATTTCAACGCGAATTTTGTCCAGCGATAAAGGGGCTTCAGATTGCTTCATATTGTCTTGCTCGTCTGTCATGATGGTTCCTAGTTTATCCCAACACCCAAAAAAAAACCTCCCGCTTGGGGAGGTTTTACTGCATATTTTTCTTAGGGTAACAGTCAAACCTCCTGAAAACAGGGGCTAAAGTTGGCAAAATAAAAAAATGACTGTTGAATTTTATTCATAAGGCCAAACATTAATGGCACGAGACTGGAGGGTCAAATGCTATTTAGTTATGAAACCCAGTGTAACGGATTTATCCCGATAACTTTCAATTTAGTGTTAACCATTTTGCGTCGGCTTGGGTATAATGCTCGGCTTACCTTCTAATACATTCAATTTTGGAGAAAATGGGTTTGAGTGGTATAAGCCGACAGAATCAGCGCGTTTTATCAGGAATGCGACCATCTGGCAGACTTCATCTGGGGCATTATCATGGCGTATTAAAAAACTGGGCAAAATTGCAGCACGAACATGAGTGCTTTTTTTGCGTGGTTGACTGGCATGTTTTAACAACGCACTACGAAAATCCAGAGATCATCGAGCAATCGGTGTGGGATATGGTGATTGATTGGTTGGCGGCAGGGATTAATCCCGGTTCAGCAACCTTATTTATTCAATCAAAGGTGCCCGAACATGCCGAATTGCATTTGCTGCTGTCTATGTTAACACCACTGAGCTGGTTGGAGCGGGTTCCCACTTATAAAGAGCAGCAGGATAAGCTGAAAGATCGCGATCTCAGTACTTATGGCTTTTTAGGTTATCCGTTGCTTCAAGCTGCGGATATTCTAGTCTACAAGGCTGGAGCTGTACCTGTTGGCGCAGATCAAGTGCCTCATGTTGAGATGTCTCGAGAAATTGCACGTCGCTTTAATCATACTTATGGGAAAGAACCTGGGTTTGAGGAAAAAGCTGAAGCAGCAATCAAAAAACTGGGTAAAAAGAACGCCAAATTATATAACCAACTGCGTCGTGATTATGTGCAGGAAGGTAATGAAGAATCATTGGCAAAAGCTCAGGCGCTGGTTGAAGGCAATGCATCAATTTCTATTGGTGATAAAGAGCGATTAATTGGCTACATTGAAGGGGGGGGGAAAATAATACTACCCGAACCACAGGCATTATTGACACCTGTTTCCAAAATGCCCGGTTTAGATGGGAATAAAATGTCTAAATCTTATAATAACACCATTGAAATGCGTGAAGCACCCGATTCGGTTGAGAGTAAAATCAAGCGAATGCAAACCGATCCGGCGCGGGTCAGGCTAAGTGATCCCGGAAACCCCGATAATTGTCCCGTATGGCAACTACATGAAGTTTACTCACCTGACGATGTTAAGCAGTGGGTCAGAAAAGGTTGTACTACCGCTGGCATTGGTTGTTTGGAATGTAAACAGCCATTGGTCGATTGTGTTGTGAAAGAAACTGGTGAGTTCAGAGAAAAAGCGCGCGAATTTGAAGAAAACCCCGAAATGGTTAGAGCAATTGTTGCAGAAGGTTCGGAAAAAGCCCGTGATGTAGCAAAAGAGACAATGGATGATGTCAGACAAGTGATGGGGTTAGCGTATCGCTAGTTTATCGATTAAACTGGTGAGTATCGCTAAGATTAGAGTGTATTAAAATATTAATGAGTGAATCTGACGTAACAACACAGGTATCTGAAGCGCAACCGCAAACTGAGCCACTATCACCAGCAGGTGGAGAGCAAAAATCTTTGCTCTCTACTGAAATTCAACAACAGGAAGAAATGCATTTTGCTGTAGTCGGCGGTGTACCTGTTGTTGATGTTCCTAAAGATCTTTATATCCCGCCTGATGCGTTAGAAGTCTTTTTAGAGGCATTTGAAGGACCTTTAGATTTACTGTTATATCTGATTAAGCGCCAAAATGTTGATATTCTCAATATTCCTATTGCACATATCACTGAGCAATATATGGAATATGTCGAAATTATGAAATCTGTTAATTTGGAGCTGGCAGCAGAATATCTGGTAATGGCTGCCATGCTGGCAGAAATTAAGAGCCGTGTACTACTGCCGCGCCCAAAAGTAGAAGAAGAAGAAGATGACCCTCGTGCTGATTTGATTCGCCGACTGCAAGAATATGAACGCTTTAAAAAAGCTGCAATGGATATTGATGAATTACCGCGTATTGAGCGAGATATTCACCAAATTAGTATTGAACCGCCCGAATTGCATATCGACCGACCACTTCCGACCGTAAGCATGCAGGACTTAATGATGGCATTAAAAGATGTTTTTGTGCGTGCAGAAATGTTTACTCACCACCATATTCAAAAAGAAACATTATCGATACGTGAGAAAATGGGTAATGTTTTAGCAATATTGTCAGCCGAAAACTTTACTGATTTTGCTTCATTGTTTAATTATGAAGAAGGTCGAATGGGGATTGTCGTTACGTTTTTAGCCGTAATGGAATTAACTAAGGAAGCGATGATTGAATTGGTACAAAGTGAACCTTTTTCGCCAATTCACGTGCGTGCCAAAATACACTAAGTAAATACAATAGCTAACACAATAACGAATACTATAATTCGTGCTGAATTGAATAAAATAGACAGAATAAAATGTATTGAATAGATTCAATCTAAACTTAACAGAACTAGTTAAAATATTAAATGTAAAAAATAAAGTATCTGATCGATGAGTATTGCTGACGACAAATTAAAAAATATAATTGAAGCTGCTTTAATGGCGGTTGGTAAACCTATGTCAATTGAGCAGTTGACTAAATTATTTGAAGATGAAGAAATGCCAGCGGCAGCTCGAATTAAAGATGCACTGACAAAATTACAGCAAGAATGTGAAGGACGTGGTGTAGAGCTAAAAGAAATTGCATCGGGCTATCGTTATCAGGCTCGACAAGACTATGCCGAATGGCTAGGCCGCCTGTGGGAAGAAAAACCAGCGAAATACTCGAGAGCTTATTTAGAAACCTTGGCTTTGATTGCCTATCGACAACCTGTGACGCGTGCAGAAATAGAAGAGGTACGCGGGGTGAGTGTCAGTTCTACGATTATTAAAACCATGTTGGAGCGTGAATGGATTCGAATTGTTGGGCATCGAGATGTGCCTGGAAGACCATCACTTTATGCAACAACAAAACAGTTTCTCGATTATTTCAATATGAAGAGTCTGGAAGATTTGCCATCTTTGGCTGAAATTCGTGATTTAGAGGATTTAAGTCCTGAATTAGATTTATCTGAACCTGGCAGCGAAAATACTCAACCGTCTGCCGATTCGATAAATAAACAAGATGAAGACGCTGATAAATTATCTGATGTCGAGAATTCGACAACTGATTTGTCAAAAGGTGAAAGTCACTCTAATGATGTTAGTGAGGTGCTGGATAATCAGCCAGACAACCAGGAGTTGGGCGAGCAATCTGAAATAAGCGCACAGCAAATTAGCGAAGACAATGAAGCGCAAGTGCAGGAGAATGAAGCGCAAGAGGAAACTAGTTTTCTTGATGAAATTGATAATGATCTCGCTGAAATAAAGCCAGTTAATCCTGATTTTTTACGAGATGATTTTGGCAAGCCTGGCTCTTCAGAAAAAGCTGAAAATAGCGAAGAGTCTCAAGCAGCAAGCATTGATAATGCTGGCAACCACTCATCGGAAGAGACTAAAGAAACAGACTCTGAAACAGAGCAAGCTGTTTTGGTAACTGAAGCGGATACAGACAATCAAAGTGAAGTTGCAGATCCTGCTAAACAATAGATTGATTAGATACATAAGAAAAATCAATATCAATGATATTTTTAGCCCAAAAGATGGTGTAAATATTTAGCAGCCACATGAGCATATTTGCAGCAAGATGATTGAGGCAACAAGATAATCATGGTGTTAAAATATGAGTCAAAAAGGCCGAATAACTTTAAAGCTGTAACAAGGGTAAATAATGGTCGATGAAAAGTTACAAAAAATAATCGCTCACCTGGGCTTAGCTTCTCGCCGTGAAGCTGAGCGCTGGATTGCTGATGGTCGGGTGAGTGTTAATGGTTCTATTGCTGAATTAGGTGATAGAGCCAATGAAAAAGATAAAATTCGGATCGACGGAAAATTAATTCAGGTTACCGCAAAAAGTGACTTTCAAAGGCAAATGCTTGCGTATCATAAGCCAGAAGGTGAAATTTGCTCACGCAAGGACCCAGAAGGACGACCTTCGGTATTTGATACTTTGCCAACTATTCGTAATGGTCGATGGTTAAATGTGGGGCGATTGGATATTAATACGAGCGGCTTATTATTTTTTACTAATGATGGTGAATTAGCTAACCGATTAATGCATCCTTCCCATCAGGTTTTAAGAAAGTATGCGGCGAGAGTAAGAGGTGAAGTGACTGAGGCAATTTTGCGACAGTTGACACAGGGCGTTGAGCTTGAAGATGGTCCGGCGCACTTTGAAAGCATAGAAGATGCTGGTGGTGAAGGGTCTAATCATTGGTATAATGTTACATTACGCGAAGGAAAAAATCGCGAAGTAAGACGTTTGTGGGAAGCTTTTGATATTCAGGTGTCGCGATTACATCGAATTCAATATGGGCCGTTTTTATTACCAAGAACCTTACGCAAAGGACGATGGCAGGCATTACCACCAGAAGAATTAAAACTATTTGAAGATTTAGTCGGGTTAAAGCCAACGGTTCAGCCTAAAAAGCCGATTGTAACAAATCGAAAAAAATTAAAAAATAAAGTGTTGAAAGCAAGAAAAATTCATAAAAAATGAAAAAAATATTATTAGCAATTAGTTTGCTGTTGTTAACTTCGTGTGGGGATTTTCCTGATTACAGTTATGATCGTTCTGAGAATTACTGTGTGCTGACATTTCCATTTGCCGGCGGTTTTATCGGTCGAAAATATGTTGGCTATTTTTATATCACCTCTACTTTGCAATATCTTGATGCCGATCCAGAAGTAGAAATTTTTATTGGAGAGCCTTCGCATATTGAGTTGGAAGAGGGTAGTGTTTTTAAAATCGAATTAAATGGCAAAGAATTTTTGCCCGAATTTAAACGGCGCCTGGCACATGGTGAATTGCAATACTGGGGACCAGCATTTTTATTCGATCGTCAACAGTCAACAGAAATATTGCAACTACTCAGACAAGGCCATAACCCAATAATTTATGGTCGGCTAAAAGTAGGGCATCAATATGAAACTGAAATTTACAACTTCTTTTTCGACGATAAAGAAGTGCAATTCAAAAGTTGTGTCAATCGATTGCTAAATGAAGACGATTTAGAAGAATTAAGTAACCGTGAGGTTAATTCAAAACCACAATAGCGCCTTTATCAACTCCTTCATATGCTTTGACTTTAACTTTTGCATTTGGGTTTTTTTGCTTAATATGTTGCGCTAAAAAATCTGCAATTAACTCTACCGTTGTATCTGTTTCTAATAAATAACATTTATTTTGCGGAATGGTTAGTTGAAACATGCCTTGATTAGCATGGTATTGGAAAATGTAATAATCTGCGCCATTGATTATTTTACTGGTTAATATATCTTCTTTGGTGGCAAGATAAATATCACTCCACATCTGTGCAATATATTTTGAATAATCCGCTGAAAAATTATTATCGATAAACACTTCAATCCTCGAGCGGTGACCATGAGCAATTCGTTGGCAGTCGCCAAAATGTTTTTTTAGGCCATGACTGTAATGATAATAGTCTTGTTCAATTTTTTCGGGTGATAATCTTAAATTAATTTGTGTGACATTATCAGGCAGAATTTTCAATATTTCAGGCTGAATGCTTTGAATAATGGCTTCTGGAGTGACTTCGGTACTATCCAATAAATAAACGGCTTGCTGAGGGCTAATATGCTCAATATAGTCGCCATTAGTAGTAGTCAATTCTAAAACCAATTGTTCAGGCGATGGTGTTACTTTAATGTTTGCAGCACCAGTTGCGACCAAAAATTTGTGGTCTACCAGGTTATCAACACAGGATTTAATACGCTTTTTAACAAATGAAAAGTCAAATAACATCCCTTCATCGTTTAGTTCGCCGTGTAATTCGACATCGAGAATCAGGCTTTCGCCGACAATACCACGTTGTGGGTGAAAATATGCGAAATCAATCACACTCAGTTGGTCGACAAATAAAGCCTGCATTTAATCAATAATCGTAATATTCAAAACGTTGATTGCAATTTTACCATATTAATCTGTTAAAATGCGCCAACTTTACCCGTTCTCTCTTTGATAAGGGAATAATTTTCTCGCGATAGGTAACTAAACCCAATATAAAGGTAACAGGAATGAACAAACAGTATCAGGTTTACGGCATCGGCAATGCGCTGGTTGACTTTGAAATTGAGACAACCCCAGATGAATTGGCAGCATTAAATGTGGAAAAAGGCGTGATGACGCTGATTGACGGTGAAAGACAACAGGCATTATTAAATGCATTTCATGGTAAGCACCACTCCAGGGCATGCGGTGGTTCGGCAGCAAATACAATTATTGGGGCACAATCTTTAGGCGCAAAGTGTTTTTATTCATGTAAAGTCGCAAATGATGAAACTGGACATTTTTATCGCGATGATTTACTACGCCACGGAGTAGAAACTAATCTGGCCGATGAAGCCCTGGAAGAGGGCGAAACGGGTAAGTGTCTGGTGTTAATTACCGATGATGCTGACCGCACCATGAATACTTTTCTAGGTATAACGGGAGAAATTAACTCTCGGCAAGTTAATCAAAGTGCGTTGGCTGCATCTGAATACTTGTATATTGAAGGCTATCTATCGAGTTCGCCAACTGCGTTGCAAGCTGCTGTAGAAGCGATGGCTTTTGCGCGTAAAAATCAGGTTAAAACCGCTTTCTCGCTTTCTGATCCCAATATGGTTAAATTTTGTCGTGAAGGATTGATTGCAATCATTGGTGAAGGTGTCGATTTACTATTTTGTAACTATGATGAAGCAACGTTATATTCAGAGTCAGATAATCTTGAAGATGCTGCTCGAAAGCTATCTAAATTGGCAAAAGTTGTGGTTATTACACTGGGGGCAGATGGGGCGTTAATTGTTTATGGTGATGAGCAAATCAAAGTTGCAGGACACCCAGTTAAAGCCCTTGATACCAATGGGGCTGGAGACTTGTTTGCAGGGAGTTTTTTATATGCAATTAGCCAAGGGCATGATTTATCCAAAGCCGGTCAACTGGCGAGTTTTGCATCTGCACAATTAGTGACGCAATTTGGACCCCGACTGACTGATGATAAATTACAGCAGGTTCGAGAGTTTGCAAAACAGTTATAAGCAAACTGACTGATTATTGAATTGGCTGATCAGCAAATAAAGTACTCACTTATTTTAACTAAAGGGGTGAACACCATGTTAAAAACGCTGTGGATAATGCGTCATGGTCTGGCGGTAAACGAATTTCAGACAGATTTTTCCAGAGCGTTATCCGAAACCGGAAAACAACAAGCACAGAGTGTCGCTCGGCAAATGTTAGCCCAAGAGACTATCTTGCCTTCTCATATGCTGGTCAGTCCTTTCCGCCGTACACAACAAACGGCGGAAATTGTCCATTCTCTATTAAATTTGGCTAAGCCTTTTGCAACGGAAGAATTGCTGGTGCATTACGCTGATTCCCAACTACTCGGAGAATTTTTACTGGAAAGTCCTACCAGTGAGTTAATTATCGTAAGTCATATGCCAATTGTTGCAAGATTGTGTCAATATCTGTCCCCTGGTTGCCAGATTTTTGGTTTTGAAACTGCACAAATTGTTAAATTAACCATTCAGCACCCAAGGAATGCAATGGTTGAAAAAGTATATCTTCCAGAATAATCATTAGTCTTTGTGGTTAAAGTTTTAGTTGTTAAGGTTTTATATGAGTGGTCAAAAAGCGAGTAGACTAAAGTTTTTGTGGATTGCTACACAAACGGGGTTGATAACTTTTTATTACTGTTGTCGTATTATTTTTGGTTCGAAATTTGTACGAGAGTTAAGACCTTTTGTCGATCGGATGATGCGCCTTTGGGCTGAAAAACTGCTCAAATTGATCGCGGTAAAAATTAATGTCACAGGTCAGAGCAATTTTCCTAATGATACGAGCCGTCCTGTTATCGTAATGTGTAATCACAGTAGTTTATACGATATACCAACGAGTATCGTCGCACTTAATACCAGCTTGCGCATGCTGGCGAAAAAAGAGTTATTTAAAATTCCAGTATTTTCTGCGGCTTTGCGCCGTGGCGAGTTTTTGTCAATTGACCGACATAATCGTGAGCAATCCTTAAAAGACTTGGAAGTAGCCAAAGCAAAAATGCTCAGTGGAATTATTTTATGGGTTGCGCCTGAAGGTACTCGCTCAAAAGATGGTAAATTAGCTGAATTTAAAAAAGGTGGTTTTCATATTGCGCTTGATACCAAAGCTTTAGTGATACCTCTGGTGATAAAAAATATCCATAAAGTACAAGCAGGCAGTGATCTACAGTTGTTTTTAAACCAACAGATTGATGTTGAGATATGTCAACCGATCGATGCTGCAGAGTTTAATGTTGAAACCAGACGAGAATTTGTCGCATTGGTTCGTGAGCGAATGTTAACTGCTTTGCAGCAAAATTGCGCAAACTAGATGCGAATGTTTTAAAATGAAGCTAACGATATCTGTTAACAGGCATATCCGTTAACAGTCAAAAAATTTTGGTTATTCTATCCATTAAAAATAACCTATTTAAATGCAGGAATATTATGTCTTACCAAATCAGCTCATCAATTTTGGAGCAAGCATTAAAAGAGTTAGTAACGATTCAAGATTTTGTTCGTTGGACTTACAGCCGATTTGAAGAAGCTGAACTTTTTTATGGGCATGGAACTGATAATGCATGGGATGAAGCGGTTGCTCTGGTTTTGCAGTCCTTAAATTTACCATTTGATGTGCCTGATAATTTACTGACAAGCAAAATTACCAGCAATGAAAAGCAAATAATCATCGAGCGAATCTCGCGCCGAATTAATGAAAGAACACCATTACCTTATTTGACTCATAAAGCTTATTTTTGTGGTAGTGAATATTATGTCGATGAACGGGTATTAGTTCCCCGTTCACCTATTGGTGAGCTCATAGAAAATAATTTTCAGCCTTGGGTTGCGCCTGAGCAGGTGACACAAATTCTTGATTTATGTACCGGAAGCGGCTGTATTGCGATTGCATGTGGACAATATTTTCCTGATGCTTTAGTCGATGCTGGCGATATTTCAGCAGACTGTATTGCTGTTGCCGAAATTAATCGCTTACGGTTACAACAAGACAATGTTGCGTTTTACCTTGCTGATTTGTTTGAGGGAATTCCCGATAAAAAATACGATATCATTGTTTCTAATCCGCCTTATGTTGATGAAGAAGATTTTGCAGAAATACCCGCGGAGTTTTTAGCTGAACCAGAGTTGGGTTTAGTCTCGGGGGATGATGGATTGGATTTAACTCGAAAGTTGCTTGCTCAGGCTGCAGACTATTTATCCGATCAAGGTGTGTTAATTGTTGAAGTAGGTAATAGTGCTGCCGCACTGGAAGAGAGTTTTCCTGATATCCCATTTACCTGGTTAGAATTTTCTCGTGGTGGACATGGTGTGTTTTTATTAACGAAAGAACAGTTAAAGCTAATACAACCTTAAAAAATTGATAAAAAATTACAAGAATAAAAATTGGAAAAACCAATGGCCACCAATCGCTCAATACAAAAAGAACGAACCAGGCGCAAAATTATTGAAGCAGCGTTAAATCAATTAAGTGCAGATAAAAGTTTTGCCAGTTTAAGTTTGCGAGAAGTTGCCAGAGAAGCAGATATTGCCCCCACATCTTTTTATCGTCACTTTAAAGATATGGAAGAGTTAGGGTTAACTTTGGTAGATGAGTCCGGGTTAACTCTGCGGCAGTTAATGCGTAAAGGGCGCAAGCGTTTTGAAGAGGGCGGTAGTGTAATAGTGACATCGGTAAAAACATTTATGGAATTTATTGAGCAAAATCCAAATGTTTTTCGGTTATTGTTTCATGAACGCTCAGGAACAACTCCCGCGCTGCGCAAAGGGGTTGCAATGGAAATTCAGCATTTTATTGTTGAGTTATCAGATTTTATGATGAATAAAGGATTTGATAAAGATGCTGCTTATGCCCAAGCTGAGGCTATGGTCGCCGTAGTTTTTAATGCCGGTGCCGAATCATTAGATGCAAAGCCTGCGCAACGAACTCAAATTGCCGAGAGAGCCGTTAAGCAATTGCGTTATATTGCAACTGGTGCAAAAGCACATGATTTTAAGCCCGTTGAATAAAGTATAATGACTTATCGACTAATGTAAAAATAGCCGATTAATTTTATCTTTATAGCAGACTCAGTGAGAACAGACTATTTGAAGTAGCCAAAAATTATTGGTTAAATCGTTGTCTTAAATGTTTAAATTGCGGACTATACGAAATTGCCTTTAAAAGCGGGATTAATCGATTGGGAGCTGGTTTAAAAGTAGGTATATGATACCAGTGACGCCCGTGTCCTTTATAAACTTTTACTTTAGGACATTTTGGTTGCCAAAACAGATATTTATTTGGCATATGTCTGAGCGTAATTAAGATACAGTTTTGGTCTCTTGGATCGGTTTCAACTTTTAAAATCTGTTCACTCATCGGATTAAACTGTTCGTGTAATGACCTGTTTGGGTTAAGCTAGTTTGATTGACCTGCTTTTTGACAATGTTTAAAGCCATGTTGGCTTATGCCTATATTTTCGTTAAGACGACTGAAATTTTGATGAAAAAATGGACCAAAACAAGCATTTTAACGTAAACAAGATTAAATTTGTCTTATCAGGTATTAATTATAGTGAATCATTGATGATTCAACATTAAAATTAATGATGTTTAATGAGTTAGGCATCTACATGGAATAAATGCCTTATCTGTTAGTGTATCTATGTTATCCGAAAAAGAAAAGCTGAAAAAGTTGGTGTTGGTTTTTAATGAACTATTTAGTGAAAGCGAAAATACTGAGTTAGTTATCGGCGCCAAAGAACCCTTTTATCAGGCAGCCAGAAATAATCAAAAAGCGATGATTTTTTCGCGAGAAGATTATTTTTCAAGCGCGCTTCACGAAATTGCACACTGGTGTATTGCCGGTAAAAAACGGCGAGAGCTAGATGATTTTGGATATTGGTATGAACCTGAAGGAAGAACCTTAACGCAACAACAAGTGTTTGAGCAAGTTGAAGTCAAACCTCAAGCATTAGAGTGGTTATTTTCAATTGCCTGTGGTCATCAGTTTTACTTTTCAGCTGATAACTTAAGTCAATCGATAGATGCTTCACAATCTTTTAAAAATGCCGTAACACAGCAGTTAAATCACTATTTAAGCGAAAAGTCATTGCCAGCAAGAGCCAGATTACTGGCGAATAGTCTGGCGCAGGCTTTTAACCAACAACTTTTTAATTAATAACTTTTGGAAAATCTTCATGTTTAAACTCGGTTTAATTATCAATCCATTTGCTGGCATTGGCGGCAGAGTCGGCCTGAAGGGTAGCGATGGTGATACAATTCGTCAGCAAGCATTAAGTATGGGAGCACTTAAGTTGGCAGAGCAAAAAACACGAATTGCGCTGTCTCAATTAGTTGATGTTAAAGACAAGTTGATTATTTATACGGTCGCGGGAGAAATGGGGGAGAATTTAGCCAAGTCACTACAACTTGATTATCGGGTGATTTGTCAGGCTGAAAATCCCTCAACTGAACAGGACACAATTAATGCTGTAAAACTGTTGCAACAGCAAGGAGTTGATTTAATCTTATTTGCTGGTGGTGATGGAACCGCTCGTAACGTTTTTGAAACCTGTAATGAAGAGCAAATGGTTTTAGGCGTTCCGGCTGGGGTTAAAATTCATTCAGGTGTTTATGCTGTTTCGGCTGAAGCTGCCGGACTATTAGTGAAAGATTTGGTTGAAGGCAAATTAATGAGTCTGTTATCTGCTGATGTGATGGATATCGATGAAGGAGCATTTCGAGAAGGTATAGTGAAAGCAAAAAAATATGGATACCTTAATGTACCAGGGGCACTTCAATATGTGCAGGCCGTTAAAAGTGGTGGTCACGAAGTTGAAGCATTGGTTTTGGAAGATATTGCTGCGGAAATTATCGAAACAATGGAAGATGATATTTATTATGTTATTGGCTCTGGGAGTACCTGTGCAGCGATTATGGAACAGTTAGGGCTAGAAAATACCCTATTAGGTTCCGATATTGTTTATCAGCAACAGCTCTTTACCTCTGATGCGATAGAGTCTGACTTTTTGACGTTACTATCTGAGGGTAAAAAACTACGATTTATTATCACAATTATTGGTGGACAAGGACACATTTTAGGGCGAGGTAATCATCAGCTCAGCCCCGAAGTGATTCGTCAAGCTGGCTGGAACAACTTTGACGTTATTGCGACTAAAGGCAAACTACAAGAGCTTGATGGCCGACCAATGCTGACTGATACCGGAGACAGCGACTTAGATAAGGCCTTAAAGGGTAGTAAACGAGTTATAACTGGATACCGAGACTATGTCATTTATCCAGTGGGTTATGTGAATTAATAGTTAAATACCTGATTATTTTAGGGTTTTTGCTTGAATTAGGAATATAAAATAGGTTTGTAGGATATTGTTCATTAATTTTGTAAGAAATATCTCACAAGCTTGTGAGATATCACCTAAAAATCAATAAGACTATCCCTACTATTTTGCTAAGGTATTTTGTAGAGAGTTGAAAATTAAAGAAATTATATACAAATTGGATTTTAATTCCATAAAAAAAATGATGTTTTTACAAAAATTTGTGCTTGTCTGAATGTCTAGAAAAGCTAAACTTTAACTGTCCTTAGGAGATAGGGAAAACAGGAGGACAGGGAGCTACCGCTTAAGGAGTGGCAGCCAAATGGAATTGGCTAATGGACTTTTTGTTAGGGAATGACAAACAGGTAGACAAAACGGATATTCTACGGAAGGTAAGGATCGATACAGGGAATAAGGAGTTCCCCTCAATGGAATTGAATAGGACGATTTCGGAAGTGCGCTGGAGCCAGAAGGATAGGGTAATGGAATGTTCTAGGATAGATCGAGGAAATTAGAAAAAGGCAGCTGGAATGGCTGCCTTTTTTTATTGTCAGTAAGATATCTCGCAAGTTAAAATCATATCGATAGTTTGATAAAATCAAAAAGTCTCTTGAAACCGCTGGTTTCCTGCCACAAAATAGCTAGTCTTGTCTTTATTTAGTCTTTTAATCGCTCAGTAACCTATGCCATTAACCATCAGTTTCGCTAAAGTTGCACAATATATCGACAACGATTCGTTGATACTGACGCCTAATTCGAGAACACAAAAAGCCTTTATTGCCGGCGCTGTTAATCACTTGCGTGAAGGTGAAGTGATTTATTCGCCTAAAGTAATGTCATTTTCTCAGTGGCAGGATGAGTTGTGGGATGAACTATCTTTTACACGACCGCTGCCAAGGCTAGTTAGCCGTTTGGCATTAAAAATCTGGATGAAGTCGCAGATAGCAAATGAAGAACATTGGCAATTAACTAATTTACTTGGGGTTGCCGAGAAAGTTATAGATGCCTATCAGATTTTGCACCAATGGGATTTGAGTATTGATGCAATCAGTGAGACCCCTACTTTAGAAAGTCAGTATTTTGTTCGCTGGATTGAACTGTTAGAGCAGTTTTTAAAGGAGAAAAAACTGTTAGCACAAATCTCTCGCTTAAATTATTTATATGACCAACGCCATGAGCTGTCGAGGCTGATTCCGCAAAAAATTATCTTACTTGGTTTTAATCAGTTGACGCCCATTGAGTCGAAATGGCTGGCATTTTGTCAGCAGCGTGGTAGTGAGTGTATTGAAATTTATCCGCAGCGTGAAGTTAAGCGATGGCAGCGAGTTGAGCTGCTTGATTTAAAACAGGAACTTCAATTTGCCGCACAAAATGCAGCTAATAACTTGCGGCAAAATTCTCAGCAGTCTATCGGTATTGTCGTTAATCAATTGGCGAACCATCTTGGATTAGTTCATCAAATATTTAGTGATGTATTTCAACCAGAAGAAAATTTGCCTTGGGAGCCACTTTATAAAGTTCGTTATAATGTTTCTGCTGGTCAAGCGCTTATTGAAATGCCGCTGGTATCAATTGCAATGAAACTCCTTCAATTAAAATCAGATGGTATTGATTTGGCAACCTTGATGCTGATAAAAAATACCCCGTTTATTCACTGGGGTGAACATGCATTTGTCATTAAACAGTTTTTGCATCAACAAAGTTTACAGTCTTATACGTTTTACTCTTTTGAACGCTTAGTTAGCGCAATACAAACACATGCCCAGTGCGACAAGTTGAATCTGCTATATAAGCGATTAGTCGAGGTTCAGCAGCGCAGCAGGCAAGCAAAGCCCGTAACCGTATGGATAGATGTCTGGCGTGATATCTTGAAAAAGTGGGGTTGGATGGAGCAAATGATACTGACTGAAAGCGAGCAAAAGCAATTAACTGAGTTTTATCAAACTTTAACACAAATGTCGGCGCTGCTAAGTTTGTATGCTAAAAGCACCCAATCTGAAGCTATTGAATTTTTTCAACAGTTATTGCAACAAGCGCCTTTTCAATTACCCAGTGATAGAACTAATGTGCATGTTTTAGGTGTGTTAGAAGCTGCCGGATTAGAATTTGAACAATTAATTTTAGTGGGGTTTGATAAAAATAACTGGCCTCAAAAAGCCAGCCCTAATCCCTTTTTACCAATAGAATTACAGCAGCGTTACCAGATGCCTGGTAGCTCAGCCGAAAAAGAATACCGCTATGCTTTAGAATTATCTCAGTCATTGTTAAATAGTGCTGACGATATTTGGGTAACACAGTCTGCTGAAGAAGAGTCAAGTGATTGCTGCTCGCCATTTTTTAAGATGATTCCTTTAGTTGATTCTTTTGCTATGTCGCAAAACCTCGCCGGCGCTTTACAATTAACAACCGATTATCAGTGGTATAAAGAAGATAACTTACAATTGGGTGTTGGTGATATTTCTGGTGGTGCTTATTTATTAAGTGAATATGCTGCTTGTCCATTTAAAGCAATGGGACATTTTCATTTTAATTTGCAACTACCCCAAACCTTACGGAGTGGAATTGATGCAAAAATAAAAGGTGCTTGGTTACATCAAACTATGGAGCTGATTTGGCAGACTTTGCAAACTCATGATGCATTGATGTCCCTTTCTGAGTTGGCACTGGAAGATTTAATTAAAAACTGTTTAAAACAGACTCAACAGCAATTAAATGCGCAATTACATGCGCTGGCACCACCCAAAGTAATCGAGCTGGAGTTTACCCGACTTTATCAATTGATTTTACAATGGTTTAAAATAGAAAAACAACGCGCTCCGTTTACTGTTGAAACTGAAGTTGGTAAAACACTGACACTTGGGCCGTTGAAATTTTCTTTTAGAATCGATCGAATTGATTATTTAGATGATGGTTCTATTGAAATTATTGACTATAAAACGGGACAGAGTCATTTTAAAAAATGGCTAGGCAGTCGCCCTGAAGAAGCACAAATGCCTGCCTATGTATTGGCATGTGAGAATGAAAAAATTACCAGTTTAACCTATGCGAAATTAAGAACAGGTGAAGTGCAACAAGCTGGCATCTGGTTTGATAAGGAAAACCAACGTTTTTTAGAAGTGGGGATTGAAGAAACTAAAGATAAAACACGTTGGTACTCAGGCGATCCAAAATTAATATCACCAGATGTCCCTTTAGTTGAGCAATGGCAAAAGACTCTGACTTCATTAGCTTCAAGAATAGCAAGTGGCGAAATGCCTGTTTCACCAAAGAACCAACTCGAATCCTGCCAGTTTTGTGAGCTGGTTGACTTTTGTCGAATTAATGAAGAACAGCCTGATGAAAGCTTGCATGACGATAACAGAAAGAGTGCGCTATCACCATATTCAAGTCAAAATAGCGAAGTAGCGGTTAGGAATAATAATGAGTCATAGTGTTGTCGATCAACCCACTCGTGAGGCGCTTCTTGATTGTACGCAATCATTTATTGTGCAGGCTCCTGCAGGTTCGGGAAAAACTGAATTGCTGACCCAGCGTATTTTAGCGCTATTAAGTATTGTCGAAAAACCAGAAAATATTTTAGCGATTACATTTACTCGAAAAGCAGCAGCCGAAATGCGTAACCGAGTAATGGACGCTTTAATAATGGGGCAAGGGAGTGAACCCAAGGCTGCTCATGAAAAGCACCGCTGGCAATTAGCACAGCGAGTACTAAAGCGTGACCAACAAAAAGAGTGGCATTTACTTGAGAATGCATCGCGACTTAATCTGATGACCATTGATAGTTTGTCCGCTAGTTTGGCGGGTTCATTACCTTTGTTATCACAAACTGGCGCTTTGCCACAAGTTGCAGAGAATGCACAAATTTATTATCAAATGGCTGCAGATGATTTGATGCAAATGCTGGGCGATGAAGAGGAAACAGAAGTTTCTCAAGCGCTATTAACGTTATTGGCGCATAAAGACAATAACATGGCAATGGTGACTGGATTAATTGCACAAATGTTGGCCAAGCGACTACAATGGATGTCAACGGTAACGCAGCATAGTCAATCATTTAATGCCGCAGCGCTACTTAACTCTATTCAAACGATTGTTGAACAAAAGCTTACTCAGTTATTTTCTTTATTACCCACAGATATACTAGCTGAGTTACCTGATATTTTGTATCAAGTGAAGCAAGTTTTACAGGCAAAACAAAAAGATAATAAACCTAACATTTTAAAACTATCGGATAATATTGAGTTTTTATCGCCACAGTTTGCCGATTTAACTTTATGGAAAGCGGTAGCAGAATTATTTTTAAAAGCGACAGGTAAAGGTGAAATTTATTCACAGTTTAATGCCTCGAATGGTTTCCCTTTAGAAAAAGATGCTCGCGATGCTCAACAGAAACTACAATTTAAAACTAACAAAAAAAATGTTACTCAAATCGCTCGTCAGTTAACAGAAACTGAAGGGCTGGGAGAATTATTGCAGGAAGTTTTATTGTTACCCGATGAGCAGGCGTTTTATAACAATCAGGCAACCTTACAGGCAACAATTAAAGTTTTGCCAATTGCTGTCGCGTTATTAAAGTTAAAGTTTAGCCAATATAATGTCATTGACTTTACCGAACTTTCTTTGGCTTCAATTGATGCACTTGGGCATGATGATATGCCAAGTGATATTGCGCTGGCACTTGATTATCGATTGGAGCACATCTTAATTGATGAATTTCAGGATACTTCGACACCGCAACTAGCTTTACTAAAATTGCTAATTGCCGGATGGCAACCTGGTGAGCACCGAAGTTTGTTTTTAGTTGGTGATCCCATGCAGTCGATATATCGCTTTCGTGATGCCAACGTTGGACTCTTTATGCAAATACGCCAACACGGTATTGGGGATATAAAGCCTGAGTTTAAGCAACTACAAGTTAATTTTCGATCAAGTAATCTAATTGTAAATTGGGTTAATCAACAATTTTCAAGCATTATGCCAAGGCATGATAATATGGCAATGGCGGCGGTAAGTTATGCGCCATCAGTTGCTTTTAACCCTGAGCAGAGTTCACATAAAGTTGAAGTCTATTTAAGTACAAATGCATTAGATGCTGAATTGCAAGCCAACAAAACAATTGAAATTGTGCAACAGCATTTAGCAGAAAACCAAGTAGCCCATAGTAAAAAAACGTTGGCGATTTTAGCGCGAAGTCGTACGCATTTAACCGAAATAGTGACATTACTCAACCAAAATAATATTCGTTTTCAAGCAGTTGAAATTGCTAAGTTATCACAAAAAATGGTAGTTAAAGATTTGACTTGTTTAGCTTTTTCGCTGAGTGATTTATATGATGAACTTAATTGGAGTGCATGTTTACGCGCTCCCTGGTTTGGATTAGCTGCCGATGATATTCGCCTGATTTTTACTACCACTGAACCTTACTTTCCTGTTTTAGAACGAATTCAAATGGCGCAGCCACAACTTTCTCAATTAGCACAGGTACGTTGTGAGCGACTATTGCCAATTCTCAAAGTCGCTATCGAACAAAAAGCCCGAAAGCCATTTCGTAAGTGGCTGGCTGGATGTTTTCAAGCGGTTGGTGGTTTAGCTGCATTAGATTACGAATCGGATTTGGATGATATGCAAGTTTGTCTCGATAAACTCGATGAACTCCAGTTAAGTGGTGAGCTTAATGATCGACAGCAAGTACTTGA
Source organism: Aliikangiella maris (assembly GCF_040719265.1). Taxonomy (NCBI): domain Bacteria; kingdom Pseudomonadati; phylum Pseudomonadota; class Gammaproteobacteria; order Oceanospirillales; family Pleioneaceae; genus Aliikangiella; species Aliikangiella maris. The sequence continues at coordinate 21,447 of NZ_JBFDAH010000017.1, read as the reverse complement.
TGCATTAGATCGTTTGTTTGCCGCACCGGATCCCAAAGCGGATAATCAGATTCAAGTTATGACGATTCATAAGTCAAAAGGGCTTGAATTTGATACTGTGATTTTACCGCGATTAGATGCAGAGTCTCGTGGTCGTGAAAGCGCGTTGTTAAAGTGGACTGAAATGTTGGATGAGCAGGGTGAGCCACATCATCTGATCGCTATTTCGAAGCCAACAGGGGAAGAGCATGATGCAGTTTATCAATACATTTCTTATTTAGATAAAGAAAAGTCAAGATTTGAAGAGCAACGAGTGCTTTATGTCGCTGCAACAAGAGCCAAAAGTCAATTATATTTATTGGGTAATGTTAATAGCGATGAAAATAAAGGTGGTTATAAAAAGCCGGTAACTGGAAGTTTTTTATCTCTGTTTTGGTCGGGTGTTCAAGAAAACTTTAAACCGATTATTACCCATAAAGATAAAACGAACGCCGCCAATCGAAAAATTGATGATACTGACAAGAGCGAACAAGCTACAGACTTTCAAGCGCGCTGGTTAAAACGTGTTAACTTGCAACAAATTGCACAGTTACCAGTGGTTAAGCGACAGCTTGCTTTAAAAACTATCGAAAATAATCCATCGAAAGAATCAGCCTCGACTAATTTAATTATGCAACCCGATGGAAAGAGCATAAACAGTCAACAACCTGACGAGTCACACAAGCTTTCGGAGCTTGCCAGTGTCATAGGTAGCGTTTTGCATCGTCAATTACAATGGATAAGTGAGCGTTATGAGCCACAATTTTTACTGCCCGCTAACTGGCAGGAAATTACTGAGAATCAGCTAGCCAGTCGTTATATTTTTCGCCACCAATCAGAATTAGAAAGTGCTGTCGAAAAAGTTTTATCTGGGGTAAATAATATTTTAAATGATAAATTTGGTCAGCTTATTTTAGCACAGCATGCCTGTGCGCATGCTGAACTGACATTGCATAAAAAGATCGATTCGGGGAGTTACTTAACTCGTATCATCGATCGGACTTTTGTACATGATAATGTTCGCTGGATTATCGATTACAAGTCGACTCAACCTGAGAGCTATGAGTCGATGGCACAATTTATCGAGCGTGAGAAATCACAGTACTTACAACAAATCAGTGATTACTTCAAAATGTTTGCGGCCTTAGAAGATCGGGCGATAAAAGCGGGATTATATTTTCCGCTGTTACCGCATTTTGAATTGATGCTTCAATCGGAATGAAAAAAATGACTGGTTAATTGATTGTGAGTGAACTCAAGATAATGGCCATTGTTTCCCCAGTCACTTAAAACAATGCGCTCACATGGTCGATTGTTAATGGTTAGCTGGTGTTTGCCTTCGCGATGAGTATGGCCATGAATTAACCAATCACACTGTGTTTGTTGAATAAGATCATTAACTGCTTGAGCATTAACATCCATAATTTGCATTGATTTTTCAGATTGTTGCTGTTGGCTTTGTTGACGAACGTCTGCCGCATAAGCTAATCGATTTGCCAATGGTTGAGAGAGAAAATTTTGTTGCCATTGCTGGTTTCTTACCATTTGGCGAAATTGTTGATAAGCTAAATCATCGGTACATAATGCATCACCATGTAGCAGGCAAACGGATTTATTATTCCAATGACATAGATACGGCTCGTCTATAAAAATTGCGCCAGAGGCTACCATGAATTGTTCGCCGAGCAAAAAGTCGCGGTTACCATGAGCAATGAACAGTTTTTTATCGTGTTCGACAAAATCTCGAAAAGCTGCAATGACTTGTTGATTAAAGTCGCTATGATGGTCATCACCCACCCAAACTTCAAACAAATCACCGAGTACAATCAGTGTCTGGCATTTCGGTGCAATATGCTGCATGTAATGTGAAAACAGGTCCAATAAGTGAGGTTGTGTTTCACATAAGTGCAAATCTGAAATCAGGTGGATAACTGGAGTCATAATAAATTCTGTGCCTATTCGACGCTGACTTTAATAATTTCAACCGGCTCGACGGGGACATCTTGCATGCCTTTATCAAATCCAGTTTCGACTGCTTTAATTTGATTAACCACGGTCATCCCTTCGACCACTTCACCAAATACTGCGTACCCCCAGCCTTGAGTTGTTTCAGCCGTAAAATCAAGAAAATCATTGTCTTTAACATTAATAAAAAATTGTGCCGTTGCCGAGTGGGGATCCATTGTACGAGCCATTGCAATTGTTCCAACTTTATTAGACAGACCATTTTGTGATTCACATTGAATTGGTGGGTTGACCGGTTTTTGGTTAAGGTCTTTATCGAAGCCACCACCTTGAATCATAAAGTTTTCAATAACACGGTGAAAAATACATCCTTCATAATGTCCGCTTTCGACATATTGCATAAAGTTTTTTACTGTTTCGGGGGCTTTTTCTGCATCAAGCTGAATCTTGATATCGCCTAGACTAGTATGAAATATGACCATAATTCTCTCTTGTGTTTGTATCATGTTGAATTAAAGCGGCGATCTTACCTGAAGCGAGCATAAATGAAAATTAGCGAATATTTAACCGTAATTTATTTGGGTCATTTGACACCTGCGCAAGTATGACAAAGATAATACACTAAGTAGTTGATTCACGAATAAAATAGTGAATTTAGGTGATTTGAATCGCCAAGCATTCTATAATCTCGGGCATTATTTATTTTCTCGATATATTCACCGGAGCGATTTGACCAATGCTAAAAATATACAATAGCATTTCTCAACAGAAGGAAACTTTTACACCAATTACCCCTGGTAAAGTAAAAATGTATGTCTGCGGGATTACTATTTACGATTATAGCCATATCGGCCATGCGCGTACTTTTGTGGCATTTGATGTGATTGCTCGATATTTTCGATTTTCAGGTTACGATTTAAAATTTATTCGTAATATAACCGATATCGACGATAAAATTATTGCTCGCGCAAACCAAAACAACGAAACCATTAATCAATTGACTGAACGTTTCGAACAAATCATGCACGAAGATTTTGCTGCTTTAGGAATACAAAAACCTGATGTAGAGCCAAAAGCGACAGAATCAATTCCCGAAATTATTGATACAATTCAAACGCTTATTGACAGAAATTTTGCCTACCAAGGTGATGATGGCGATGTGTATTATCATGTTCCCAAGTTCTCTGAGTACGGTAAACTTAGTAAGCAGAATCTTGAAGCGTTACAAGCGGGTGAACGTGTTGGGGTGGCGGGTGATAAAAAAAATCCGATGGATTTTGTACTTTGGAAGTCAGCTAAACCGGGTGAGCCAAGCTGGCATTCACCCTGGGGTGAAGGTCGACCTGGCTGGCATATTGAATGTTCAGCAATGTCGAAAAAGTGCTTGGGTAAACACTTTGATATTCATGGAGGCGGTTCTGATTTACAGTTTCCGCATCACGAAAATGAAATTGCACAGTCTGAGGCTGCTAACGGCTGTACTTTTGCGAATACCTGGATTCATACAGGGATGGTGCAGGTCGATAAGGAAAAAATGTCCAAATCGCTAAATAATTTTTTTACGATTCGTGATGTTTTACAGGAATATCGCTCTGAATCGGTGCGTTTTTTCATGGTTTCAAGCCACTATCGCAGTCAGCTAAACTACAGTGAAGATAATCTCAAATCAGCGGATGCAGCGCTTGAGCGTCTCTATCTTGCACTGCGCGATGTCGATCTTTCTGCACTACCTGCGATAAATACCGATGATCCTTTGGTTAGCCGATTTATCCAGGCAATGGATGATGATTTTAATACACCGGAAGCCGTTGCGGTATTATTTGAAGTTGCCAAAGAGTTGAACCGAGCAAAGACAGAATCCAGTGAGCAGGTTACACATTTAGCCGCCGTATTAATTGAACTTGGTGGAGTTCTGGGCTTGCTTGGACAAAATCCTGAAGAATTTCTAAAAAGTGTTTCTGATGGCAAAGACCTTGATACTCAGCAAATTGAAGGGTTAATCGTCGAGCGAAATCAGGCTAGAGCCGATAAAAACTGGGCTAGAGCTGACGAAATTAGAGATCAGCTCCAGCAAATGGGCGTAGTACTGGAAGATAAAGACGGTAATACTAGCTGGCGAATGGTTTAAAATAAGGAATTTTTAATTCAGCTAACAAGTGTTCGCTAAGGTCATACCAGATGAGACTGCTAAACAAGAGATAATACCGCGTTTTTTGAACGGGGTATTCTTCCGCTATTTATGCAGCTATATCCTCTTTAATCGATCAAATGTTTGTGAATTGACAATAGTTAAGCGCTATTTACGCGTCCATAACTAATGACAGATCACAATTTTAGCGAATATGTGTTAGCTTAAACGTATTCCAAAATAATTGTTAAATATCTATATTGTTAAATATCTATAAAGTTAAAATTACCGAGCTGCTGAATAATTAGGGTTAAAGTTATGAGTCTTACAGAATCTTTTACACGAGAAGAGTTAATCGCTTGCGGAAAAGGCGAATTGATTGGAACGAATACTGAAGGGCGACCATTAGCTCGTCTGCCGTTACCAAACATGCTGATGATCGACCGTGTCACCAAAATATCTGATGAGGGTGGTGAATACGGTAAAGGTCAAATTATTGCTGAGTTAGATATTAATCCTGAATTATGGTTTTTTGGCTGTCATTTTGAGTCGGATCCGGTCATGCCGGGATGTTTAGGACTTGATGCTATGTGGCAACTTTGTGGTTTTCATTTATCGTGGATGGGGCACAAAGGCAAAGGTCGTGCACTGGGAGCCGGCGAAGTCAAATTTTTTGGTCAAGTATTACCCACCGCAAAACTGGTGACTTATGTTATTGATGTTAGGCGCATTCTTAAAAAGGGTTTATCAATGATCATTGCCGATGCCAAAATGCTGGTTGACGGTAAAGAGATTTACACCGCAAAAAATCTGCGTGTTGGGTTGTTTGAATCAACCGATGACTTTTAAATTTTGTATTTAGTGCTAAAGTCAAATAATCAGTCAAATTTTAAATTCACTGATAATAAATTTATTATCAATTTGAGGTAACAGAATGAAACGAGTCGTAGTGACAGGCATAGGTATTGTATCTTGTTTAGGGAATGATGTAACCAGCGTTGTTAATTCGCTTAAGCAAGGACAGTCTGGCATTCGTTTTATGGAAAAATATAAAGAAGTGGGTTTGCGTAGTCAGGTTGCAGGTAAACCTGATATTGATGTCAAAGAACATATTGACCGTAAAGTATTACGCTTTATGGGAGACGCGTCGGCATATGCTTATATTTCGATGACCCAGGCAATCAAAGACTCAGGGCTTACCGAGGATCTGATTTCTAATCCACGTACCGGTATCATTATGGGATCGGGTGGCGGTTCTCAAAAAACGCAAGTTGAATCGGTCAATATTTGTCTGGAACGCGGTGTTAAAAAGGTTGGCCCTTACGCTGTTCCTAAAACGATGTCGAGTACCACTTCTGCTTGTTTGGCGACACCATACAAAATTCTTGGCGTAAACTATACAATCTCTTCTGCTTGTGCCACCAGTGCCCACTGTATCGGAAATGCGTTTGAACAAATACAATTTGGCAAGCAGGACATTATGTTTGCTGGCGGCGCCGAAGAAGAAGATTGGCGTTTAACGCTGTTATTTGATGCAATGGGAGCATTGTCATCAAAATATAATGATACGCCATTAACCGCATCTCGTCCGTATGATGAAACACGTGATGGATTTGTTATTTCATCTGGGGGCGGGTGTCTTGTTCTTGAAGAGTACGAACATGCTAAAGCACGTGGTGCAAAAATTTATGCTGAACTGGTTGGCTACGGTGCAACTTCTGATGGTTATGATATGGTTGCACCATCAGGTGAAGGCGCAGCGCGTTGTATGCAAATGGCATTGGCCGACGTTGAAGGAGAAGTCGACTATATTAATTCGCATGGCACATCAACACCAGTTGGAGATACCGCAGAGTTAAATGCAATTAAAGAAATCTTTGGTGAGCAAATCCCTAAAATTAGTTCAACTAAATCTTTAGCAGGACACTCACTTGGTGCGACTGGTGTGCACGAAGCTATCTACAGCTTATTGATGATGGAAAATGACTTTATCGCGGGTTCAATCAATATTGAACAAACTGATCCTGTTGCGACAAACTTCCCAATTGTTAAGCAAACAGAAGCGGCAAAACTCAATACTGTTTTATCTAATAGTTTTGGTTTTGGTGGTACCAATGCCAGTTTGGTTTTTCAAAAAATTAAAAGGTAATCGGTTAGCCAAAGCGCTAAACTTGTTTTAAAAAACGCCTGAATTCAGGCGTTTTTTTATATTACGCCAATGATTTGTTGTGAACAAGAAAGAACGATAATTGTTGTTCCTTACTTGATGTTTCTTAATGGAACATTTGGCAATTGTAGAAGCTACATTTTAAATCACATGATGGTTTAAATAGTTATACTCAACGATAGGTTTAATAGTGCGGTGGAGGAGGCTCTTGTATGGTGGCATCCTGCGTTGAGTATTGAAGATCTTCTATTTTATTATTGGCTTTTTCAAGTAGGTAAGTCAGCTTGCGAATATCATTTTGTTGCTCAATAAGAACTAGGTTCAATTTTTCAATTAAATCATCCTGAAACGAAATTTTGATTTCGAGCGTTTCAATGCGTTCAATGATTTCGTTTGTATGGGTCATTAGTCCTGCTCTTTGGTATTTAGGTTTTAATCGATTTGAAATTAAGATCAAAATTGAATTTAAAATTGGGTTACAGCAATTCCTGTACAGCATTTGCAATTTTTTCTGGCTTGTCTTGTGGAGCATAACGTTGTACGACTTCGCCATTGCGATTAATTAGAAACTTGGTAAAGTTCCACTTTATTTTTTCAGTACCTAATATACCTTTCGCCGAAGACTTCAAATATTGATAAAGCGCAATGGTGTTATCGCCATTGACTTCAATTTTGCTAAATAGCGGGAATGAAATCTGGTAATTCACATCACAGAAGGATTGTATTTCGGTATCGCTGCCAGGCTCTTGCTGGCCAAACTGATTACAGGGAAAAGCTAATACTTCAAAACCTTCATCTTTAAATTGCTCATAAAGCTTTTCCAGACCCGTATATTGTGGTGTAAATCCACATCGGCTTGCGGTGTTAACAATGAGCAGTACTTTATTTTTATATTTTTCAAGTGAGACGGGGTTACCCTGAATATCGAGTACCGTAAACTGATAAATTGACATTGGTGACCTCACTGACTTTGAAGTGTTTCACAATAGATGATGTATTGACTTAAAAATACCGACAATATTGCTGTGTCGATAACTTTGCTCATGTTGATTGCGCAAATTATAGACCTGCTGCAACGGCCACTCAATAAAAGAATCAATTGTCACACAATATGTCGAACTTTGTCATTTCTAAATCTAATTAAGTAACCTATATATTAACATTTTAATATAACCCATTTTATACGCCGTTATTCAATATAAAATTATTGCTAATGCAGGTGAATCTTGAAAACTACCTAATTTAATCGATTTTTAAATTAAGCTGAAATAAATAAACAAATAAATTATTAAGGGAATCTATGAATATTGAGTATTGTTATTTTTTAGAGATGAACTTATGGTATGAACCATATTTAAAACTCAAATTAAAATTCCTTTTTTGCGGGGCATATGAATGTTTAAAAATATAAAAAATACATTACTTATTTTTACCCTGGTTGTGCTGAGTCCTGTTCATATCCATGCTGGCGCGCAGCAAACTGAAGATGAAATTGTTGCTGCTATTCGTGATAAAGCTTTGAAAAGCCCACTTGCCTATGAAATTTTAGAGTCATTAACCACTGAAGTCGGTCACCGCATGCCCGGAACACCGCAAGATGCAAAAGCAGTTGATTGGGCAGTTAAAAAATTAAAGTCGTTAAAATTTGATAAAGTTTGGACTGAGCCGGTTTCTTTTAAAACCTGGGTTAGACGTCACGAATCAGCGTATATTATTGCTCCTTACGAACATGAACTTAAAGTAACCGCACTTGGGTATAGTGTACCAACGCCTGATCAAGGAATCGAAGCTGAAGTTATTCATTTTAACACAATAGAAGATTTAATTGATTCAAAGGCTGATTCAGCGAAAGGTAAAATAGTATTTATCAGCCGAAAAATGGAGCGATTTAAAGATGGCAGTGGTTATGGGCCTGCTGTTAGAGCTCGAGGTAATGGCGCTTCTGAAGCAGCGTTAAAGGGTGCAGTTGCGGTTGTTATTCGCTCTATTGGTACAGATTCTCATCGTTTACCGCATACCGGAATGATGCGATATAAAGATAATGTCGTGCAAATTCCTGCTGCGGCTATTTCAAACCCCGATGCAGATTTGTTAGAGCGGATTTTTGCTCGTCAACAGCCCGTTAAAATGAAGTTGCAATTAAACTCCGGACCTGGCGAAGAATATACTTCACAAAATGTGATTGCTGAAATGTCAGGCAGTGAATTGCCTGACCAAAAAATTATTATTGGTGGACATCTAGATTCTTGGGATTTAGGTACTGGGGCAATTGATGATGGTGCAGGTGTTGCTATTACTGTTGCTGCGGCAAAACTGATTGGCGCAAGTGGATACCGCCCAAAACGAACTATTCGAGTTATTTTATGGGCCAATGAGGAGCAAGGATTAATTGGTGCGAAAGCTTATGCTAAAGCGCATCAACAAGAAATGCCTCTGCACGTTACCGGTGCTGAATCGGATTTTGGTGCGGGTAAAATCTATGCTTTTTCGTCGCATGTCTCACCTGATAATTTGCAATTGGTCAATCGCATGAGCCAACTAATGACCCCTCTCGGGATAAAGTATGTGAATAATCAAGCCAGACCAGGACCGGATTTAATACCGCTTTTTGAACAAGGTATGTCTGTTTTTGCATTGCATCAGGATGGCACTGATTACTTTGATGTTCACCATACTGCCGATGATACGCTGGATAAAGTTGATCCACAAAATCTGGCACAAAATGTCGCTGCTTATGTTGTTTTTGCTTATTTAACTGCAAATAGTGAGCAAAAAATCAGTCGATAATTGTGTTTATTTATAAACAATTCCCTTAAGGTTTTATAATGGAGAGTAAATTAAATTTTTAACCTTGGGGGATTTATGTCAAATGCACAAATATTAACCGAACAACTTGATTCGGTTTATCAAATTACCATTAATCGACCTGACAAAATGAACGCATTAACCGATGCGATGTATGGTGAGTTACTCGCCGGATTGCGGGAGGCCAGTGAGCTTTCATCAATTAAAGTTATCCTTATTTGCAGTAGTGGCGCTCATTTTTCAGCAGGTAATGATTTAGCTGACTTTTTGCAAACGGAGTTTAATTTAGAAAGTCATGTCGTGCAGTTTTTAATTACACTGGCAAAATTAGAAAAGCCAATTATTGCTGCGGTAAATGGTGCTGCTGTAGGTATTGGCACAACTATGCTGTTGCATTGTGATATGGTATTTGCCGCAGCCGATAGTAAATTTTCGTTGCCCTTTATCAAGCTGGGGTTAACGCCAGAAGGCGGTTCGAGTCGTTTATTGGCACAGCGGTGTGGCGTGGCTAAAGCCAATGACTGGCTTTATAGTGGCAGAAATATATTAGCAGATGAGGCGCTATCTAGTGGTCTGGTTAACCAAGTGTTTAGTGATGCACCGGCGATGCTGGCTAAATCTATAGAATACGCGCAAAAAATCGCATCCAATTCACTGGATTCCCTTGTCGCGACTAAGCAGGTGTTAAAAGGAGATGACCGAGAATCGACGGTTGCTTTAATCAAAAAAGAAGCGCAAATTTTTGCTGAACGCTTGCAAACACCTGCAGCAAAAGCTGCGTTTCAAGCCTTTTTATCTCGCAAATAATTGCTAAATTAGATGGTAAAATAGCATACCAGTGTAGTTAATGCCGTACCAATTAAGTTAAGCGCAAATCCGTTTTTAATCATTTGTTGAACGGTAATTTTTTCGCTGCCATAAATCACCGCATTGGGTGCCGTTGCTACAGGTAACATAAAGGCGCAACTGGCACTCATAGCTGCAGGCAGCATGATTAATGCAGGCTCAATTTGGGCGCTTAAAGCAGCCGATGCAAGTATTGGCATCAATAATGCCGTTGTTGCAGTATTACTGGTTATTTCTGTTAAAAAAGTCACTGACAAGGCAATGGTGATTATCAATAAGATGATCGGCAGCGTTGTGACTGCACTTAACTGACCGCCAATTAATTCACTTAAACCACTGGCCGCAAAGGCTTTTGCAATACAAATACCGCCCGCAAAAAGCAATAAAACCCCCCAAGGAATTTGATTAGCCGTTTTCCAATCAAGCAGACGTCCTTCTTTTCCATCAGGGATGATAAACATGGCAACACAGGCCAACAATGCAATAGTTGCATCGTTGACATTCGGTAGGCCAACTAACGCTCGCCAGCCACCAAAAGGCTCCTGTCGAGTAATCCAGAGTAATGCCGTCACCGCAAATACCCACATCACGCGCTTTTCAATGGTTGACCATTGACCCACCGCCGGAACTTCAATCTTCTCGCCTGATTTTATATTGCGAGTTAGCCATAACATCATTATTGGTATAAACAGTACCACTAGTGGTATACCCCATTTCATCCATTCTAAAAAGCCAAGTGAGTGACCTGTCGCTTCTTGATACGTAGATAAAAATAGCATATTAGGTGGTGTTCCGATTGGGGTACCGATTCCGCCCACGCTAGCCGCATAAGCAATACCTAATAAAAGGGTTGTGGTCAGGCGTTTGTCTTTGACATTTTCCAAAGTGGCTAGTGCTACAGGCAACAGCATTAAGGTGGTCGCGGTATTTGAAATCCACATGCTCAATACGGCTGCTGCTGCCATAAAACCCATTACTAAGTGTTTAGGAGAAGAGCCACCAAATAAATGAATCATATGTAAAGCAATACGTCGATGTGCACCAGAATAGGACATGGATTGAGACAATATAAATCCACCCAATAAAAGTAAGATTAATGGATGCCCGTATGCTTGAGCAGTTTGAGAAGATGATAACACGCCAGTCATAGGAAAAATTGCCAATGGTAAAAGCGATGTAATGGGGATAGGCAAGGGTTCAAAAATCCACCATATGGCACAAACGATGGTAACCGCCGCGACGATAATAATATTTCGCTCAAATCCTAACCAGTAAAGTAAAACAGCTAATAGTAAACTGATTAGCGGAGCAAACCAAAGCATAGTCGATTTTATATTGTTCATGGTTAGAATAATAAGATTTGTATTTTTTATATAAATAAAGTCTACACTTAATTGAAAAGATTTTGAATGAGGAATTCAGGTTCTCGCCGATGAGAGTAGAAGAATTAGGACTGGCTGTAGGCGATGCACTGCAATTGCAGATTGGCGATAATATTGAACAACGTTACCCGGTTAAATTTTATGGTATCAACCCCAAAGGCAGCGTAATTGTTTCCGCGCCATTTTCAGGCAGAGATAAAATGATTTTCATTCGCGAAGGGCAACTGGTGACACTGCGATTTGTTGTAAAAAATGTTGCCTCCGGTTTCACTACGCGAGTAATGGCAACTCGTGGGCAGCCTTACCCATACTTACACCTTGAGATTCCCAAAGAGATTCAAACTGTCGAAGTTCGTAAAGAGGTGAGGGTGGCTACCGATATTCCTGTTACCGTGATGAACAAAACCCATAGTTCGCCAGCATTAACCGGACGGTTGTTAAATATGAGTTGTTCTGGCGGCAGAATTGAAACCAATATGAAAGTTGCTCTGCAAGATAATATCTTGAATATTACTATGAAAGTTAAAATCGACGATATTGAGTGTTTGATTACTATGGACTGTATTGTGACTTATATTAAGGAGGATCCGGATAATAGTGTTTTTTCTTACGGTGTTAATATTGAAACTATCGACAAAGAAGATATGATTGCTTTACGAGGTTTTGTTTACCAAGAGCTGCTAAAAAGTATTCATATGATTTAGCTGAGCTTTGGTAAAAACGGCTAACAAGCAGAACAAGCTGAGCTATTACAAATCAAGTAGACGTCATTTCTTTCGGTTTAAAATAAACAATTTTATGTTTGAATAATGGCTCTAACCTAAGTCATGAATCTGGTTTTTGGTGGCTTAATTCATTACTTTTCCTCTCTGAATTATCTTAAACATATGCAACTTATTATAAGTAGTTGTTTGTCAAGTATTTGAATTTACTATGCTTTGTAATTGGTAAGCTGCTGATTTAACTTGAAAAACATCCTTTGCGAGGTCCACACCAACTGTTGTAGTATTCATAAAAAACACCCTTATTATTTGCTTAGCCTGTATAAAGTATGGCTAAAAAGTAACGGGGGCTAATTATCTGTTATGCGTGAAATTATGAAGAATAAACTGTTGAATAGTTTTGTTTGTGCGTTGTTAGCTCTTGTGCCAGTCACGCTTTTGGGAGTTTGGGAAATAATAAATCAGCCTCAAGTTTTAGAAAATGGACTGGTTGATGATAGCGCTGAACGAAGCTTATTTATGTTTTGGCATTTGTATTTAGTTATTTTTTTGCGTTGTTTTGGTTTTTGAATTTATCCGCCGCCAATCAAAATAGGGTATATCTCGAGATTATAGAAAGTTCTGGTAGACCAAGACCATCTATGAATGCAGCGGCCAGCAAATATAGTAAGCTGGGCCGAGGATTGTTGGTTGTTACTATCGGTGTTGCCGTTTACAACATCGCTGTTGCAGAAGATAAGGTACCTGCTACGGCGAGAGAGGGAGTAATAATTGGTGGAGGTTTCGCCGGAGGCGCTGCTGGCGGTGCGCTGGCAGGACTCGCTTGTGGGCCGGGTGCACCTGTTTGTGTCACTATCGGGGTGTTTGTAGGAGGCGCATTGGGTGCGCTAGGTGCTGATTTCACTTTCGGGTGGTTTTTCTGATGCCCACAAAGGAAATAAATGAATTTCATGTAATAGATACGATAGAAAAACCTAATGAAACACCAAGAGTGTTGCTTGAAAACAAAAATTTAAAAAAGCAAATTGAGGTTTCAGGAAAGGTGCTGGAAGCACAGTATCGAATTGGAGAAAACTTCCTTATTCTGGTCACGGAAGGAAACCCTTTTGAAGAGGCGTTATACGTGTACTATTTTAGCAATAGCTTAGATCTTATGGATTCACTGGAGCTTTCTGCAATGTATTCGGAAGGAATGCTTAGAAATGTTGCTCTTTCTGATTCAGGAGATATTATGTTTTCGTTTTTTGATAACAATGAGCAGTGGGTTTTGAAAGTATTTTCACACCCTAAGTACGCTTTTTTCAATAACAAGTACCCCGTTAAAAGTAAAATATCAGTTTTTCATAAAAATTGGCTGAGCTTAACGAAGCCCTAACAAATTGCTGCACACGGAAGAAGGACATGAACAGATGAACAAGGACATCCATAACTTGTTTTTTATTGTATGGGTTTGATTAAAGCAATTTAAAATTATATAAAGAAAAAATGGCGGAGTTTTAAATTATTGGGTCGGTTTTATTTTGAATTTTGAGTTGGCTTTTAATGAAAATTCAAATTTCAAGCGTAGTTAGTTCTCAGCAAAAGCTGATGTGAACAATGATTTAATGTATTTCATTGTTTGTGTTAGCTAAAAACCTGCTTACTTAAATTTATTCCTTTAACAAAATGATTTTGCGCATTTTCTAAATAGTGAGTTAGTGAAGTGGGTGAGCCAATAATAGTGAGTTTTGATAAATCGTCTTTGGCTTTCATTAATTCAATAAAACCGTCATTAGCAATATTAAGTTTTTGTAAAATGGGCGGTTCATTCGATGGAATATAACTCGGTTTATCTTTTCGAATGGCTCGTCCAAGCCAGTCAGTGAGCTGGATATTCTCTTGCAGCGAAAAAATGATACTGTTGGGATGCTTTTGGTGATTGGAGGTTGAGAGTTTCATTAAAGGAATAACTGACTAGCTTTGATTTTTAACTTGATTGATGCGTTGTTGAATACTGGTGTAATCGGATTTTTCAAGTGATTTTGCCATCTTTGCACGAATGGGGTTTAAATCGATTTGAGTTTTTCGTGCGTGAGTCATGATGAATATCCATATTTATTGAATCCTAAACACTAATCTATCGAAACAGTGATTGTTTGTCTAGTGGGAATTTGAGAGGATTGGGTTTGAGTATGGGGTGTCCCGTATCGTCTTAGTAGAACTTTTAGTGATTGCAATGAATGATTTGAATTACCCAACCGCTACTCAAAATAATTTGCTCTCACGGCTTGCTCCATTGAGAGAGGCCATTATAAAAAATTGATGAGAGTGAAAAACCATTCACCAAAAATGAATGGTTGTATTTAACGCTAGCTTTCAAAATAGCGGGTAATCGCATTTGCCGGTTCTTTATCAATATAATATTGCTGTTCACTGAACTTTTGTTTGAGCGTCGGTAAGTCGGGTTTGATTTCTTTAAGTTGTAAATAAGTGATTTGGTTGTTGATGTTGTTTTCGATGCAGTGGAGTTTGAGCTGAATGGCTTTAATCAGTGATTGCTCTTTACTATCGCGTAACTGTTCGAGCAGACTGTCTAAGTAAAGCATTTTTCCAGCCGTAAGCCTGTTTAGACTATCATAAAATGTTATTTGGTGCATGAGAAAAAGAGCTAAAAAATAGAAAAAAATTAAATAGGCTTTGTGTTTTATTTAAAGAATTATTTTTATTTTTTTATGTAGAATTCCTTAATTAATTTGTGGGTAAATGCCGTTAAAGATTATCTAATGGGCTTAAAGTGCCCGTGGAATTTCTATTAAGTACATGCGTGTAAATTTGAGTCGTTCTAACATCAGAATGACCCAGTAGTTCTTGAACCGTTCTTATATCTGCACCAGACTCCAGCAAATGAGTGGCAAATGAATGTCTAAAAACATGGGCAGTAACATGTTTAGAAATTAGAGCTTTTTTAACACCTTTTTGAACATGCTTAGAAAAAACTGATGGATGAATATGATGCCGTCGTATAATTAAAGTTCTGGGAACAGTCGCTATTTGATTTTCTAGATCTGTTTTGCAGGTTTGTGGTAATGGTCTATCTTTCCCTCCTTTTCCCCGTTTAACTGTAATTTGGTTACGCTCAAAGTCGATATCTTTAACCCTAAGACGATGAACTTCATTTTTCCTTAGCCCTGTTCCGTAAATAATTTGCGCCATTAACTTAGGTAATCCGTTCATTGCGTCTAATAATTTTTTGACTTCTTGGCTTGAAAGAACAACCGGTAAATTCCGATGTTTTCTTGCCCTCACCGCATTAATGGTATTTTCTCCTAATGGTTTATGTAGAACCTGTTTATAGAGAAATACTAGCGCACATAAAGCTTGATTTTGAGTAGCAGGCGCAACGTTTTTATCAACGGCTAAATGAGTAAGAAAACTGTTGACCTCATTATCACTCATTTCTATAGGGTGTCGTAATTGATGATAATGAATAAACTGCTTAATCCAGTAAACATAATTTCTTTCAGTATAAAGTGAATAGTTGAGGGTTCGAATGGCGGCTCTAACTTGTGTCATAAGCCTAGGTTTGTGTGGCTCTTTCACTATATTNCAGTATAAAGTGAATAGTTGAGGGTTCGAATGGCGGCTCTAACTTGTGTCATAAGCCTAGGTTTGTGTGGCTCTTTCACTATATTCTCTCCTTGAGTTGTTTCAAATAAACGCTATTCAAATAAGTAGTCTTTTGTCAAGTATTTGTATTTACTACGCTTTGTAATTGGTAAGTGGTTGATTTAAAAAATAAACACAAATGACGCCTGTATTTATATGCAGTAAAGCGGAGTAATAACACTTGAAAATTATCTTCTCCACTGTAAAATATTGATATTAAAGATAACTTGAAATCAGTAAAAGCTCGCTCGAAGATTAACGAGATTTACTGCATTCAATCAGCTGTTAACACACTGAAGAATAAAAGGGAGTTTGATTGATATGAAGAAAACAATAGCCTTAGCAGTGATGGGATTACTTCTGTTCGTATTTGCAATGGGTTCATCTTTTACATATAACACTATTCACTGTGAGCTTACTTCAACGCATAGCCTAGCTTCGGTAATCTCTGCTATTTTCTCGATGTTTTTTTTGAGTTTGGTATTTGTTAGATTGTTTAAAAATTTAGGGTTAATTCAACTAAATTCATATTCTATTGAGTCGATAGTGCCATATGACCCATGGGAATATTATGTGGTTCCACAACATAAACCAATTTATATTTCTCCTACAATGGATTTGCTGCTATAAGGTGCTAACAAGAAAATGAAAATAGAAACAAGAAAAACGTTCTATTTATTTGAGCGTTAGCTGTCATAAACCATTGGTCGAGGAACGTAGAGGATGACAGGATTAGAATTTAAAGAACGATTCGACGTATTAACGTCAAATATCACCTTTGAGCAATTAGCCCAAGATGCCCCAGAAGAGTTGTCGGAAAATATCAATAAATTAGGGGTGTTGATTCTACCATCACACGGAACGGATGACTCGTTTTATGCTGGAAGTTTGGATACCCTCGATTTTTTAAATGACAATGGGATTAAGGCTGATATATATGCAAATGATGAGGACTATAAAGAACTTAGTTTGCATGCAGCGGACTTCTGGCTTGGTACATTATTTGTAAAGTATTTCGTGATCCCCGTATTCTGTGGCGTTATTTCCTCATACATATACGATAAACTTAAGGCAAATAAAGATGATAAGATATCTTTAAAGTTCATAGTTGAAAAGAAAGATGGCAGCACGTCAACTGTGAGCTATGACGGCAAAGTAGAAGAGGTAGGTAAAGCCCTTGATGCAGTAAAAGAATTCAGTAATGAAGATTAAGCTCACGAACATTGAAGACACTCGCAATCAGGCTGTAACTCAAATATTAGATGAGTTAGAAAAGAAGAAAAAAGAAGCTGTCTCATCAGGAGATGAAGAGCTCGCCAACAATTGCTGGAGGGAGTCCGAAGCGCTAAAACTAAATATCCGTTATATTGAAGCGTTTGATAAGATTAAGTCTCGAAAGTACAGGGATGCTTGGAATGATCTGGAGCGTTGCGAAATCGATGCTGATTCGATAGAAAGAAACTCTGATTCCAATTTCGTCATAAACTCAAGATGCCGTTTCATAAAAGATAAGGTGGAAAAATGGCAGTCTCTTTACCCGTACTGTGTATTTGTGAGTCCAGGGTTTAAAGTTGGTTATTATACGTGCAGCATATGCAATCATAAAGTGAGGCCAAGATCCAGGTGCTCACACGTCAAGGGCAAAATATACGGTGGAGAATTGTGTGTTCATGTCGCACATGACCTAGAGTTTTTGGAAGTTTCAATAGTTACCAAGCCGGTCCAAAAATACTCGGTACTTCACAATGATGAAACCTTGGATTTTTCCCTTATTGATTACTTATCCAGTTTTCTTGACAATGCATTTGAAGATTGGGTTGCGCATTGGACGCGCATGAGTTTTGCAATAGAAAGGTTTTCACAAGTAGACCCAAGCGATGATTGCCCTTGTAAAAGCGGTAAGAAATTCGAGGAATGCTGCATTAACGAAAAAGAAATTTCCATACCCCATGTGGATTTTCAATTCTTCAAAGATATTCCTGATGAAAAAGCCAACGTACGTTTTCCATATTAATCAGCTAACAATCGGCTCCACAAGGACGGCAAACCCTTCGCTGCGCTACGGGTTTCCCGCCTGTGAGCCGTGGCGTTATGCAATTTATAATTATGGATATTTAATATGAAAAAAATCATAATCGGGATGCTTATAGTTTTCCCTTCACTGTCATTTGCTGGTGTTTCTTGCACGATTTCAGATTTCGAAGTTGAGGTGTACGATCATGGTGGAACTTACATTCATGGAAAATTGGATGGTGTGAATAACACTTGGATTAATATACAAGGTAAGGATGGGAACGACAATGCTACTAATAGACGTCTTTCTATAGCGCTTGCGGCGCAAATGGCGGGAAAAAAATTGGAAGCGTATTTTGAAAGTTTTAATAGCTGCACCGAGTATCAAAACTATACAAGAGTTACTGGTCTAAAATTAAGAAAATAGTATTAATCCACGCATAACAAGTTGCACCAGCGGACATTTTTTCCATCGCTCTTTTGTGTGGCGGGTACCACACAACGGCTCTTCCAAAAATTCCGCTGTGCAAGGCGTTAAATTAACAAAAAGGTAATTGCTATGTTTTACAAAGGAATACTTGTTTTAATTATGTTGCTTCCTAGTTTGTCTTATGCAGCAAACGACTATGTAGGTAAAGTAGCATCTATTAAAGCAGATGGAGGTATAATTCTTGTTATATTAAAGGATGGTACAGGCAATTCTGGTTGTGGTAATAGTAATAGTTTTTGGTTAGATCCAAAGCTAGATTTTGATAAGGCTATTTTATCTTTGGCTATTACGGCAAAAGCTGCGGAGAGAGAAGTTTATGCTCTCGGAGGTGGGGAGTGTAAGTCTGGTTGGCCCCATAAGAACTCTCATAAGCTTTCAGCATTTTCACTTAGATAAAAATTTAACCAGTCAAGGCAGGTGATGCAAAATACGCACACATGCTTTTTGCGTTACATTCACAAATTTAAAATTACAAAGGAAGAAATATGAAGTTTTTACTAGGTACTGTTTTATTGATCTTGACGACTCAACTACAAGCTGCTGATTGGGGAGGAAAATCAGCAGTTATCGACAAAATGTACATATATAGTACAAGTGTGATTATTGTCCAAGGCGATGTTTATGCAGGAAAAGCAGGTTGTGCAAATAACAATAAATGGAGCTTTTATTGGAACTCCTTAGATGAAAAGGTTGCTGATCGCGTTTACAGCGCTTTACTTGCTGCATACGCGTCTAAAACTCCTATTAAACCCATTTTTCACGATAGTGAATGTGGACCTGAAAATGCAAAGAAATTTACCGGTAGTTTTGTTTTTGAATAATGTAACCAGTGCGTGAATTTGATTCGGCGAAAAGCACGCCTCCCAAATTACGCAAGCGTTATAAATCATAGAGGAAATCAAAATGCGTTCGTTTATTGGGATTGTTTTTTTACTTCTATCTCATTCATTACATGCGGAATACGACAAGAATATCGAAGGTAATATCGTCGCTATTTATACCTATCCATCAGGTACAGTTTTATTTAAACTGGATAATCAACCGACTAACCATCCTAGCTGCAACCCTGTTTACTTTGCAATTGCAAAAGATGTTCCAGAGTCTGCGGCAAATAGAATGTACTCTAGACTTTTATCCTTACACACAACCAAGACTAAAGCCTATATTGGTTTCGATAGTCAAGGTGGGTGCGGTGACGGATATATTAGGGTACATAATGTTGGTGGCAATTAATTTATAACAAAGCGTTGCACCAGATACACTGATGAACGCGGCGTTAAATTAACAAAAAGGTAATTGCTATGTTTTACAAAGGAATACTTGTTTTAATTATGTTGCTTCCTAGTTTGTCTTATGCAGCAAACGATTATGTAGGAAAAGTAGCATCTATTAAAGCAGATGGAGGTATAATTCTTGTTGTATTGAAAGATGGTACAGGCAATTCTGATTGTGGTAATAGTAATAGTTTTTGGTTAGATCCAAAGCTAGATTTTGATAAGGCTATTTTATCTTTGGTTATTACGGCAAAAGCTGCGGAGAGAGAAGTTTATGCTCTCGGAGGTGGGGAGTGTAAGTCTGGTTGGCCCCATAAGAACTCCCATAAGCTTTCAGTATTTTCACTTAGATAAAAATTTAACCAGTCAAGGTAGGTGATGCAAAATACGCACACATGCTTTTTGCGTTATACGCAAATTTATCAAACACAAAAAAGGGAGATAAGAAATGCCAAAACTGTATGAGTACTTAGGGATCGTTTTATTTTTCTACAGTAATGAACATGAGCCTATTCATGTACATGGAAAATATAATGGCAAAGAGACAAAGGGCAAGGTCTGGAACCGGCGAAAAGGCGAGATTTTGAAGAGTTTGTGAATGCTAATGCATCGGAAATTATTGAAAAGTGGGTTGATTACTTCATCAAGAAGAAGCCTATTGCCCCAAAAATCATCACACAAAGGGGCCGAAATGTCAGAACTATTGGTTAAGTCCGCTCACCATGTTAAGTCCCATATCCTAGAAATTGAATTTACAGATGGGCATAAGCAAAATTTAGACTTTGCGCCCTTTATATTTTCTTCGGGTCATCCTGACTATGACAAATATAAAAAAGAGTCTGAGTTTTTGAGGTTCGATATAGTGGATGGAAACTTAAACTGGGATGACTACACTATGATTTTCCCAGTTGAAGATCTGTATATCGGTAAAATCGTAAAATAGTAAGCGTATAACGATCGCATGCACATGAAAATTGAGATGAAGCCGAAAGTTTACCTCTACAAAGAGACTGTTGATGGTGTAACACTTTATCTTGGTGAATGTTCTACTTTAGACGGACTTTCTCTTTTCAACGAAGAAGCACAAATACAATTAATAAGCTTTGGTGCAACCTGCTACAAAAAATATGTATGGGCCACTGAAAACGAATTACCCAAATTTGATAAAGTAAAAAATATTGTGGCTTTTCTAAAATCGGAAGGTGATATTGGGGTAGTTGAATTTAATGCAAAATTACCCGGTATCGGAGAGTTTGGATCACATGATGACGGTGAGTGCCATTTCCACCTGGAATCAAAAAAATCTGCAATCGAAATGCTTAAAAAGGTACTGCCCGAGCAATATAGTGATATGTTAATAAACCAGTTAGTTGACAACCAAGGTTTCTATATTACCTGTGACGACAAAGGTGTAGTAAGTAAATTTGGAAGTTTTGATGATTACTTGGCAACAAACGTATAACAAACGCAAGCAATCGGACTTGGGTAAGCTGTCACCATTTTTGCAAAAAGCCGCAAAAATGCCGCCATCTCACCCAACCCGTTGTTGCGGGCGTTATGTTTCATGGATATAAGTAGCATATGGCTAAAGTCTTGGCAGTAAGTGTCTTTCTATTTGGTTTTGTATTTATTGGATATGCCGCATTTTTTGTATTTATGGCGGTTAAAGACCATAAATCCAATCCTAAAGGTCTTTTTAACTGGCTAAAAGATGTAGTAATCGTTTCCTTCTGCTTATTTGTAGCAGCAAATACGATTTCAAGTGGCTATTATCGTATGATACAAAGTGGCATTATTAGTGAGTGAATTAAACATAACAATTAACTGTTGCGCGACTTTGAACCGCTCCTTGCAGTCGCTAATCAAAGCCGCAAAGTAAAACGTTAAATCACAATTATGAAAATCATCTCAAGAATATATTTGTTAATAATTTTGTCTTTAGGAAGTGCTGCGGTTATGTCTAGTGAAGTCCCGGACTGGGGAGGATTGGAA